>DAIRVC010000162.1:0-5968 GCA_036803025.1 Anaerolineales bacterium
GGACAAGATGACCGATCGCCAGATCTCAGCCAAAGTCCGAGAGCACCTCTCGAGCTAGTCTGAGCCCGCCAGGCCGAGACGAAGCCGTCCGACGATGGCGGACACACACGGAATCGGGAGACCGGCATGAGCGACACTCAACGGATCACTACCGAGCAGGCTCGCTCGATCGGATTACGGCTTGGGCTCGATTGGGCGAAGGTCGACCCGGAGCAGTTCCGGCGAGGGCTCGAGGTGGAACTCGAACACGGCGCCAGGGATCCGGAGACCGACGTGACGCATGACGACCCGATCCTCACCGGCAAGATCGCCTGGGCGCACCTGAAAGAGATCCGGGACTACTACACACGGCTGGATCAGCTCGAGGCCGAGGCAGAGGAGTAAGCCTGGACGACCGGCCGCCGGGCGCCTCACCAAAGCCGCTCATCAAGGCGTGAGCGCACCTTGCTCTCCCGGTCGGGCAACACGGTCTTGGGTCGGTCGCGCTGCGGACGCACCTGTGTGCCTGGGCGACCTGTTGCCCCGCTTCGGGTGGAGCGCTGGCAGAATGATCGGGGAGGGGATCCACTCGAATTCCTCGGACCTGGTCCCCCTATCATTCCTCCCAAGAGTCGCAGGCTTCGCGTACAAGAACGCCCGTTGTCGGCTTGTCCACCAGCACGTGTGGACCAGCGCCCAACCTGTGATCAACCGCCTCACCCCGCCTTGTGTTCCTGCACCAACACCTTTTCGGACCATCAACTCCGGGAACACCGCCTACCAAGGACGTTGTGGCCAGACAGCATGGCGGAGTCCGCGAACGAGGTCGGGCCATGCAGCCTCAGGGTTTCCTCGGTTGGGGAGAACCTGGTGTGCACATCTTGCCGGCCCCGGATGAGGTCGCCAGGGCGACGCGCCCGCCGTCTCCGAACGTGCTGTCCCCACTCGGTCGACGAGTTCTCGTGATCCGCTCCCGCGGAATCGGATTGGCACCGACGTAATGACGCAGCCAGCGATCGGATGTCGTCTCGACAGTCGCCGCGCAGCTCCCTGGCTCCAACTACCTGGAGGCCAGCGGCCAGAAGATCGGCAGGATCAGGAGGACGACGGCGAAGAGCAGCACCGTCATCGGCAGGCCCACCCGGATGAAGTCGCGCATGCGGTACTCGCCCGGCCCCATCATCAGGATGTTGACCGGGTGGCCGAGCGGCGTCACGAAGGCCATCGAGGTCGCCAGCGCGACCCCCATCCCCATCGCCAACGGATCGGCTCCCATTTGCTGGGCGGCCTGGATGGCGATGGGGGCCATGACGGCCGCCACCGCTGCCCCCTTCATCGCCTGGGAAAGCACCACCGTCAGCACCAGCAGCGCCAGGAGGAGGGCCAGCGGGCCATACGGCTCGACCAGGGTCGTCAGTGACGTGGCGAACAGCGCCGTCGCCCCAGTCTTGGTCAACGCCAGCCCGAGCGGCAGCATCCCGGCCACCAGGAAGACGACCTTCCATTCGATGGCCCGGTAGACCTGTTCCATGGTCAAGATGTTGGTAATGACCATGAGCAGTGCGCCGGCCAGCATCACCTCGCCCACGGAGATGCGGCTGAACGCGGCCGCGATCAGGGTCCCGGCGAAGATCGCCAGGGCAAGCCAACCCTTGCCGGTGACCTGCCGGACCGGATCCTGCTCGCTGCTCAGGATGATCAGGTCGGGATCCAGGCGCAGCATGGGGAGGCGCTCGCGCGGACCCTGCAAGAGCAGGGCGTCACCGAAGGTCAGCTTCCTATCCTGCAGGCCGGAACGGAACACCCGGGTGCCGTTCCACACCGCCAGGACATTCATTCCGTACTTGTCTCGGAACCGGCTCTCCTTCAACGTCCGGCCGATCAGTTGAGAACGGGGAGACAAGGCGGCCTCGAGCACCACCACCGAGGTCGTCTCGAACTCCGTCTCGCTGTACTGCCGCGGCTGCAAGATCTCCAGATACGGCTCCACATCCCGCTGGCGGAATTCCTCCAATCGCCCCTCCAGCAGGACGACGTCTCCCGACCGGAACTCGAAATCCGGCACCGGCGCCAGGACTGTCCTGCCCTCGCGCTCGACGGCCACCACGCTCAGCCCGTACTTCTCGCGGAAGGTGCTCTCCACCAGCCTTCGGCCGATCAGGTACGAGCCGTCCGGGATGCGCGCCCGGAAGAGGCGGTCGCTCAGGTCATACAGTTGGAGCAGATCGCCGTCTGCGTTACCCAGGGCCTCGGCGCGTTGAGGCGAAGTCCGGGCAGGGAGCATGCGCCTTCCCCACACCGCCATGTACCCGATTCCGACGACGATCAGCGGCACGCCTACCGGCGCGAAATCCAGCAGGCCGAAGCCAGGATACCCGAGGTCTTGCAGTACGCTCCGGACGACGATGTTGGTCGTCGTGAAGAGCGTCGCCATTCCACCCAGTAGGGTGCCGAAAGCCAGCGGCATCAGCAAGCGCGAGAGGGGTACCCCCGCCTTGCGCGCCGCCGTCGATGCGGCCGGCAGCAGGATGGAGGCGGCGGCGATGTTGTTCATGAAGAGAGACATGAAGGCGCCGGCCGACATGATGGCGACGATCAGCTTGGTCTCGCTCTTCCCGGCGGTCCGGACCAGGAACTCCCCGATGCGGGCGGCGACACCCGTCTCCTCCAGGCCGCGGGCCAGCACGAACACGGCCAGAATGGTGATCACGGCCGTGTCGCTCAGTCCGGAGAAGACTTCCTGAGGGGTCAGGACCTGGCTGAGTCCCAGCGCTACCAGCACGAGCAGCGCCACCAGGTCCATGGAAAGCCGCTCGCTGATGAACAACACGAGCGTGATGGCCAGTATGACCAGTGTGGTGATGAGTGCGCTATTCATGGGTCAGGCGCCAAGGGTATCATATCTTCTCGCAGGCGAGGGAAACGCCTCCGAGGCCGGCGGCAGGAGGGAGAGGTAAGCATGACCACAGAATCATTCCGCTGGGGCATCCTGGCTCCGGGAAGGATCGCCCACCGTTTTGCGCAGGCCGTAGAGAGCATCGATGGCGCCAGGCTGCAGGCGGTGGCCAGCCGATCCATGCAGCGAGGGCAGGCGTTCGCTCAGCAGCACAGCGTGCCCGTCGTCCATGATTCGTACGAAGCCCTGACGCGCGATCCCAACGTGGATGCGGTCTACATCGCCAGCCCGCACCGGTTCCATCACGCACAGGCGCGCCTGTGCCTGGAGGCCGGGAAGCCGGTGCTGCTGGAGAAGCCGTTCACGGTGAACGCCGCTGAGGCCGCCGACCTGATCGATCTGGCGCAGCGGAAGAATCTGTTCCTTATGGAAGCGCTGTGGTCGCGCTTCCTGCCCGTCTACGGCAAGGTGCGAGAGTGGCTGGAGGCGGATTCAATAGGAAGCCTGCGCCTCATCTCGTCGGCGTTCTGCTTCCAGGCCGAGCCCGATCCATCCGACCGCAAGTTCGACCCCGACTTGGCCGGAGGCGCCCTGCTCGACCTGGGCGTCTATAACATCGCCCTTTCACAATGGATAGTCGGGGAGAACCCGAAAACCGTCAGCGCCCAGGCTCACTTGGGCCCGACCGGAGTGGACGATCTCACCGCAGTCACACTGGTCTACCCACACGACACCATCGCGCAGTTCACCTGCAGCTTCCTGTTCGAGGCCATCAACGAGATTCGCATCTACGGCACCAAGGGCCGCATCGATGTGCGGGCCAAGCTCCCGGAACCGACTTCGGCCGCGCTGGTCGTCGGCGGCAAGGAGACGATCGCCACCCTTCCGTTCCGGCAGAACGGATTCGAGTATCAGATCGAGGAGGTCATGCGCTGCGTCCGGGCCGGCCGACGGGAAAGCACGGGCATGCCGCTGGCATCGACGCTCGCCAATATGGAGACGATGGACGAGATCCGTCGATTGATCGGCCTGAGGTACCCGTTTGAGGAGCGCCCCGCCCCGGGGGGCACTGCCCATCGACCCGAGGCGCGCAGCTGATCTCGACGCGCAGGGGTCTCCCCAAGCGGGAGACCCCATTCCTCGAAGGGTGAAGGGCCGCGCTCACCACCCCGTGACCGGTCAGCGGCCGGCGGCCTGAGAGACCTGCGCGGCTCGAGATCGCCCGGCGGCGCCTGCCTGCGCCGGTACGGGGAGAGGCGGCCGAATCCGGCCGGGCCTGGACCCGCGCAGAGGCCCTGGCCGCTGCTCAGCAGCTCCTCGGGGTCACGGAAGCCGTGAAGTAGCCGCGCACCCGATGCGGCTGAGCCGGGCGCGCCGCTCGGGGATTGGCCCGGACGCGGCCGGCTACTCCGCCGGCGGGATGTTCTGATTGAGCCGGAACAGGTTCGTCGGATCGTAGCGAGCCTTGACGGCCGACAACTTGGCCCAGGTCTCGCCCGGATAGGCCTGGCGCACCCGCGCCTCCCCTTCATCGCCCAGGAAGTTCACGTAGGCCCCCGGTTCGCCCTGACGCAGAGACGCAGCCAAGCCGTCGGCCCACGCCTTGTGGACCTCCTGATCGCCGGGGCGCTCGTACAGTGCGGCGACATTGGCCATGATCCGGCGCCCGCGATGCGCGTAGGCCGTCGCCGCGATCGGGACGCGCGCCACTGCTCCCCCAAGCACTCGGAGTTGCACGACCGACATCGATGCCGTCGAAGCCCGAAGCTGATCGAGGATCGTCTCCGCCGTGCCCGAGTCGACGGCGTCCATGAACAGCGTGCGCCCCACCGCCACGGGGTGGTAGTCGCCCGCCTCCGGCGGATACAGCTCCGGGTAGCGCATCGTCCGAATCTGATCGGCAAGCGGACGGGCAATGGCGCGGAAGCGCTCCACGGCGCGCTCGCCGGCCTCCCCGCCGCCGGCGTGCGCCAGGCTGGCGAGGATCACCAGCCGGCCGTGATCTTCGGGTGAGAGGAATGGCATGGGTGGCGCGGCCATGATGTTGGCGATGGCGGTGAGCTCGTCCGGCGCGGCCTCCGCCTCGGCGACAAAGGCGGACACGGCCTGGGGCGTGGCCGGCAGGATCAACATCCCGCCCAGCACGGCCTCGACCGGATGGAGCCGGTAGTGAAACCGCGTCGCCACCCCGAAGTTGCCGCCGCCGCCCCGGATGGCCCAGAACAGGTCGGGGTGCGTATCGTGATCCGTGCGCAACAGCTGGCCGTCGGCGGTCACGATCTCGGCTGCCATCAGGTCGTCGATCGTGAGGCCGTACTTGCGGGAGAGGTAGCCAACCCCTCCGCCCAACGTGAGCCCCCCCAGCCCGACAGTGCGCGTGTCGCCGAAGCCGGTGGCCAGGCCATGGGCGCCGGCTGCGTCCGTGTATTCGCCGGCGGTCAGACCCGCCTGCGCCCAGGCCGTACGGCCTTCAACGTCGATTTCCAGCGCCCGCATGCCGCTCAGGTCGAGAACGATCCCGCCCTCGGACAGGCTGTGCCCGGCAGTGCTGTGCCCACCGCTGCGCACAGCCAGCTCCAGGCCATTCTCGCGGGCGAAGGAAGCGACGTGCGCCACGTCCCGGTCGTCCGCGGCCCGTATGATGATCCCCGGCTTGCGGTCGACCCCGCCGTAGAACACCGTTCGGGCCCGATCGTACTCGGCCTCGCCGGGCGAGATCGGCTGGCCCCGCACCCCTGCCTTGAGGTCTTCGATCCAAGGCGCCGTTCGGTCCGATGTCGAGATCTGCATGTGGGATTCCTCCGCAGGTGGGATGCGCGATTCAGTCCGGCGTCGCGGCGCAAGCAGCAGCCCGTTCGAGGAGCAGCGCGCGCTCGCGGCCATTACGCGTGATGTCCGCCGCCCGCTCGAATTCGGCGCGGGCCTCGTCGTTGCGGCCGAGCTTCGCCAGCAAGTCGCCGCGCACGCTGGGAAGCAGGTGATAGCCCTGCAGCTCAGGCGCCGCGGCAAGAGCATCGGCGATCTCGAGCCCGGCCGCCGCTCCGAACGCCATCGCCACGGCAATGCCGTGGCGGGTCGCCGCCGCCACGTCGA
>DAIRVC010000163.1:0-5936 GCA_036803025.1 Anaerolineales bacterium
ACACTGGGCTGACAGCCGTGCGAGCCCCCGGTTACCGCAAAGGAGGTGCCTCGTGGCTTCGGCTCAAGGCACCGGCGGATAGAGGAACTTGAGGATCTGCTCCGTCCGCGCCGCCCAGGCGGCCTCCGCCTTCGGCGACCGTGTGCATGTCTTCGACAGCGCGCAGGTCTCGATGGGTCTGGGTTTCCAGGCGATGGAGGCCGCCGCGCTGGCCGCGGCCGGCGCCCCGTTCGAGGCGGTCCTCGACGCTGCAGAGCGCGCCCGCCAGAAGGTCTGGACGGTGGCGATGATCGACACGCTGCAGTATCTGCGCCGCAGCGGCCGGGTGAACTGGCTGCGCGCCGGGCTGGGCGATCTGCTGAAAGTCAAGCTGCTGGTCCAGATCGGCGACGGCGTGGTGCAGCGCATCGGCGAGGTGCGCACCCGCCACAAGGCGGTCGACCAGCTCATGTCGTTGGTCGAAAGCCGAGCCCCGCTCGAACAGCTGGCGGTCCTGCACTCCGGAATCGCGGCCGAAGCGGCGGCGGTCGCCGAGAGACTGCGGCCGCTGGTCCGCCGTGCTGCGCTCGTCGTCGACGTGACGACCGTCATCGGCACACACGTCGGCCCGGGAGCGATCGGGGCGGCGGGGCTGAGCGCCTGATACGGTGGCGCCTTTCGGTCTTGGCCCCTATAGTTGCCTGCTGAACTGCTCTGGAAGACGGTGCTGATGAACCCAGCCCTGGACAAGCTGTTCAAGTATCTGCGCCTGGAGGCCGACCGCGGCTTCGACAACCGCGCCGTCGTCGGCGGCCTGGAGCGCATGCTGGAACCCTGGGAGGCCGAGGCGCGCGCCGCCAGCCTGCCGCCGGCATTGATCGAGGCCGTGGTGACGCGCCTGCGCGACTACCCGCGCCTCTCCCCGGCCTCGCGCGAGGAGGCGCTGCGCGGGTTGGGCAACCGCATCCGGGCCGAGTATCCCGAGTTTGTCGGGCGGCCGGCGGCGCCCGCGGCGGGCGCGGCCCCCACCCCGGCCCCGGAACCTCCGCCCGAGCCGGCCACTGTGGCCCGCACGCCCTCGCCGGTGAGTCCGGCCGAGGCCGAGGCGGCTGAGTTCGATGACGATGAAGACCTGGACGAGGACGGCGGCGCGGAGGAGGCCGACGGTGCGCCGGCACCTGCCAGCCCGGCCGCGCGGCCGACCGGTCCACCGCCCGGCCTGGATGCGCCGCTGACGGCCATCCAGGGCATTGGCCCCAAATCCGCGCAGACACTCGAGAAGCTCGGCCTGCGCACGCTGGAAGACCTGCTCTGGCACCTGCCCCGGCGCTACGACGACTACTCGCAGCTCAAGACGGTCAACCGTCTGTGGTACGGCGAGGAGGTCACGATCATCGGGGCGGTGGATGAGCTCCACCTGCGGCCGACGCGCGGCGGACAGAAGCTCGTCGAAGCGGTCATCAGTGACGGAACGGGTGCGCTGCGCGTGACCTGGTTCAATCAGCCGTGGATCGCCGATCGCCTGCGCCCGGGCCGGGCGATCGTTCTCTCCGGCCGCATCGACCAGTATCTCGGCCGACTGACGATGAACAATCCGGAGTGGGAGCCGCTGGAGCGACAGCAGCTTCACACCAACCGCATCGTCCCGGTCTACCCGCTGACGGCCGGCGTCACCAGCAAGTGGCTGCGGCGCGTCATCAGCTCGGTCGTCGCACGCCTGGCGCCGCGCTTGCCCGATCCGATGCCCGAGGCGATCCTGCGGTCGGCCGAGCTTATGCCCCTCGGAACGGCGCTGCAGCAAACTCATTTCCCCGACAGCCAGGAACGGCTGTCCCAGGCGCAGCATCGTCTGGCCTTTGACGAGATGTTCCTGCTGCAGCTGGGCGTGCTGCGCCAGAAGAGGGATTGGTCGGGCATCGCCTCGCCGCGAATGCCGATCGACGACGCCTGGATCGAGCGCTTCCGCAGCCGGCTGCCCTACCAACTGACCGCAGCACAGACGGCGGCGCTGGCTGACCTGCGCGCCGACCTGGCCTCGGATCGACCCATGAATCGCCTGCTGCAGGGGGACGTCGGTTCGGGCAAGACCGTCCTGGCCGCCCTGGCGGCCGGGATCGTCGCCACCAACGGCTTCCAGGCGGCCATCATGGCGCCGACCAGCATCCTGGCCGAACAGCACCTGGCCACGCTGCGCGACCTGCTGCCGCGCGGCCTGGACATCGGCGAGTCCGAGCTGCGGCTGCTGCTCGGCTCGACGCCTGAATCGGAGAAGAAAGAGATCCGCGAGGGACTGTCGAGCGGCGCCGTCCGGGTCGTCGTCGGGACGCACGCCCTGCTGGAAGACCCGGTCGATTTCGCCCGACTCGGCCTGGCGGTCATCGACGAGCAGCACCGCTTCGGAGTCGAGCAGCGGGCAGCCCTGCGCGCCAAGGGCGCCGCACCCAACCTGCTGGTCATGACCGCCACACCGATCCCGCGTTCACTGGCGCTGACGGTCTACGGCGATCTCGACCTGACGCTGCTGGAAGAGATGCCCCCCGGGCGCAAGCCGATCGAGACGCGCGTGCTCACGCCGCGCGAGCGTTCGCGCGCTTATCAGTTCGTCCTCAGCCAGATCGAGTCCGGCCGGCAGGCGTTCATCATCTACCCGCTGGTGGAGGAATCGGAGAAGATCGAGGCCAAGGCGGCCGTCGAAGAGCACCGCCGCCTCCAGGAAGAGGTCTTCCCCAAGCAACGCCTGGGCTTGCTGCACGGCCGCATGCGGCCGGATGAGAAAGAGCAGACGATGCTCGCCTTCCGCCGAGTCGAGACCGAGATCCTGGTCTCCACCTCGGTCGTCGAGGTCGGAGTGGACGTCCCCAATGCCACGGTGATGTTGATCGAGGGCGCCAACCGATTCGGCCTGGCGCAGCTGCATCAGTTCCGCGGGCGGGTCGGGCGCGGCGAACATCCGTCCTACTGCCTGCTCATGGCAGAAAGCGACGATGCGGCCGACAACGAACGCCTGCGGGCGATGGAGACAACCAACGACGGCTTCCGTCTGGCGGAGATGGACCTCGAGCAGCGCGGCCCGGGCGACTTCCTGGGCACGCGCCAATCCGGATTCGCCGAGCTGCGCATGGCCCGCCTGACCGACGTGCGCTTGATCGAGAAGGCCCGCCGCGAAGCGCTGCAGCTGTTCGAGGTGGATGCCGACCTGACCCAACCGGAGCACGCGCTTCTGGCCCGCGCATTGGAGCGCTTCTGGCCCAAGTCCAAGGGAGAGATCAGCTGATGGTCCGCGCCGTATTCCCGGGAACGTTCGATCCGATCCACTACGGCCACATCGACATCGCCAACCGCGCCCGGCGGCTGTTCGGCGAGCTGATCGTGGCCGTCTACGACCGCCCGCTCAAGAGCCTGCTGCTTTCCCCGCAGGAACGCATCGATCTGGTGCGGCGGGCCTTCGCCGACGATCCCACCATTCAGGTGGTCGGCTACGGAGGCCTGACGGTCAACTTCTGCCGTCAGGTCGGCGCCAGCGTGATCGTGCGCGGGCTGCGCGTGTTCTCCGATTTCGAGCAGGAGTTCCGCATGGCCCTGGCCAACCACCGCCTGGCGCCCGAGATCGACGTGGTCGCCCTGATCACCAGCGAGGAACACACCTTCCTGTCGGGGACGACCGTGCGCGAGATCGCCTCGCTGGGGGGCGACATGACCAGCCTGGTCCCGCCGCACGTCGCCTCGGCCCTGGCCAAGCGCTTTCAGGACCTGGAGGCCGACGGCTCACCGTCCATCCACATGACCTCACTGCGAGATTGAGCCCGGTTGACCCCACGCGCGCTTCGGTGTACGCTTTGGCCCGAAGCTTGCAACGGAAACCGACACTGGGAGCGGCCGGCCGTAAGGACCGGAGGCGAGCATGGATATCCTGCATCTGGTGGATCGGCTGGAGGAGTTGTTCAACTCCAGCCGGCCGATCCCCCTGACCCATAATGTCATCGTCGACGAGGATCGCTTCCTCGAGATCATCGACCAGATGCGCATTTCGATTCCGGAAGAGGTCAAGAAGGCACAGCAGATCCTGGCGCAGCGCGACCGTGTACTGGCGCAGGCGCAGGAGGAGTCGGCCCGCACCGTGGCTCTGGCCAAGCAGAAGGCCGACGAATCCGTCTCCCGCGACGCGATCGTGCAGGCCGCCCAATCGCGCTCGGAGCAGATCTTGCTCCAGGCTCGGGCCGAAGCCGAGGCCACGCGCAGCGAGGCTGACGAGTACGTCATCGAGGCGCTGGGGGGCCTGGAATCCGAACTCACCCGCCTGGTCACCCAGGCCCGCAACGGGATCGCCAAGCTCTCGGCCGAACGCAACCGCAGGGCGCCGGTCGCCGAGGCGATGGAAGAGACGCAAGAGGAAGAGTAAGCTGCCGGTCCTGCCGCAGCATGCACTGCGCCGCCCCGGGGCGGCGCTTCTGATTTCCCGCGGCTCAACTGCCGCGCCGCACCCCGGCCTTCTCGGCCGCATGCGCCATCAGCGCCCGGAAGAGCGGGTGCGGGCGGTTCGGCCTGGAAAGGAACTCCGGATGGAACTGGCTCCCGACCATGAACGGATGATCGGCCAGTTCAGCGATCTCGACCAGCCGCTCGTCGGGTGAGAGACCCGAGTAGCGCATGCCCTTTTCCGCCAATGCCTCTCGGTAGGTGTTGTTGAACTCGAACCGGTGGCGGTGCCGCTCCTGCACCAGGCTCTCGCCGTACGCCTGCGCGCTGCGCGTGCCTGCGACCAGACGGCAGGGATACAGCCCCAGCCGCATCGTCCCGCCCATGTCCCCGATGCTGCGCTGCTCCGGAAGGAGATCGATCACCGGGTGCGGTGTGCCCCGATCGAACTCCGTCGAGTTCGGTGCCTCCGAGCCGAGCACGTACCTGGCGAACTCGATCACCATGACCTGCATGCCCAGGCACAGCCCCAGATAGGGCGTCCGGCTCTCTCGCGCGTAGCGAGCCGCAGCGATCTTGCCTTCGATGCCGCGCGAGCCAAATCCGCCCGGGACGATGATGCCGTCGGCCTTGCGCAGCTCGTCCCAGCCCCGCCCCTTCTCCAGCTCGGCCGAGTGCAGCCAGATCATCTCGCCATCCACGCCTACCGCCAGAGAAGCGTGCCGGACCGCCTCGCGCACCGACATGTACGCGTCCTGCAGCTCAACGTACTTGCCGACCAGGGCGATACGCACTTTCGGGCGCTGGCTGCGCTCCTGACGGATCAGTTCCTGCCAGCCGGACCAATCCGGTGTCTTTCTGGCCTCCAGCCCCAGGCGGCCCAGGATCAGATCGGCCACGCCCAGGCTTTCGAGCAGCATGGGCACTTCATACAGCACGTCGGTGGTGACCAGCGGCAGGACGGCCTTGGCATCGACGTCGCAGAACAGGGCGATCTTGTCGCGCAGCTCATTGGCGATCGGGTGATCCGAGCGAGCGGCGATCACATCAGGTGAGATGCCGATCGAACGCAGCTCACGCACCGAGTGCTGCGTCGGCTTGGTCTTGAGTTCGCCGGTGGCGCCGATGTGCGGCAGCCAGGTGACGTGGACGTAGAGCGTGTTCTCCCTCCCCACGTCGGAGCGCATCTGCCGCAGCGCTTCGAGGAAGGGCAGAGATTCGATGTCGCCGACCGTCCCACCGACCTCGACCAGAACGATCTCCGCCCCGGTCGCCTTGGGGACCAGGCCGATGCGGTGCTTGATCTCGTTGGTGACGTGCGGAATGACCTGGATGGTCCCGCCCAGGAAGTCGCCGCGGCGTTCCTTGGAGATGACCTCCGAGTAGATCTGGCCGGAGGTGATGTTGCACACCCTGCTCAAGCTGATATCGATGAAACGTTCGTAGTGACCCAGATCCAGATCAGTCTCCGCCCCGTCGTCCAGGACGTACACCTCGCCGTGCTGGTAGGGGCTCATCGTCCCCGGGTCGACGTTGATGTA
>DAIRVC010000164.1:0-2784 GCA_036803025.1 Anaerolineales bacterium
TGGCCGGATACTCAGCCGGAATCCGCAGCCACACGGCGGCCGCGCCGGCCAGGTCTCCCGAGCGTTCGTGCACTCGCGCGGCACCGAACAGTGCATCGTCGGCGGAGGCGCTGGCCGGGGCCGAGGCGGCATAGTCGAGATAGGTCTGAATCGCCTCGGCGTAGCGGTCGAGGTAGGCCCACTCGGTGAAGGCCATCTCAAGGAAGGCATCCGTCCAGCGCGGCTCACCGGCGCCCATCGCCACGACGGCGGCGAAGTCGTCGATCGCGCCGAACGAGTCGCCCAGTGCCCGCCGGGCCAATCCGCGATAGTAGTAGGCCGCGCCGCTGGGGGCGACGGCTAGCGCGCGGTCGAAAGCCGCCAGTGCCGGTTCGTGAGCGCCGGCGTTGTAGTCCACCAGACCGCGCTGGAAGTCATCCACCGGCACACCGGCGTCGACCAGCCGGATCAGGCCCGTATAGGCGTCATAGGCCTCCGGGTAGTTGTTCACTGACTCAAGATAGCGGCTGTAGGCGCCTTGCAGATCCCCCTGCTCCTCCAGCGCCAAGCCCGCCAGGAGATTGGCGGTCGCGCGCGTCGCCGCGTCGCCCGCGATCTGATACACCCGATCGAACCGCTCCAGCGCGGCGCCCGGCTCGCCGGCCTCCAGATATGACAGGCCGGCCTTGATCTCCAGACTGATCGGCGAAAGGGGATCGGGGGCGGACAAGGCCGCCTGGTAGGCGATCAGGGCTTCCGTCGGGCGACCGGCCTGGCGCAGAAGGTCGCCGCTGCGTTCGTTGACGTAGCCGTCGATTCGTCCAGGGCGAAGCGCCAGGTACTGGGCATAGTCTTGCAGGGCCTGGTCGGTCTGACCAAGTTCTTCGGCCAGCTGGGCGCGATGGAAGAAGCCGCGCGCCCGGTCGGCGTGATCGGGGAAGTCGACCAGGAACTGGCTGAATGCATCGTAGGCTTCCTGCGCGCGTCCGGCTGCGGCCAGGGCGATTCCCAACCCCAGCTGCGCGCCGCCGCGCTCCTCGACCGTCGCCGCGCCGCCCCGGGCGGCCTGGAACTCGAGCAGGGCCGTCTCCCAATCGCCGTAGAAGATGGCGCGCTCGCCGGCCTGGATGCGCTGCACGGGCACCGGCGTCGGCGTCGGCGTGGCCGTTGGCGTGATGGTTGCGGTCACAGTCGGGCTGGGGGTCGGCGAGGCCCCGAAAGGGAGCCCGAGTGGCGCATTGCAGCCGACAACCAAGGCAGCCGCGACGATCATGGGCACTACCCGGCGCACAGACATGCGGGCGATGATACGGGAGGCCCAGGCGGGTGTCAATGCGCCCATCCGGGGCAGCCATTTGGCGCGTGACGAGATTGCACCGGATGGAGCCTGTCCGTCCTCCCCGGCCACGCATCTGTTGGGGGCCGCCCGCCCGGCCGATTGCCCGCATGCGGCCTGGGCCGGGCCGGCGACCCGGCCGTCGATCGGTTTTCTTGCCACAATG
Organism: Anaerolineales bacterium; assembly: GCA_036803025.1. GTDB lineage: Bacteria > Chloroflexota > Anaerolineae > Anaerolineales > E44-bin32 > DAIRVC01. The sequence goes on from DAIRVC010000164.1 coordinate 1,482, forward strand.
TGCGCCGGGTGCTACACTGGCCAGGGATTGCAGCGCGCTCTCCCTGGAGAGCGCCTTTTCGTGACCGTATGCGAACGGTGACCTGGAACAGCGCCGGCCCGGCAGTCGAGGTGATCGACCAGCGGCTACTGCCGGCCGAACTGAAGGTCCTGTCCCTGGCGAGCGCTGAGGCGGTGAGTGCAGCCATTCGGGACATGGCCGTGCGCGGCGCGCCGGCGATCGGCGCGGCGGGCGCCTTCGGCCTGGCGCTCGCCGCTCACCAGTCGGCGGCCGGCTCCGGCGAGGCGATGCTGCGCGAGTTGCAGACGACGGCGGCACTTCTGGGCCGCAGCCGCCCGACGGCCGCCAACCTGGGTTGGGCACTCGAGCGTGTGCTTCAGGCCGGACGCAGCCGTCAACTCGAGGGCCCGGCCGCTGTTCGAGAGGCCATCCACGCGGAAGCACAGCGCATCGCCGACGAAGATGTGCTGGTCAACCAGGCCATCGGCCGCCACGGGGCGGACCTGCTGCACGACGGCGACACCGTGATCCACCACTGCAACACCGGTGCGTTGGCGACGGTGGACTACGGCACCGCGCTGGGCGTCATCCGGGCGGCACACGAGCAGGGGAAGGCCATCCACGTTCTGGTGGATGAGACCAGACCACGCTTGCAGGGTACGCGGCTGACGGCTTGGGAGCTCCAGCAGTTGGGCATCTCTTTCGATATCATCACGGACGGCGCGGCCGGGTTCTATCTTCGCCGTGGTGAGGTCGCCGCAGCCCTGGTCGGCGCCGACCGCGTGGCTGCCAACGGAGACGTGGCCAACAAGATCGGCACCTACATGCTGGCGCTGGCCGCGCACGACTGCGGGGTGCCGTTCTACTGTGCTCTGCCGCTGTCGACGATCGATACTCGCCTGGCCTCCGGCGAAGCCATAGCGATTGAGGAGCGCGACCCGGCCGAGGTGCTCGACCTGAAGTGGGGCGACCAACGTGTCTCGCCGCCCGGTGCGCGCGCTCGCAACCCGGCTTTCGATGTCACTCCCGCCCGACTGGTCAGCGCCTGGATTACCGAGAAGGGCATCCTGCGCCAGCCGTTCGGCCCCAGCCTGGCCGCCGCTCTGGAGGGCACCCTGCCATGGGCATCGTCCTGACCGGATCGATCGCCTTCGACTACATCATGACTTTCCCGGGCAAGTTCCGGGACCATATTCTGCCCGAACGCCTCGACCGGCTCAGCCTTTCGTTCCTGGTCGACTCGATGGTGCGACAGCGCGGCGGCGTGGCGCAACTGGCTGTCGTGGCGCGTGTCGCTGGCGGA
>DAIRVC010000164.1:2794-5923 GCA_036803025.1 Anaerolineales bacterium
GCCAATATCGCCTACACGCTGGCTCTGCTCGGCGAGCGTCCGACGGTGATGGCCACCGTCGGCGAGGACTTCGACGAGTACCGCCAGTGGCTCGACCGCTGCGGCGTGGACACCTCGGCGATTCGTACGATCCCGGGCCTTCTGACCGCCTCGTTCTTTGTCAACACCGACCAGGCCAACTCGCAGATCGCCTCCTTCTACACCGGTGCGATGGCGAGGGCCGCCGAGCTGCGCTTTTCCGATCTGCCGGCCCGGCCCGATCTGGCCGTCATCTCACCCAACGACCCGGGCGCCATGGCGGCCTACGTCCAGGAATGTCGTCAGCAGGGCATCGCCTACATCTACGATCCCAGCCAGCAGATCGTGCGGCTTGAGACCGAGGCGCTGCGGCAGGGGATCCGCTCCTGCCGCGGTCTGGTGGTCAACGACTACGAGTTCGCGCTGATCGAGAAACGCACCGGCCTCGACCGCGCGCAGATCTTGGAGCAGGCCGAGTTTCTGCTGGTCACCTGCGGCGAGACCGGCGCGGTCCTGAACACGCAGGCAGGCGAGAGTCCCATCCCGGCAGTCCCGGAGCACGCGATCGTCGATCCGACCGGCGTCGGCGACGCCTTCCGGGCCGGCTTCTTGAAGGGCTACCTCCACCAGCTTCCGTTGGAGCTGTGCGCGCAGATGGGATCATTGGCGGCAACCTATTGCCTCGAAAGCCGCGGGCCGCAGTCGCACTCATTCGACCTGGCCGAATTCGTCGCCCGATTCCGCCGGCACTTCGATGACCACGCCGCGCTGGACCGCCTGCTGTGAGTTGCGAGGCGGAACCAGACAAGGTCCGGGAGATCCTGGAAACGGACCGCGGCTGGTGCGCGTACGCGCTGGCCGACCTGGAGCCAGGCGAGCGGGCGCACTGCACCTGGCTGGTCGAAAGTCAGTCGGTGCTCCTCGTCTACCGCGGGCTGGAGCCGCCGGTGCTGTTCGCCTACGGCGCAGAGGAGGAGTGCGAACGGCTGGTGTCCCATGTGCCGCCGGGCCGCTACGTCTACACCTTGCTGCCTGCCCTCCGCCGGCGACTGGAGCGGCAATTGAAGATCCTGCACGAGGTCGACATGTGGCGCATGGTCCTCACGGCGCCGAGGCTGCCGGCGCGTGTGGGCGAGGGCTGCGTCCGCCTCGGCCCGGCGGATCAGAGCGCACTGGAGGCCCTGTTCGACGGTCACCCTGACCGTCCGGATGCGTTCCACCCGCGACAACTGGAGACGGGCGTGTTCATGGGGATCCCCGGCGACTCGGGATTGGTGGCGGTGGCCGGTACGCACATCGTCGCCCGGACGTTTGGGCTGGCCGCAGTCGGCAATGTCTTCACCGCGCCGGCCCAGCGCGGCCGCGGCCTGGCCGGCCGGACCACGGGCGCGGTCGTCGCCGGGCTGCGGCAAGAAGGGGTCGGCACAATCGTTCTGAACGTCTCTCAGTCGAATGCTCCGGCCGTCCGGTGCTATCATCGCCTTGGTTTCCGCAATCATTGCGCCTATCGGGAGGGCATCGCCGATCTGGGCGCTGCTCCGAATTGAGAAAATGGGAGTGGTCCAATGACAGAGCCGTATGACATCCGCGACAAGAAGCTGGCCGAAGGCGGCCGGCGCAAGATCGAGTGGGCGCAGGAGGAGATGCCGGTCCTGGGCCAGATCTTGGAACGCTTCGCCAGGGAGCGGCCTTTGAAGGGTACGCGCGTGGCCGCCTGCCTGCACGTCACCAGTGAGACCGCCAACCTGATGCGCACGCTCCAAAGCGGAGGCGCAGACGTGGTCTTGTGCGCCTCTAATCCCCTCTCCACGCAGGACGAAGTCGCCGCCGCCCTGGCCACGCATTTCGAGATCCCGACCTACGCCATCAAAGGCGAGGACAACGCGACCTACTACAAACATATCCACGCCGCTCTCGACCACAAACCGCAGGTGACGATGGATGACGGGGCCGACCTGGTGAGCACGCTGCACAAGGACCGGCGCGAACTCCTGCCCGGCGTGGCCGGCGGCACGGAGGAGACAACCACCGGAGTCATTCGCCTGCGGGCGATGGCGGCCGACAACGCGCTCGCCTACCCGATCATCGCCGTCAACGATGCAATGACCAAGCACTTTTTCGACAACCGCTACGGCACCGGCCAGTCGACGGTCGACGGGATCGTGCGGGCGACCAACACGCTGCTGGCCGGCAAGAACTTCGTCGTCGCCGGGTACGGCTGGTGCGGGCGAGGGCTGGCCAATCGGGCGCGCGGCATGGGCGCTCTGGTCATCGTCACCGAAGTGAACCCCCTGGCGGCGTTGGAAGCGGTCATGGAGGGGTTCCAGGTCATGCCCATGCTCGAGGCCGCCGCCATCGGCGACATCTTCTGCACCGTCACCGGGGATCTCAACGTGCTCGATCGCGCCCACCTGGAACGCATGAAGGATGGCGCCATCGTCGCCAACTCGGGGCACTTCAACGTTGAGATCAACATCCCGGCGCTGGAGGAGATGGCCAAGCAGAAGATGCGCGTGCGGCCGTTCATCGACCAGTACACGCTCAAGGACGGCCGGCGCATCAACCTGCTGGGCGAGGGACGGCTGATCAACCTGGCGGCCGCTGAAGGCCACCCGGCCAGCGTGATGGACATGTCCTTCGCCAACCAGGCCCTCTCGTTGGAGCATCTCCTCCAGCACGCCGGCGAGATGGAGAATCGGGTCTACCCTGTACCGGAGGCGATCGACCGAGAGATCGCACGGCTGAAGCTCGAATCGATGGGCATCCGGATCGACCGTCTCACGCCCGAGCAGGAACGCTATCTGGCCTCGTGGGAAGAAGGCACATAGGCCGCCGGCCGCTTCGCCCAGGCCCGAAAGAGCGGGGTGTGGATAGGATCCACACCCCGCTTCGATTCCGGGCGCTGTCCATCTTGCTGCCACGCGCGGATCCGGGGGTCTGCGCCCGCTAGCGCAGACGTTCCCCATGGCTCAGCGATAGCTAGACCTTCGATAGGAAGTCCGTCACGATCCGGCGGAACTGCTCAGGGTGGTCGAGATTCGGAAGATGGGCGGCGGCCTCGATCACGACCTGGCGCGCCGAAGGCAGGTTCGCGACCATGAGGCGGCCGCC
>DAIRVC010000165.1:0-5896 GCA_036803025.1 Anaerolineales bacterium
CGCCTCAGGCGGCCCGCCCGGATCTTCCCCATACACCAGGCGAGCGGCGGCGATACTGATAACGTCGCCCGCCTGGAGGACGTGCTGTTTGACGGGCCGGCCGTTGACGCGCGTGCCGGAAGTGGATCCGAGGTCGAAGAGCACGAACCGCCCCTCGCGCACGCGCAATTGGGCATGGGTGCGCGAGACGTGCCCGTCCTCGAGAATGAGCTGGTTATCCAGACGCCGACCGATATTGACGACCGGTCGATCGAGCGGGAAGTGCCGCTTGCCATCGATGATCAGGAACGCGCCGACCGGCAGCCTGCCCGGCTGCGAGTCGCTCGATTGAGGCATGGCCTGCGTGAACTCGAGGGGATTGCTGCTGTGCCAGGCGATCACGCGCACCTGCCAGCGCGGCAGGGTGGGGTCGACGGCCAGGGTGATGTGCGGCTCGCGCCCCAGCCGGTAGCCGCTGGCGCGTGCCGCCTCCATGACCCCCTTGCCCATGTCGACTTGCAGGTTCCCGCCGCGCTCGAGCAGGACCTCGATATCCGTCGGGTGCAAAGTCAGCGCGTATTGGTCGGGCGCGTGCGGCTGGCCCTGCGGGTCAGTGCGGACGCCGTCATGCATCGAACGCGCCAGCTGCGCGGCGACGTCCGCCGAGGAGAGCTCCGCGCCGAGCAGGCGCGCCAAAGAGCCTTCGATAAGGAGTTCCAGCTGCCGTTCAAGCTGGGCCAGCGGTTCGTTCATCGGGCGGAATTATACGACCGTTCGCCGGGGAGGGGCGCACCGGCTCGACTGCGGTCAGCGCTTTGGGCGGCGAACACCGGTGAGGGTCTTCATGTCCATCGGCGTCACCACATCGCGCTTCTCGCGCGGCAGGCCGGGAGGCGTGTACGGGGGCGTGACCGCCGGCGGTCCGCCGGGATCCTCGCCGTACACGAGAGTTGTCTGGGCGATGGTCACCAGGTCGCCCGCGGTCAGGACATGTTCGCGCACGCGCTTCCCATTCACAAACGTCCCGGCGGTCGAATTGAGATCCACGATCAGATAGCGCCCTTCCAGCAGGCGCACCTCTGCGTGGAACCTCGAGACGTGCAGGTCTGCCAGGACCAGATCGTTCTCCATCCGGCGGCCGATGCGAATGAGCGCTCGCGCCAGCGGGAAGTGCCGCCGGCCGTCGACCACCAGGAAGGCGCCTTCCGGTCCCCCCTCCTTCTCTTCAGGTGCTTTCAAAGGATCCGGCGCGGCCACCCTGAGCGGGTTGCTGCTGCGCCAGACGACCGTTCGCACTTCGCCGCGCTCAATGGTCGGATCCGTCGCCAGCGTCACCTGCGGCTCGCGGGCAAAGGCGAAGCCCTCCACCGCCAACGCCTCGCGCAGGCGGCGGGCCAACTCGGAATGGATTTGAGGGGCGTATTCGAGGATGATCTTGGCGTCGGCCGGGTGCATGCTGAAGGTGTACTGATCCGGCGCGTAGGCGGCGCCGCTTTCGAAGCGCCGGGTGGCGGCCAGGATCTCGCTGCTCAACTGTTGGGCGATTTCGGGGGCCGACAGGCCCGACTCCGGAACCCGCCCAAAGGTGTCCGCAAGGACCCCTCGAAGACGCTGTTCCAGGAAGGCGGGTGCCTCGAACATCGGCCAAGATTATAGACTATTCCTGGCCCCGAATCGATAGCACGTATCGCTTATACTGACAGTGTGACCGGACAGCCCTTCGAGGAGGTCGCGCACACGGCCGACCTGGCGCTGCGGGTCCGCGGCGTCGACCTGGCTGCTTTGATGCTGCACGCGGCCCAGGGCATGCTCAGCCTGATACAGGCGGTCCCCGCCCCGGGCCAGCGCCAGACAACATCGATCGCGCTGCAGTCGCCCGATCGGGCCGAGCTCCTGGTGCGCTGGCTGGAGGAGCTGCTCTTCCGAATGGAGACCCAGGCGGTCGCCTTCACCGCTATCCATGTGACGGCCACCGGGCCGTCCGGCCTGCAAGCCACCATCGAAGAAGCCCCGCTGGCTTCGATCGGTCGGGCGATCAAAGCGGTGACCTATCACGGGCTGGCAGTTCGCGAGACACCGGCCGGCCTCGAGGCCACGATCGTGTTCGATGTGTAACCCGACCCGCGGAAGGCGGCCCCGATGAATAAGAAGGAACTGCATCGGATCGCTCCCTGGCAGTGGGAGATCCCGGCATCGTATCGGCCGGACATGCGCGTCCCGGTTCATATCTATGCTGATGAACGACTGATCGACGAGGCGCTGGGTGACCGGTCTATCGAGCAAGCGGTCAACGCCGCCACCCTGCCCGGGCTGGTCGGTCAAGTCGTGGTGATGCCGGATGTGCACCAGGGCTATGGATTCCCCATCGGCGGCGTGGCGGCCACGCGCCTGTCGGACGGCGTCGTCTCGCCGGGCGGCATCGGGTACGACATCAATTGCGGGGTCCGGCTGCTGGCGAGTCGACTTTCCTTCGATGAGGCCGGCCCCTACCTGGACGACCTGGCGTCGGCGTTGTACGCCAACTGCCCGAGCGGCGTAGGGGTCAAGGGCAGCCTGCCGCTTTCCGGCAAGGAGCTCGATCGGGTCTGTCGCACGGGTTCGGAGTGGGCGCTGGCGAACGGCTATGCACTGCCGTCCGATCTCGATCGCACCGAGGAGAGCGGCAGGATCGAGGGGGCCGACCCATCCTGCGTCAGCACCCGGGCCAAGGAGCGCGGCCGACCGCAGCTTGGTACCCTCGGCGCGGGCAATCACTTCATCGAAGTGGATGTCGTCGAGCAGGTCTTCGACGCGGGCGCGGCGCAGACGTTGGGCCTGTCCCCCGGCCACCTGGCCATCCAGATCCACTGCGGTTCGCGCGGCCTCGGGCACCAGATCTGCTCGGACTACGTGCATGAACTGCAGGGCGCCGTGCAGCGCTATGGGATCCGATTGCCGGATCGGGAGCTGGTGTGCGCCCCGCTGGATTCGCCCGAGGGCCGGCGCTATCTGGCCGCCATGGCTTGCGCCGCCAACTATGCCTTTGCCAATCGGCAGATCCTGACTCACCACGTCCGCCGCTCGCTGGAAGGCGTCCTGGCAGGCAAGGTCGGCGATTGGAGCCTGCGCCAGGTGTACGACATCGCCCACAACATGGGCAAGATCGAGGAGCATACGGTCGACGGCCGCCTTATGCGCGTCTGTGTGCACCGCAAAGGTGCGACCCGCGCCTTCGGCCCGGGCTTTGCCGGGCTTCCGGCCGAGTACCGCGACCTCGGCCAGCCGGTGCTCGTCCCCGGCAGCATGGGGACGGCCTCCTGGGTGCTGCTGGGGACCGAGGAGAGTATGCGCCGCAGCTTCGGCTCAAGCTGCCACGGTGCCGGGCGGGTCATGAGCCGGCACGAGGCCAAGCGTTCGGTGCGCGGGGATCAGCTTCGTCGCGAACTGGAGGGGCGCGGCATCCGCATCCGCGCCGGATCGATGCCCGGCCTGGCCGAAGAGGCCCCGCAGGCCTACAAGCAGGTCGATGCCGTGGTCGAGGTCGTCACGCAGGCCGGGATCGCGCGCAAGGTCGCTCGCCTGACGCCGGTGATCGTCATTAAAGGATAGCAGGCCGCGGTCAGCCAACAGCTGTCAGCCTGACCCGGGATCGCGAACGGGGAGTCTGTCCTACCTAGGCACGCCGGCCGAGCCCGGCGGCTCGCTGATCAGGCGCAAGAAGCGCCGTTTGCCTACCTGCAGCAATCCTTCGCCGGTCACCTCAAGTGGAGAACTCGCCTCCCTCAGCACCAGGCCGTCGAGGCTCACGCCATTCTGCTCCACAAGCCGGCGGGCTTCGCTCTTGCTGCTCGCCAAACCAGACGAACTGAGGACCTCAATGAGCGTGGCACCCTGCGTGAAGCGGAACTCGGGAATGTCCTCCGGCGCCTGCCGTTCCTGGAAGACGCGTACGAAGGCGCGCTCAGCCTCGGCCGCCTTCGCCTCCCCATGGAAGATGGCCACGATCTCACGCGCCAGCTCCATCTTCACGTCGCGCGGGTTGCACTCTCCTCCGGCCAGCTCGCCCTCCACCCGGGCGATCTGCTCGGGCGTGTAGCGCGTAACCAGCTTGAAGAAGATCGCCAGCGCGCTGTCCGGCAGGCTCATCACCTTGCCGTACATATCCTCCGGCGCAGCGTGGATGGCGATGTGGTTGCCGAGTGACTTGGACATGCGCACCACGCCGTCGGTCCCGGGAAGGATTCCCAACAGAATCCCTACCTGCGGGGGTTGACCCGCCAGCTCCTGCAGCTTGCGGCCGGCGGTCAAGATGTTGAAGAGCTGCTCACTGCCCCCGACCTGCACGTCCGCCTGCAGCGCCACGGCATCGTAGCCCTGCAGCAGCGCGTAGAACGTCTCATGCAGGTAGACCGGCTCGCTTCGCTCCCAGCGCAGGCGGAAGTTCTCACGTTGGACGAACTGCTGCAGGGTGAAGGCCGAGGCCATGCGGATCAGCTCGGTCAGGTCGAGGTTGAGCAGCCACTCGTGGTTGTAGCGGATCGCCGTCCGCTCCCGATCCAGGATCGTGAAGGCCTGCTCGGCATACGTGCGCCCGTTGGCCACGGCCTGCTCAAGCGTCATGGTCGGGCGCAGCTTGTCCTTGTCGGACGGGTCCCCGACCAGGCTCGTCCCGGTCCCGACAACGAACGAAACCTCGTGTCCGAGGTCCTGGAACTGGCGCAGCTTGCGCATCGTGATCGTATGGCCGAGGTGCAAGTCGGCAGTGCGTGGATCGTACCCGCAGTAGACGCGCAACCGCCGCCCGGCGGCTTGAGAGTCCTCCAGCCGCTGGCGCAATTCGCCGGCCATGGCCTGCTTCACGGCCTCATCCCCGTAGTCGGTGCCCTGCATCAGCAGGGCGACCTGTTCATCGATCCTCATTGAGTCCACGCTCCCGGCTTCGTTCTCACTGGCGGTCGCAACAAAAAGCGTGGCGTTGCGCGCCACGCTGTCGAAATCCCCGGACCTTGCAGTTGGGATTCATCCGCCATGCGGCGCGCAGCACCGGTGGGGGCGAAGCTCGCCCCAGGCGTAGATGTACGCGCGCGCCAGCGGAATCATCCCGTCCAACATGAGCGGCATGATACCACAGGCCGAAGGGCTGGGCAATTGAACCGCCATCGGTTGAAGCGCCCCATTACCTGGCGTATAATCGCCGCTCAAGATATCGGAGGCTCAATGCCGCGCACCAAACCGAAACAGCCGGGCGGCCGCCCGTTCCGCGGCAAGGAGATCCGCCAGGCGTTCCTCGATTACTTCGCCGAGTGCGGACACTCCGTTGTCCCCTCCTCGTCACTGGTCCCCGGCGGCGACCAGACGCTGCTGTTCACCAACGCCGGCATGGTCCAGTTCAAGGACGTGTTCCTGGGGCAGGACCGCCGCCCGTACCGCCGCGCCACGACCGCCCAGCGCTGCATGCGCGTCTCCGGAAAGCACAATGATCTCGAGAACGTCGGCCCGTCGCCGCGCCATCACACGTTCTTCGAGATGCTCGGCAACTTCTCCTTCGGAGACTACTTCAAGAGCCAGGCGATTCGCTTCGCCTACGACTGCCTGACCGTCGTCTACGGCCTCTCGCCGGAGCAGCTCTACTATACCGTCCACGAGAACGACGACGAGGCCTTGCGCATCTGGCTCGACGAGATCGGCGTCCCGTCGACACGCGTCGCCCGCATGGGCGACAAGACCAACTTCTGGCAGATGGCCGATACAGGCCCCTGCGGCCCGACCAGCGAGATTCATTTCGACTTTCATCCAGAACGCGGCCCGATCCCCCCGTCCGACCTGCCCTTCGCCCTGGACATCAACCCGGACGACCGCTTTGTGGAGCTCTGGAATCTGGTCTTCATGCAGTTCAACCAGGCCGCCGACGGCAGCCGCGTTCCGCTCCCGGCACCGG
>DAIRVC010000166.1:0-5833 GCA_036803025.1 Anaerolineales bacterium
GGGCGACGCGCAGCGGCGCGACCGCGACAGCAGCGTACTGCAGATACGGCCGCACATCCGGAACGGTTCCGGTCACGTGCACGCCCGGCGCGCGCTTCAGCGCCAGCACTTCGCGCGGCGGATCCTTGCCGACGACCCAGAGCTCGGCCTGCGGGTGCCGGTCCTTCACCGTCGGCCAGATGCGCTCCACGAACTCGCTGGCCATATGCACATTGGCGTGGTAGCTCATCTTCCCGCTCAAAACCACCCGCCCGGGGATGCGCAATTCGCTGGGGCCGGGGGTGAAGCGGTCCAGGTCGACTCCGTTGGTCAGGACGGTGATCGGCCGCCCGGCCCCACTCCGGCCGCGCAGGGCTTGAAGGGCCTGTGCATCGACAGCCGATGTCGTCAGTACCCGGTCGAACTCATCCACCAGGCGCCCTTCGAACCGTTCGGTGCGCGGCAGCTCGAGGCGCGTGACCCAGCGGCCGAAACCGCCCTTACTTTGCCGGGAAGCCTGGCGGAACAAGTAGCTGATACAGTCGACGCTGTCCCACACGATCGGGACCCGCCGGCCTTCAAGCCGCTGCTTCAGGTACAACCCGTAGCGGGCGCCGCGCAAGTGCTCGACATGGATGACGTCGAAGGGTGCCCGCCCGTTCCATCCAGCGGCCAGGCTGCCCAGCACACGAGCGGCCCGCGGCGACCAGCAGTACTCCGCCTGCAGCGGCACGCCGGCCGGTAGGGCCAGCAGGCTGTTGGCCAGGGACCTGACCCGGGGGAGATACTCCGCCCTGACCTGCACGCCCTCACGGCGCAGCTGTTCGACGCTCTCGTGCTCCCACGCGCTCGTCCACAGGGTGAAGACGGTGACCTCGTGCCCGGCGGCGACGAGACCACGGATCAAGTTGTAGGGACGTGCCCGCACCTGGTCAGGAGGGTAAGGAACGATGTACAAGATTCGCATGGGAGTTGATACCGGCTCGGGGCTAGAGGTTCGGGAGTGCCTTGAGAAGGGCCCGATAGTGCTCGGCGGTTCGTTGCTCTTCGGCCCGCCTGGCGGAAGCCCGCAGCCTGCCCAGCGGACCGGCCATGAGGCGCGGCAGCGCTGCCCCCCCCAGGATGAGCTTATAGGCGAAGGCACCCAGGCGGCCGTGGTGTTTGCGAAAGTAGCGGACCTTGCTCTCGTACAGGCGAAGGAACATCTCGGCCTGCTGCTGGCGGGTGCTCTGCCCCCCGTGATGCAGGACCTTCACCCCGGGAAGCCAGTAGACCGACCAGGCCTGCCGCCGCAGGCGGCAGCACAGGTCGACCTCTTCCGTATACATGAAGTAGCCTTCATCGAGAAGCCCGACCTGCTCGAGCGCTGAGCGCCTCAGGATCAGGCAAGCGCCCTGGGCCACGTCTACCACACGCGCTGGACCGCCCGCCCACCTCTGGAGCGGATACCGAGAGAACGGAATCAGGCGATCCAGATGGAACAGACGCCAGGCTTCGCGCAGCAATCCGGGCGCTGGCGAGGCCGAGGCTTGAAGCGAGCCGTCGGCATTCACCAGGCAGGCGCCGGCTGCGCCAGCGGCGGGCGTCTGCTCCATGAATTCGATCATCCCGCTCAGCGCACCCGGACTCAACTCGGTGTCCGGGTTGAGCATCAAGGCATAGCGACCGCGGGCGCGGCGCAGGCCCTGATTGGTGGCCGCCGCGAATCCCAGGTTGGAAGGGTTCCGGATCAGGATCGCCTGCGGGTATTCCTCCTCTAGCATCTCACACGTCCCGTCGGAGGAGGCGTTGTCCGCCACCATCGTCTCGATCTCAACTCCGGGCATCGCCCGGCGCTCGGCCTCGATCGTGCTCATGCAGGCACGCAGCAGGTCACGCGTGTTCCAGCTGGCGATGACGATCGTCAGCAAGGGTGCCGCCGGATCGCCGGCTTCCCCGGAGAGAGGCGCCGAAGCACGCGGCCGCGGAGCATCGCCCCCAACCACCCGCGTCAGGGAAGCGCTCCGCGGCGTCACGGGCGCCATCCGGCGATCTGTGCCATAAGGACCCACATCGCTTTGGCGACCCGAATGCTCCCGGTGGACACGCTGCCCAGGTGGCCGCCGTCGACCTCGGTGGTGTAGTCCTGACAGATGGCCGGGAGGGCCTGGCCATCGTCCGGGTAGTCCTCCGCCTGGTTGCCGTTGGCGTAGGGGACCCCGTCGCGATTGTCGTAGCACGGTCGGCCGGCGGGGTCATGCGAGAGGATGTCGGCTACGTCGAACAGTGGTTCGGCGTGCTCAGCCGCGAAGCGGCGCATCTGGTCGTTGAATTCGGCCGACTCGGGGCTGCCGATGCCGCGCGCCAGGCTGGTCGTCCAGTAGATGAACACATGCTGCGGATGCTCCGCCTCGTAGGCGCGCAGGTCAGAGACATCCAGTCGATCGGCATTGTCGGAGAAGAAGCCGCCGGGTTGATCGGCGATATCCGAGCCGGGCGCGACCTCGAGATAGCTGAACTGGAAGGAGACGACGTCATACGAGTCGATGGCGCCCTCCATGACCGTCAGGAAGCAGCCCAGCTCCTCGTACCAGGCCGAGCAGTTCGTGTCTGGCCAGGTCTGGAAGACCCAGGCGGCGCGGTCGTATCCGCCCGCGCGCGACCAGTCGACCTCGGCAGGGTCGGCTGAGAACTCCGCCGCCACGTGCGACCAGCGGCTGCAGCGATTGGGCGCGGCTTCGTCCGACTCGAAGGCCAGACAGTCGAGCGCGTTGTCGATATTGAAGCCGACCGAGCGGTCCATGAAGAACATGCGCAGGCCGGCAGCCGCCTGCAGGAATTCTTCCGGGATCTGGTCGAAGAGCGCAACCGAGTCACGGTCGACGACGATCCCGGTCGCGGCGCCGGCGGAAGTCGGCCCGGCCGGCGCGGCGGTGGCTGTGGAGGCCTCACGCGCAGGCGGCGCGGCCGTGGGCGGCACCGCCGGCGCCATGCGCGCGGGATCGCCCGAGAGCGCGGCTGTCGCCGCCGCGGGGGAGGCGTCCATCATGGGCGCGGCGGCCGGCGCCGCTGCACAGCCCGAAAGCGCGCTCCATGTCATGAGCATCAAGCATAAAGTGCGGACAATCGCCGCCTGTGGGAACGCTCGTAGCACTGCCTGTCTCTCCGTCACGTGGAAAGCCGTCGCCGAATCGGCGGCCGGATTGGACTAGATCACGCGCTCTCTCGACTCGTCATTCTTCAGCGTGCGGCCCACGCGGGCGTGCCAGGCGGCACGCACTCTCAGACGCAGGGTCTCCCATCCGCCGCGCAGATCGTAGGCGGGCATCGACGCGCCGGACTGCGCGCCCGGTGCGCCCAGTCCCTTGAGGACATCCCGCAGCTTGTCGATCGTGCCCGAGGGCGTCTGCGAGTCGGACGAGGGTGGCGACTGGTAGTACGAGTGGTAGAAGGCCGGCCGCTTCGCGACGCCGTTCAGCACGACGCCCAGGATATTGGCCGGCGAGGACTCGATGCGCGCTTTCATTTCGCGGACGGCGTCACGCGGGGAATGCCCCAGACGGATCACGGCCACGACACCGTCGACCGCACCGGCCAGGACGAGCGAGTCGGATACGAAGGCCGGCGGCCCGTCGATCACGATCACATCGGCGGCCGGCTCCAGCCCGTCCAAGATACGGCGCACATTCCCGAGACTCATCAGCCCGGCCGCTCGCAGTGGGGTCACGCCGGCCGGCAGCACGGACAGCGTCCCGGGGTAGGGATTGATCAGGTGTGCGGTCGGGTTGCCGCCGTTCAGCAGCAGATCGCTCAGCCCCATGCGGTCGCTGTAGACCGGCTGCGGCCGGTGGGAGTCGCCGTCGATCAGCACCGTCCGCCGCCCGGCCATAGCCATCGTCAGCGCCAGGCTCAGCGCCACCGTCGACTTGCCCTCTGCCGGCGATGGACCGGTCACCAGCACGGTCTTCATGTGAGAGCCCAGCCCGGCCGCCTCGAGGCTGGCGCGCAGCGCGCGGAATGAGTCGGCCACCATGGTGTCCGGCTGTTCGATGATGTAGCTCGCCGGTTCCGTTTCGGCCGGCATCTGGCCGATTTCGGCCAGGATCGGCCAACCCAACAGCTGCTGGGCTTCGGCGGCCAGGTTGACGCGCCGGTCAAGGTACTCGATGAGATAGGCGCCACTGCCGGCGACGACCGCGCCCAGCACGATGGCCAGGACCACGTTCAGCATCCGGTTAGGGCCGCTCGATCGCGCGGGCACCTCGGCCGGCTCGACGATCGTCAGGCTGTTGACCGCCCCGCGCGGCGTCCCCGATACCAGGCTGGCGTAGGTGCTTTGCAGCGTGCGCAGCTTGTCCTGCAACGCGGAGATCTGCCGCTCGACGTCGGAGATCTCGCGTGCGCCGCTCAACTCGCCCAGACGCGTCTGCAGCGTGGTGATCTCCTCCTGCGTGGTCACGATGTCCTGCTGCATCTGCGTCAGCTGCTCGTCGACGAACGCCTGACGCCCCTCGTCTTCGGGGATCAGGTCCGCCGGCGTGCGCTGTACGAGCTGGTCGGCCAGCTCCGCCGCCACCGCCTGGGCCCGCAGCGCGTTCGTGTCGGTCACGGCGATCTCGATCAGCTGGGTGTTCGGCAGAGCGCGCACAGCGTAGCTCGGAAGCCAGGCCAGCCCGAGCGCTTCCATCGTCGCCCGGCGCACCGGCTCCCGCCCCCCGATATCGGCGTAGATCTTGGCCAGCTCCTGCTCCAGGTAGAACTGGGGCGAGGAAGGATTGGGGTTGTTGATCGACTGGCCGACGATCAGCGTCGTTCGCGAAGTGTAGTAGGCGGGCTGGAACAGGGTCGCCACCAGGGTGGATGCCCCGGCGATCACCGCCGCGACCACGATCAGCCGCCACCACTTGATCAGCGGCGCCACGTATGCAGAGAGTTCCATCGGAGACCTCATTCCTCTACGGCGCGCAGCGCGCGCCGGCGGACAGATCCGGCTGTGGACGCCTGCCAGCGGCGGCCTCCCCAGGCCAGTACGGATTGCAGACCAAACCCGGCGAACACCAACAAGACGGCATCCACCGGGAGGCGATAGCGGACCAGCGCCCAGGACAGGATGTGGATCGCTGAATAGGCCAGCGCGAAGAGGAGCAGCAGCCCGGCCGGCCAGGGGGGCCTAACGGCCGGGAGAGCCCGTTTCACCGCCAGGACGGCGCCCAGCAGCATCAAGGGCCACATCAGGCCGAAGCTCAGGACACGCGACAGATTGCTGACTGTCGAGGAGTCGCTCGAAGGCCAGAACATGAAGTAGGCCGGGATGCGGCTGAGCGAAAGGAGAAGGTAGCGGCCCGGATCATCGGCCACAAACCGTAGCCCGCGTCCAAGCAGTTCGCGATCGAGCTGCGCTTCGTTCAGGTGATTGAGTTCGGCCGGTATCAGAGAGCCGTAGTCGCCGCCTGACGATTCCAGGATCGGCTGGAAGTGTGTTCCCTGGATCGGGTGATTGGCCCAATAGAAGGCGAAGCCCGAGTTCGTGTTCAGCAGAACGAATTCGCCGAAGCGCGCGTAATTGAACGCGGTCAGCGGCAGGATCATGGCCACGACGACGGCGCCGGCCGCCGCCAGGTTGGCGATGGCCGCGCGCAGGCGCCCTTGCGCCCGCGTCGCTAGCAGGATCCAAAGGAAGACGAAGGGCAAGACCACCAGGACAACCTGGCGAAGCAGGACGGCGATCCCCAGGACCAACCCGAAGCCCAGCGCATGCTTCAGGCGCCGGTCGGAACCTGCCTGGCGCGGCGCAGCCACCAACAGCGCCAGACACAACTCCCCGAGTACGGCGGTGATATAGAACGACTCGGTCATCAGAGCCGCGGCGTAGTAG
>DAIRVC010000167.1:0-5762 GCA_036803025.1 Anaerolineales bacterium
GGGCGACCGGCTGACCAGCCTGGACATCGTGGATCCGAAGGGCGACCTGTTGGTGGTGACGGCCATGGGCTTCGGCAAGCGCACGCCTCTCTCGGAGTATGCCGTCAAGGGCCGCGGCACGGGTGGGGTGGTGACGCTGAGCAAGGACAAGCTGGGCACCACCGGCCCGATCGCCGCGGCGCATGTCGTTCATGACGACGACGACCTGACGATCATCTCCACCGGCGGGATCGTGCTGCGGACCAAGGTCAAGCAGATCAAGCGCGCCAGCCGGGCGACAATGGGCGTCAAGGCGATCGGCTTGCGCGAGGGCGAAAGCGTGGCCTCGGTGGCGCGCATCGCCGCCAAGGACCTGGAGCAGGTCGGCGCTTCCGAAGAGGCCGCTGGTCCTGCCGAAAAGTGACCCTTCCGCTTCAGTCCAGACATCCGGCGCCTTCACGGCGCCGGATCCGTTTGCGCGCGTGCTGGAGCACGCCGAGCACGTCTGGCCTGCGGGGTCGATCGATTCCCCCTCACCCTGGCCTCTCCCTCCGGGAGAGGGAGCCGCAACCCTCTCCCCTTCGGGGAGAGGGCTAGGTGGAGATGGGTTCCCGGCGGATCCACCGCCCAGCCTGGGGCGCCCTGACCGGCGAGCGTGCCCGGATGTAGTCCTCGATGACCTCACGTGTGATCGTCGGGACCTCGACACGCCCCTGCTGACCGGCCTCGACCACCAGCAGGGGCGACTCCGCGGAGGTCTCCGCGTCGGTGTGCGCCAGACTATAGGTGCGCTGCGGATCGATGGGCAGGTCACCGACCAGCGCGGCGACGACCCGGCTTCCAACCGGCATGCCCGGGTCAAACTCGACTCGCAGACCGCTGATCTGCAGCCAGCCGACCCGCGGGCCGCGCAGGCCGCCTGGTCGCGACTCGCTCAGCGCAGGATCGAGGCTGCGCTCGAGCAGGTCGAGTATCTGTTGGCCGCGCACTTGCGACACCTCGGGGTTGGCTGTGACGCTCGAGCACTCGCACAGCTCTCCAAAGGTCAGCTTCCCGGCGCGCAGCCCCTTGTGGAATTGACCGGACATCAGACAGGCGGCCTCGGCCTGCATGCGCTCTCGCAGTGCGTCGGCTGCCAGGTCGCCCAGGGCGCACTCGGCCCGATCGTCGAGCACCAGATCCTCGAGCAGGTCGCCGATGGGTTGGTCGGCCAGCGCCTCCACCTCGCCTCCCGCCTCGGCGATGGCTTCCAGGACCGCGGCGTCGGGGGTCTCACCGGCGTCGACCGGCATGATGCGCGCAGAGCGGGCCAGCACGGCCCCGTTCGCGGCTTCGAGTTCCAGCTCTACAATTCCCAGATGCTCCGCGTACTGCCCCGCCTGTGCGATCAGAACGCCATTCTCCTCCTGGCCTCTTTCGAGCAAGTCGTGGGAATGGGCTCCGATGATCAGGTCGATCCCCGGGACGGACTGAGCCAGTGCAATGTCGTCCTTCAGCCCCAGGTGGGATAGGACAACGATCACGTCCGCGCCGTCGGCGCGGAGCTGTCGCGCCACCCGTGCGACCGTCTCGTTGGCGTCGGGGAAGTGCAGGCCAAAGGCCTGGTAAATCCCTCCCCACGGAGCGGTAACGCCGATGACGCCGACTTGCGGGCCCCCCGGCACTGACAGCAGCACCGATTCGCGCAATCCGGCCGCCGGTGGCGCAGAGCCGTCGCGGCAGTTGCCGGCCAACACCGGGAATGCCAGGCGCGAGACGACCTCGGCCATGGCCTGCGGCCCATAGGTCAGCAGGATGTCGTTCCCCATCGTCATCAGCTCGTAACCCATGGCGTTCAGGACCCGGGCCAACGCCGCACCCTTCGACAATCCGCACAATCGGTCGCGCCGGTCGAGCGCGTCGCCTGCGTCCCACCAGAACACGGCTCGTCCGGCGGCGAGCGCGGCGGCGCGCTGGCGCTTGGCCACGGTGCTCAGTCGGGCCATCGCCTCCAGGCGGCCGTGCATGTCGTTTGTGTGCAGGATCGTCAGACCGCAGGTCGCCACCAGGCAGCGCTCCTCGACAGCTCCAATGTCGGTGGGCGGTCAGCTCGTCGGTGGTGTGCAGCAGCTCGCCGCAGGCAGGTGTCACCCAATCAGACGCAGCCTGCCCTGATCCCAGACGGCGGAGAAAGCCGGACCGGCTGCCCCGATCAAGCGGGCGGCCAGCGTGCGCAGTGCCTCCGGCGCCCGGCTGCTGACCAAAGCGAGTGCGCCGCCGGCCGGACGCCCGCTGCGCAACTGGCGGTCGTCGAGAACACGGACGGTCTGACGGGCGATGGCGGGCGACGGATCGATCACCCGAACGCTCGGGCCGGCGATCTCTGCAATCAGGTCGATGACCAGCGGGTAATGCGTACAGGCCAGCACCAGCGTGTCGACCCGTTGTTCGAGCAGGGGGCGGAGGGCGCGTTCGATGATTGTCCGTGTGTGGGCTGAGTCAAGCTCCCCGGCCTCGATCTGTTCGACCAGGCCGGGCAAGGTTTGCTGAACCACGCGTACACCGCTGGCGAATCGCTCGACGACCGAGGCGAACAACTCACCCTGAAAGGTCGCCGGTGTTGCCAGTACCCCTACCGCGCCGGTTCGGGTCGTCTCGGCGGCCGGCTTGACCGCGGGTTCCATGCCGACAAACGGGATCCCCGGGTAGGTGCGGCGCAGGTGGTGCAGCGCAGCCGCCGAGGCCGTGTTGCAGGCCACCATGATCGCCTTGGCCCCCTGTGCGGCCAGAAACCTCACGATCTCGACGCTGAAGGCGCGCACTTCTTCGAGTGGCCGGGGGCCGTAAGGGACATGGCCCTGGTCGGCAAAGAAGATCACGTCCTCGCCGGGCAGCCTCTCCCGGACTTCCCGCAGGATTGACAGACCCCCCACGCCCGAGTCGAACATCCCGATCGGTCGGCTATCCACGGGGCCCAGCCTCCGTCGACGCCGCGGCGACGAACGCCCGGAACAGCGTCAGCATGGCCGGCTCCGATAGCATCCGCTCAGGATGCCACTGGACAGCCAGCCCGAACGGATGCCCCGCCAGCTCGAGTGCCTCGACCACCCCGTCGGAGGTGTGGGCCACCGGGAGCAGATTGGCGCCGAGGCGGCGTGCGGCCTGGTGATGGTAGCTGTTGGCTGTCAGGCTTCTGCTGCCAAGCAAGGTTCCCAGGTGGGAGGATGGGTCGATTTCGACCGGGTGCAGGGTCGGCTCGGCGCCCTTGGCCGTGGTGTGGCGGAGGCTGCCGGGCAGGTCGCGGGCCAGATCCTGGATCAGGCTTCCTCCCAGCGCGACATTGACGACCTGCAAGCCGCGACAGATGGCCAGGAAGGGCCGCTGGTGTGCCGCGGCCTGGCGGGCGAGGGCCAGCTCGCGTTCATCCCGCTTAGGGTCAACATCGTCCAGCCGGTCGCCGGGCACGTCGCCGTAGAGGCGCGGGTCCAGATCGCCGCCGCCGGCGAAGAGCAAGCCGGCCATGCCGGCAGAGAGGCTATCGAATTCGTCCCGATCGAGAGAGGCGGGGAGCAGCACGGGCTCGCCTCCGGCGGCGCGGACAGCCGTCAGGTAGGCGGCCAGCGGCTGATCGGCGGGGGCCAGCGGCGCCCGACCCTGGGTGATTCCGATTTGAGGCAAGCTCTCTCTCACGCTGGTCACCCCTCAGGGGTGCGGTCGTGGAATGCAGAGCGCCACCCGGCCGTCAGGGACGTGGGTGGCGCCGGATCATCCCGGTTCGGCCTGGCGACCGCGGCCGGAGTCGATCAGTTCTCGCGTTTTTCCTTCAGGCGGGCACGCTTGCCGGTTCGCTCGCGCAGATAGTACAGCTGGGCGCGGCGGACGTGCGATCTCTGCGCCACCTCCACCTTCTCGATGCGCGGGGAACGCAGCAGGAAGGTGCGCTCGACGCCGATGCCGTGCGAGGCCGTGCGCCGAACCGTGAAGTTGGCGTTGTTGCCGCCGCGGCGGAGCCGGATGACTGTCCCGCGGAATTCCTGCACTCGTTCGCGGCCGCCTTCGGTGATGCGCAAATGCACGCTCACGGTGTCGCCCGGCTGGATATCCGGCACACCTGGATTGGCCTGTGCCTCAACGGCGTTCGCCGATGTCATCATGGTTCTCACCTTGCCTTGGTCTATACGTGAGCGGACGCCCGTACGGGCGGTCCGATGCAGCGCTAGAGTATACCACGGGCCGCGGGCGAGCGTCCAGGGGCCGCGGCGGTCAGCCGTCAGCGGGCGGGCGCAGCTGTCCCAGTGCCAAGTGAAGCCCGGCCACCGATTTGGCGTCGGGCAGCTCGCCCTCGCGGAGCAGGGCTTCCACTTCGGCCAGCGTCAAACGCTCGATCTCGAGGACCTCGTCGGCGTCCGGCGGCAGCGGGGCAGGGGTGAGCCCCTGAGCCAGGAAGAAGTGCATGTACTCCGTCGAGTACCCCGGCGCCAGGTAGCAGGCGCCCAGCAGAGTCAGCCGCGCCGGCGACATACCGATCTCCTCGCGGCACTCCCGCACCGCACAGGCGCGCGGGTCTTCGTCGGCGGACAGCGTGCCGGCCGGCAGTTCCAGCATGGATTGACCGGGAGGGTGACGGTACTGTCGCACGAACCAGATCCTGCCCGCCTCATCGATCGGGACCAGGGCGATCGAGTCGGGGTGGTCGACCACTTCCAACTCGGCCACATGCCCGTTGGGGAAGCGCACCCGGTCGCGGCGGACGCTCAACGAGCGGCCGCGGTAAACAGTCTCGGAACTCAGGACTTCGATCGTCATGGGGGCCTCACGCATGTAGGACGACAACGGGGGAAAGGGCTTCGCCTTTCCCCCGCGGGATTCCGGCTGATGGGTCAGGTCTAGGGGATGCGGATCGTCGACCCGGGCGTCAGCGTGTACGGAGCGGCCAGGCCGTTGGTCGTGGCGATCCCCAGCGGATCTACGTCACCATACTTGCAGGCAACGGAGTAGATCGTGTCGCCGGACAGGACCGAGTAGTTGGTCGGGTGCACGCGCAGCGCCCGGGCTCCGGGGAAGGATCCCGACTGCGGAATGCGCAGCACAGTCCCCGGCGTGTACAGGTCGCCGTACGCCAGCCCGCTGGCGGAGAGCAGATTGTCCGGGTCGACGTTGAATCGGCGAGCGATGCAGTACGGGAACTCGCCTTCCTGCAAGGTGTAGGTCGACGGGCGCACCAGCGGCGTGGATGTCGCCAGCACGATTGGTGCGCTGGTCGGTGCCGGAGTGGTCGGCGTCGTCGAGGTCGCCAGCGCGCCTGAGGTCGTCAACGGCGCGGCCACCGCCGCCGTCGGCGTCGCCCCGGTCGTGCCGCCCGAGCCGGAGGCGGCCTGGGCGGTCTGCGTCAGCAACGCGAAGCGGACTGCCTCCATGGTCTGCTGCTGCCAGTTCTCGCCCTGAGGCGTTTGGCCCTCAGGCACGGCAGAGGCAGGCGGCGTGGAGGCTGAGCGGGTGCAGGCCCCCAAGAGCAGCGCGGCCAGGATCAGACTTGCGAGCACCGCGATCCGCAGGTGCCGTGTGGTCATTCGTTCCTCCTCCAACAACGCAATCAGTCGGACGCGCCAGTGGCTCGGGGCGACTGATAGCGGCGGATAGTAGCACAGGCGTTTGGGCGCGTCAAGCGACCCCCCGCGCGCGGTCGATGCAAGAGACGTGCCGTAGCACGGGGATCGATGTATTCCATTCCGCGCGACGGATAGCAGGGCTCCGAGCACTGGGAGGGGTCCGCTCCAGGAAAGGGAGCTGAAGCCTCTCCCCTT
>DAIRVC010000168.1:0-2949 GCA_036803025.1 Anaerolineales bacterium
CTTGGCATTGGTCAGGCCAATGTACCCGCCGTTGGGGACGTTGTAGTACATCGCCATCTGGGCGAAGGCGATGAACAGCAGGCCGGTCTCGATCCCGCCGGGTGCGTAGGCCCCGGTCCGCATGTCGCCGACCGTCGGCAGTGTGGCATAGATCGTCGGCTTGCCGCGCCGAACCATCTGCTCCAGCACGGCCGCCGCCAGGAATTCGGCATTGCCCTGCGCCAGCGTGCCGGGCAGCGTCAGCGGCGACGTCAGCCCGGCGTTGGGGACGATCGTCGGGTAACAGGGAAGGTCGCGTTCGGTGTAGAAGATCAGCGCCGCCACCGAGTCGAAGTCCATCGTCAGCGGCGAAACCACCGGGCAGTAGTGGTGGGTCACGAAGGGGTGCTGACGATAGGCGGCTTCACTGCCGGCGATGGCGAAAAGCAGCTTGAGGATCCTATCGAAATCTTCCGGCGGCCCGCTGCCCCGCACGGGTTTGACTGTGTTCTTGAGCGCGGCGTAGAAGCGCGTCACGCTGAACAGCCCCGGCGGGGCGTCCTCGGCCAGCGTGGAAATCGAGAATACGTCGTGGCCGGGAAGGGAGTTCACCAGGTGGGCGATGCGCGCCAGATCCTCCGACGTCGCCCTTCGCTCCTGCCCGTTCAGCGGGTCGAGGATGTTGGGCGCCGAACTGCCGGTGACGATTACCGGCGTATCCCCCGGCAGCGTCTTGTCGAACTTCGGATCGCGGGCGTAGAAAGTGAAGGTCGGAGGGATCGAGGCGCGAAAGTCCTCCACCACATCCCGCGGGAACCGAACGATCAGCGTCGTCTCGTCCACCGCACAGCCGTTGCGGGCGAGAATCTGGCGCGCCTGTGGGTTGCGGACCAGCAGGCCCACCTTTTCGAGGATCTCCAGCGACGCCTGATGCACACGGATCACCTGCTCCGGAGTGAGGACGGTTGCGAAGTTGTGCATGGTTCGACCTCGAGCGAAGGTGTCGGGCCCCTGGCCGTGCTGCTTGCGCCACCGGGCCCGCGGCCGCGGCGCAGTTGTGTGTCTCTCAGGTTTCGAGAGGCGCAGTTTCCGTCACGAAGCGAAATCGATCGCCGCGATACAGATCACGCCCGTGCTCCACCGGCCGGTCCTCCTGGTCATAGGCCAGCCGGCGCTCCAACATCAACGGTGCACCGGGGCTGATGCCCAGCAACTCGGCCTCGAACTCGCTGGCGGTGACCGGCTCGAGCGACTGTCTCGCCCGGCGGATGCTCACGCCATACTCGGTTTCCATCACCTCGTACATCGATCGGTGTTCTAAGTCGAAGCGGCGCAGGCCCGGGAAGCGGCGCACGGACATCACATAGTGTTCGAGCATCACTGGGATATCGTTGAGCAGGCGCAGGCGTAGCAGGTCGTAGACCGGGGCGGCGAGCGGCAGATGCAGTACAGCGGCCAGCGAAGCCTCCACCGGCCGCTCGTCGGCGCGGACGATGCGCGCTCCCGGCGAGAAGCCGCGGCGCTCCATCCCCCGGGTAAAGGAGATCAATCTCCCCGCCTGGCGTTCGATCTTGGGATCGGCCACGAATGTCCCGCTGCCCTGGCGCCGGATCAGCAAACCCTGCGACTCGAGCACGCGCAGCGCGCGCCGCAACGTCAGGCGGTTGACGCCCAACCCCTCGCTGAGCTCGCGCTCCGGGGGTAGTCGGTCCCCGGCAAGCAACCGACCGGACTCAATCCGGTCGAGCAGGCTCTCTGCGATTTGCACGTAGAGGGGGACATCGGTCGACTGCCGGTCGACCGGCCGGTCGATCGGCAGCGTGGTGAGGCGTTCGGGCGAGACACTCATGCGGCAGGCACTGGCTTAGGCACGAATGGTGTATACCATTAGTATACCACGCGTGCGGCGTGTGCGTCAAACGCTCTGGATGACGGGAATCTGCGTGAAAACGAGCGCTGCTGGCTGGATTTCGCACCCGGCCGGTGTCTGAGGCGGGTCTCCCATGCGTGCGCATCCGGATCCGCGCGGCAGGTAGCCGCTCACTTTTGGCCGCGCCCCTCTTCATCCGAAGATCACCCGGCGCTCGAAGGACGCGGGCTGAAGCCTGCGGCTCTCTGCGTTTGAGGCGGGCATCCCGCTAATTGCGAACGCGCTCGACGCGGCAGGTAGTCGCAGCCTTTAGGCTGCGCCACTCCTCATCCGAAAATCACTCGGCGGTCGGAGGACGCAGGCTGAAGCCGGCGGCTATCAGCGTTTGAGGCGGGCATCCCGCTAATTGCGAACGCGCTCGACGCGGCAGGTAGCCGCAACCTTTAGGCTGCGCCCCTCTTCATCCGAAGATCACTCGGCGTCCGGGGGACGCAGGCTGAAGCCGGCGGCCAGGTGGCTTTGACCGACCCCTCACGTCTCGTCGTAGGCGATGAACTCGGTCTCGATCGAACCGTCGGCAAAGAAGTCCACCATCACATACGACGGCGGACAGTTCAGGTAGCTCCCGTGCCACCAGTTGCCGGACACTGCGCCGTCGCACGAATAGCGCACGCCCAGGTAGTCCACCCGGTCGTGTTGATGCGCGTGCCCGCTCAGGCAGGCGCGCACATTCGGATGCGCCAGGAATAACTCGCGCAGGCGCCCGGCATCGATGTGCATCCACGCGCCGGGGACGACCCAGTTGCCCGTCGTGGCCAGGTCGCCGTCAAAGAACTCGCAGGCACACAGGATCGGGATGTGCGAGGCGATGCACACCGGGGTCGCCACCGGGGTCGCCGCCAGGTCGGCCGTCAGCCAGGCGAGCTGCTCCTCATCGAGCCGGCCGGTGTATGGCATGGCCGACTCGATCTCGCGCGGATGCGTGCTGTCGAGCACGACGAAGTGCCAGCCCGCCCGGTCGAAGGAGTAGTAGCGATCGTCCAATCCAAGCGCCTGCAACGCCATGCCCTTCCCCCACAGCGGGTCGGACTGCAGCTGCT
>DAIRVC010000168.1:2959-5741 GCA_036803025.1 Anaerolineales bacterium
CCGAAGACGTCGTGATTGCCGATCACATGGACGACCGGCAGGGAACACTCCTCCTTGAGGATCGCATTGAACAAGTCCCAGCGCGCCAGCGAGTACTCGCGTGGCGTTGCCAGGCTGTCCATGATCGAGTCGCCCGTGTTCAGGATGAAATCCGGCGGATCGGCATGTGACTGTGCGTGGTTCAGGGCCTTGGCCATCCCCACGCGTGCATCGGCCCGATCCTCGATGTGGATGTCGGTCAGGTGGGCGAGGCGCAACACGCGCGCGCGCTCGGCGGCCGGGACACGCCGGCAACCCGCGACCGCGGTGGCCGACCACACGCCGGCCGCCGTCAGGAACCCACGGCGCGAGAGTGGACGTTGGGTCATGACCTTCCCTCCTGGATCAACGTCTGCGCGCCACCGTCGCACGCAGCCTTCAGAGCCTCGAGGCGGAGCGGATCACGCCTCCGCTGGCCTGGTGCCCCTGGCCGACGACGACGAATGCCGAGCGGTCCGCCCCGGCCACGATCGATCGCAGCGCGTTCACGTCCGGCCGGCCCACGGTGCAGAACAACACGGCGTGCTGTGCCCCGGTGAATTCACCCTTGGCCGCCCAGGCGGTGACGCCGATCCCCAGACCGCGCAGCACCGCCTGCGAGACCGCCTCGGGCGCATCGGTCACGATGAATACGGTGCGGATGGTGCTCGGTCCCTCCAGGACGTAGTCGGTGGCCAGGCCCCACACGAACAGCGCCAGCAGGGCGTAGAGCGCTTTCTCCCATCCGAAGACGACCCCGGCCAGGAGGATGATGGCCCCGTCGGTGAGCAGGTAGACCTGGCTGATCGGGATCCCCGTGCGAAGCTGCACGATGCGGCTGACCACACCCGTCCCGGCCGAGGTCCCCCGCCCGCGAAAAACCAGGCCGGTTCCAAGGCCGCCGACGATCCCGCCGAAGAGCGCATTCAGCAGCAGATCCTGTGTCAGCCCCTGCGGCGGCAGCCAGCGGGCAAGCAGATCGACCCCGAGGTTGTAG
The DNA here is from genome assembly GCA_036803025.1 of Anaerolineales bacterium. Classification (GTDB taxonomy): domain Bacteria; phylum Chloroflexota; class Anaerolineae; order Anaerolineales; family E44-bin32; genus DAIRVC01. Next base: position 3,975 of record DAIRVC010000168.1, read on the forward strand.
AGTAGAACGACGAACGCCGTGCGAATCAAGAACCGAAAACGCCCCAAGCGCAGATAGCCGAGGGCGAGCATGGGCAGGTTGAGCACCAGCATCGTCGCACCGACCGGGCTGCCGATCACCCGACGCAGGATGATCGCCAGCCCCGAGACGCCCCCGGGAGCCAGGTCGGCCGGGACGAGGAACAGATCCACGCTGAGCGCCAGCAGGAGTGCTCCCACGGCCAGCAGCGCCGCCTGGCGCAGTCCGTCGAAAGTCAATCGCAGCCCCCCGGCTCGCCGCGGCTGGTCATCCCGATCCTCGTTACGCCTCATGTCCCCTCTCCCGGAAACCACATCCCCGCCGCCGGGGCCCGGCAGCGGGGATGGTGAGATTCAAGACGCCATCGACTCGAAGGGTCGGTGCTCAGCCCATGACCCAGCAGCCATGCGGAGGGAAAGACACCGTCAGGTTCTCTCCCACCTTGGGCAGGACGAGCTTGCGCTCGTTGAGGGCATCGAGCGTCACCACCGAGTCGCCCAGTTTGAGGTGGACGCGGACGACCGACCCCAGGAAGGCGACCGACTCGACCTCGCCGGTCAGGCTGTTGTCGCCTTCGCGCACCCCCATGTGCAGTTCCTCCGGCCGCAGCATGACCAGTGCATCGGCCGTGCCGGCCTTGATGGGTGCACTGGTCTTGAACTGCTGGTCACCAAGCGCCAGCTTGCCAGCGGCGGCATCCACCACCCGGCAGCGCATCTGGTTGAGCGTCCCGACGAACGAGGCGACGAACGCCGTGGACGGGTAGTTGTAGATATCGAATGGGGAACCGATCTGCTCGATGTGCCCGGCGCTCATGACCACCACCCGGTCGGAGAGCGTCAGGGCCTCCTCCTGGTCGTGGGTGACGTAGACCGTGGTGATCTTGAGCTCCTGCTGGATGCGCCGGATCTCATAGCGCAGCTCAACGCGGATCTTGGCGTCCAGCGCCGAGAGCGGTTCGTCCAGCAACAACACCTGGGGTGCGATCGCCAGCGCCCGGGCCAGGGCGACGCGCTGCTGTTGGCCGCCGGAAAGCTGGTAGGGATAGCGATCGCCAAGTTCCGGCATCCGGATCAGCCCGAGCATCTCCTTGACGCGCTCGGCGATCTCGTCCTTGGGTTTCTTGGCGATCTTCAAGCCGAAGCCGACGTTGTCCCCGACGGTCATGTTGGGGAACAAGGCGTAGGCCTGGAAGACCATGCCCACGTCCCGTTGGCTTGGAGCCTTGTTGGTGATGTCATGGCCGTCAAGGACAATCGTGCCCTCGGTCGGCACCTCAAAGCCAGCCACCATGCGCAGCGTGGTCGTCTTGCCGCAACCGCTCGGCCCCAGGAAGGAGACCAGTTCGCCCTTCTCGACGTGCAGATCGAAATCCTGAACCGCGTCTGCGCCGCCGAAGGTCTTGCTTGCGTGGTTGATGTCCAGGAATGCCATCGTTGCCTCGTTGTCCTAGCGTGCGCCACCGACTTGTATTTGCCCGCGTGCGCCGCGGCCGAGCCACTGGATCAGCATGATCGAGCCCCAGGTGATAAGGAAGCTCATGACCGACACAGCCTGCGGGGTGTAGGCGCGCATGGCGCCGATCTCTTCGATGTATGGCCCGAACGCCGGCCAGGCCAGCAGGGCGGCAAAGGTGAACTCGCCCATCACGATGGCGAAGGTCAGGAAGATGCCGCTCAGCAGGGCGACGCGCAGGTTAGGGAAGATCACGTCCTTGAGGATCGTCCCCCACCCAGCGCCCAGGCTCTG
>DAIRVC010000169.1:0-5581 GCA_036803025.1 Anaerolineales bacterium
GGCAGGGCGGGGCGCCCTTCTGGCATCAGCCGGAAGATACGGTCGAGGTCATCGACAGGCAGGTCCTGGGCCGGGCCCTCGAGTTCACCTGGGCGTACCTGCGCGCCCTCGATTCTCTGGGCGCCTGACTCGGACGAGCCGGACAGTGCCGCGGGCCGCTGTTTGACGGGCGACCATGCGCGTGCTACAGTCAATGCGCCGACGACCACCAGCGGGGGGGAGGTTGCATGTCAGCGCGCGCATCCGCCATCCGCATCGTCACCGACACCACCGCTTGCCTGCCGGCGGATTTCGCCCGCCGGCACAACATTGAGATCGTCCCTCAGGTCATCCGATTCGGTGAAGACAGCTATCTGGAGGAGGTCGAGCTCAGCTACGCCGATTTCATCCAGCGGCTGCGGACCTCGGCTGGTCTGCCGAGCACGGCCGCGCCGCTGCCCGGCGACTTCGTACGCGCCTACGAGCGACAGACGGCGGCGGCTCAGACCGTCCTGTCGATCCACCCCTCGACCGAAGTGAGCGGGACGGTCCGTTCGGCGATGACCGCCAAGGCCGAGGCATTCCCTCAGGCGGACATCCGCATACTGGACACGCGCACCGTCGCCGGCAACCTGGCCTCGCTGGTCATCGCCGCCACCGAGTGGGCTGAGGCCGGCACGGGCGCGGATGAGATCATGTCCCGTCTCGAGGCGATGATCCCGCGCGGCCGCACCTTCTTCCTGGTCGCCACGCTTGAGTATCTTCAGAAAGGCGGCCGGATCGGCGGCGCCTCGGCGCTGCTGGGCGGGGCGCTTCAGATCCGGCCGATCCTGCAGTTGGTGGACGGACGTGTGGAAGTGCTTGAGAAAGTGCGCACCCGAGCGCGGGCTCTCGAACGCCTGAAGGAGCTGGTCGTGCAGGAGTGCCCGCGCGGGGCCGACGGGCGGCTGAGCGTGATGCACGCCGACGATGCCGCCGAGGCCGAGGCGCTGGCCGCCGCGTTGCAGGCTGCGCTCGGACTTCCGGATGTGCCGCTGTATGGTCTCGGTTCGGCCATCACAACCCACGGCGGGCCGGGCACCCTGGCGGTCGGCTTCTTCGTCGGGTAGCGTTTCCGCGCGCCGGACTTGCAGACGAGGGGAGCATGAGTCTTACACGCAGAGTCGACGATGCCCGCAAAGGCTACGCCACCGGGGACGCGCGCCTGTCCGCCGAGGCGCACTCGCGCGATCGGATCGCGCAGTCGGCCCGTGAAGAACACGGGGCGGCCAGCCATGCCTACCTCGGCGATCTGGTCTACGGGGGATTGGACGGCATCATCACCACCTTCGCCGTCGTCAGCGGGGTCGCCGGTGCACAGCTCGACAACCGTGTGGTGTTGATCCTGGGCCTGGCGAATCTGTTTGCCGACGGCTTCTCGATGGCCACCGGCGCGTTCCTGTCCGCCAAGAGCGAGAAGGAATACTACGAACGGGAGCGCGAGCGCGAAGCCTGGGAGGTCGATCACTTCCCCGACGGCGAGAAGGCCGAGCTGGAGGAGGTCTACCTGGCGCGCGGCTACACGGCGGAGGACGCGCGTGACCTGGTGACGATCCAGACGCGCGACCGCGAGCGTTGGGTGCAGGCGATGATGATCGACGAGTTGGGGCTGATGCGTGACGAGCGCAACCCGCTGAACAGCGCGCTGGCCACCTTCGTCGCGTTCCTGGTGGCCGGAGCCGTGCCGCTGCTGATCTACCTGCTGGGACTGGTCCTGACGATCCCGGCGCAGGTGCAGTTCCCGGTATCGCTGGCGCTCTCCGCCGCGGCGCTCTTCGGCCTGGGCGCGGCCAAGGTGTTCGTGACCGAACGCAACCTCGTGCGCAGCGGGCTGGAGATGCTGATCGTCGGCGGGCTGGCCGCCTCGGTCGCCTACGTCGTCGGCGCGCTCCTGAAGGGCATCGGCGGCTAGTCGGGCACGACGCTGAGAGGGTCGGGCATATCCGGGCTGATCCCGATCGCCGGCGCCATCTGGGCCTCGCTGCGGTCGATACGGAACTCGGCCCACAGCGGGAAGTGGTCGGAGACCCGGGCGACCATCTCCTGCGTGCTCAGTTCAGGGAAGACCGCGCCGGCGAAGTCGATGACGCCGGCGCGATCGCTGTAGATCAGATTGAGGGCCGGCCGGAACCAGGCGATCTGGTCGTAGAACTTGGGCTTGCTGCCGGCGGCGGTGCGCAGGCCGTCGAGGTGCGGCGGCACCCACAGCCCGGTGGAGACGAAGGCCTCGAAGTTCGGGTCCCCGTGGCGCTGCTCCGTATTGAAGTCGCCCAGCACGATCAGGTTATCCTCTTCCTCGATGGCGGCCTCGGCCCGGTCGCGCATCTCGCGTGCCACATGCCCGGCCAGAGCCAGGATCTCGGGCGTCCGCTCCTGCGGCACAGCGTAGAGGATATGGGCGGTGACCAGCGTGAAGCGCTCGCCGCCGGCCCGAAAGCCCACCGCGTACGGCGTGCGGGCGAACTGGGTCTGGGGCGCTCCTTCGGCCGTGGGGGGCAGGACGATCTCACCCGCCAGGCCGGAGGGCTGGGCGCGCCGCCGGTCGAAGACGAACGCCAGGCGCTCGGCGTTCCCCTGCGGGCCGACGGTCACGTCGGTGACGATCGCGCCCCAATCCGGCCCGAGCCACTCGAGCAGCAGCCGCAATCCGGAGGTGTCTCGCTTGACCTCCTGAATGGCGACCACATCCAGGCGGCGGATGACCTCGACCAGCGCGGCCAGGGCGCGCAGGTTGCGCTTGGGGCTGCCGGGGTTCTCGTCGAAGGCAGGATGAATGCGCCCGAAGGCCTTGATGTTCCAGGTGCCGATGAGCAGGTTGAGGTCGGTCGTCTTGGCCGGGAGGCCGGAAGCGTCGATCCGCCGGCGCAGGCGGGCGATGTCCTCGACAGCCGCGCCAGGCAGCACCGTATAATCCATCATGGGACCCCCTCACTGCTGGATGTGACTGCCAGTATAGCCCGCGCCAGCGCGGACATCAAGGTGTGCCGAACGCGGCTTGCCTGACGGGCGGACGGTGCTAGACTGAATCGGCCGGTGGTCGGGAGCAAGGCGGCATGACCAAGACGCGTACCGAGCAGATGATCGATCGCCTGCGCGACCTGCAGGCGAACACGACCGACGTCGAGGCCTCCGCCGTCGTGAGCGTCGATGGGCTGATCATGGCCTCGTCGCTCCCGTCGGGGACAGAGGAGGACCGCGTCTCAGCCATGTCGGCGGCCATGCTCAGTCTGGGGGAACGGATTTCCGGCGAGCTGGGCCGGGGGGCGATGGACCAGGTCTTCATCCATGGCGACACCGGTTTTGTCCTGCTGACCGCGGTTGGGGGCGAGGCGGTCCTGACCGTCCTGGCGCGCAAGACGGCCAAGTTGGGGTTGGTGTTTCTGGAAATGCGCCGTGCCGCGCAGGACCTGTCGGGCCTGGTGAACTGAAGCCGGCAGGCAGCGTCAGGCCGATGAGCCATCGCTGAGCGGCGGGCCCAGGCTCTGCCGGTGAGCGTCCGTGCGGATAGGACCGTCAGCAGAGCGGGCCGGTGTTCCTCCGCACGAAGTGGGCCAAACAAGAACATTGGCTCGGCAGCCGGGTGGCCGCCTCTCTGCTGGCCGGGATCCTCTCCGTCATCCTGCTTCCCCTGGCGGGACCATCCTGGCCTATCGACGACAAGCGCCCTTCCTCTTCCCCGGAATCGCATAGCGTCGGAGATGCGGCCGGGCTTCGCAAGCACATCGACGACCCACGCCCGGGGCGACAAGAGCAGCGATGCAAAGCCGCCGGAGTCGGATCCCCGATCCGGGCCCTCGCGCATTTGGCTTGGCTGCACCCAAAGCGTCCGGCGAAACCTCAGTCCCCTGGGCGGCCGCGCCTTGACAACGGCTGGCGGGGGGTCTAGCATCTACAAAGCGGACAATCACTGTCCGGATAGGCCTGCGCCTGGAAGGCGTCGAACCCTTTCCATTGACGGTGGGCCGACGATGACCGGTGTGCTGCGCCAAGGAGGGTTCGTGTGATGAGTGAGTTCAAGCGATTCACGCCGTGCCTGTGGTTCGACCATCAGGCCGAGGAGGCGGCTGCCTTCTATGTCTCGATCTTCCCCAACTCGAAGATCGGCAAGGTGACTCGGTATGGAGAAGCCGGGTACGAAGTGCACCAGCGTCCAGCCGGCTCGGCGATGACCGTGGAGTTCGAACTGGACGGTCTGGGTTTCATGGGGCTGAATGGCGGGCCGGTGTTCCAGTTCAATGAGGCCATCTCCTTCGTGATCAACTGCGTGACTCAAGCGGAGGTAGACCACTATTGGGAGAAGCTGTCCGAAGGCGGCGATGAGAAGGCGCAGCAGTGCGGCTGGCTTAAGGACAAGTACGGAGTCTCGTGGCAAGTCGTACCCACGCTGCTGGCTGAGATGCTTAGCGACCCCCGCTCTGACAGGGTGGAGCGGATGACCGAGGTCATGCTGCGGATGAAGAAGCTGGACATCGCCAAGCTCAGGCAGGCTTTCGAAGGCTGACCGGGCGGGCCCGTGGCGGCCCTCGAGCGCCGGCTCGGTGGGTCGGGGCGTCGTTAGCCGCGCGCAACCGCGGACCGGATCGGAGAGCGGGGCATCGAGGCACCGGATGGATCGCCCAGTGACCGAGCTGACCGCCGAAGATGTCGTCGAGATCGTGACGCTGTTGGGAGACAGCGGCATCGAACCGATCCTCGATGGCGGGTGGGCAGTCGACGCACTGCTGGGCAGGCAGACTCGCCCCCACGCGGATCTGGATCTTGCTGTGGAGCACGAACACGTCCCGGACATCCGCAGGCTGCTTGGGCAGAGAGGCTTCGCCGAGGTGCCGCGAGATGACTCGTGGGCCTGCAATTTCGTATTGGAGGACTCGCGAGGCCGGCGGGTCGACGTTCACTCGTTCTCGTTCGATGCTGCTGGAGGCCACGTGTTCGGCGTCGCCTATCCTTTCGATTCGCTGCGCGGTGCGGGCGCTGTGAACGGCGTTCCCGTCCGCTGCATCACGCCGGAGTGGCTGGTGAGATTCCATTCAGGCTACTGCCTCGACGAGAATGACTACCGCGATGTCATGGCTCTCTGCCGGCACTTCGCCTTGGACCTCCCGGCGGGATTCGAGGGATTCCGCAAGACCGACCCGGCTGCCTTGCCGGACGCCGACTGACCGCGAACGGGACTAGACCTCCCCGCAGAAAGAGGATAGACTCAGTCCCATTAATCCGTGCCGGGTGGCGGCGGTGCATCCGGCCGCGGGAGGGTGGCATGCTCAGGCGACGTGAGATCATCCTGGTCGGGGCCCTGGCGGCTGCCGGGAGCGCTTGTGCGCTCCAGGTGTCGCTCGACAATCCGGTGACCGAGCCGCCGCAGGCTGTTGTACCCTCTCCCAGCCCGACCGAAGTGGCTGTGGCCCCGGCGCCGATGACTCCCCTCGCTCCGGCCGCGACGCAACCCGCCTCTCCGACGTCCGGGCTGATCACCTTCGACGTTCGGGAGAACGCGCACTGCCGGATGGGGCCCGGCCTTCGCTACAACACGCCGGTAGGCCCGATCCGCGTCGACATCGGTTAC
>DAIRVC010000170.1:0-5415 GCA_036803025.1 Anaerolineales bacterium
CCTGCACGTCCAGCGCGGCGACGTCCTGTTGTGTTTCGAAGCCAGCCTGTACAGCCAGGCCGGCCGGGTGATTGACCGGTCGGCCTCCTACTTCCTGCCCGGCTTCTTCCGCTTTCGAGTCTTGCGGCGGGTCGGGCCTGTCCGCACCGAGTAGAAGACCGCGCCGGGGGCGGGCCGCCAGCCGCGGCGCGCAATACGAACCTGAGTCTCTGGAGGAGACCATCCCATGCGCAGCTTTGCAGGACGAGACATCCTTTCGCTGAAAGGCTTCGAGCGCTCGGAGTACATGCGTGTCTTCGAAGTCGCCGACCGGCTGGCCCCCATTGCCCGCGACCGCAAGAACAGTGATCTGCTCAAGGACAAGATCCTGGTCACGGCCTTCTACCAGCCGAGCACCCGCACCCGGCTGGCGCACGAGGCGGCGATGCTGCGGCTGGGGGGCCGGGTGACCGGCTTCTCCGATGCCAAGATGACGCGTGCCGGCGACTTCTATCAGGAGTCGATCAAGGACACGGTCCACATGCTTGAGTACTACGGCGACGCCATCGTCATGCGCCATTTTCAACAGGGTGCGCCGCAGGAGGCTGCCCGCTGGGCAAGCATCCCGGTGATCAACGCAGGCGACGGCTGGGGCGAGCATCCGACGCAGGTCCTGACCGACATGTACACGATCTGGAAGGAAAAGGGTCGATTGGACGGCCTGAACTTCCTGTTGATCGGTGACATGCGCATGCGCACGATGCACTCGATCTCGTACGCCATGACCCAGTTCGACATTTTCGCCTCGTACATCGCGCCGCCGGAGATGTCGCTGACCGCGGAGTTCAAGAAGGAGCTCGACGACCTCAACCTGAACTACAAGGAGGTGGCGCACGTCGACAAAGCCATCGCCGAGGCGGACGTCATCTACATGGAACCGGTCGTTCAGCCCGACTACACCAAGTCGCGCGATGAGCGCAAGGGCGATGTCGGCCTGACGCCGGCGAACTACCAGATCACCAAAGCCGTGATGAAGAAGGCCAAGCCGGATGCGCTCATCCTGCATTCGCTGCCGCGCATGGATGAGCTTCTCGAAGAGGTCGACTACACGCGCCACGCCCGCTACTGGGAAGAGGCCTTCAACGGCGTGGTCATGCGCATGGCCCTGCTGGCGCTGGTGCTGGGCAAGATGGAGTGAGAATAGCTGTCAGCGTTCAGCTGTCAGCTCTCAGCCAGATGTTCGATAGGGTCTGTAGCGCTGCACCAGGCCGAGCACCACACCGAAGCTCGTAGCTGACCGCTGATAGCTGACAGCTGTAAGCTGACGGCGTACTTCAGAGAGGACAACTGACATGCAAACCGACCTGCGTGGCCGCGACCTGATCGGCGATCTCGATTTCAGCCGGGAGGAGGTCGAGACGGTCCTGGAGACGGCCTTCGATCTGAAGCGCAAGCGCGCCCTGGGTGAGCCGCACGCCTACCTGCGTGACAAGGTGCTGGCGATGCTGTTCTTCTTCAGCAGCACGCGCACGCGCGGCTCGTTCGAAGCCGGCATGGCCCAGCTGGGCGGCCACGCCGCCTTCATCGAGGCGAAGACCACCCAGATCGCGCACGGCGATACGCCCAAGGAGATCGGCGAGATCTTCGGGCGCTACTTCGACGGCATCGCCATCCGGCACGTCGACTGGGGCGTGGGCAACAAGTACCTGAACGAGGTGGCCCGCAACTCGCGCGTCCCGGTGCTGAACATGCAGTGCGAGATCTACCATCCCTTCCAGATCCTGGCCGACCTGATGACCATCGTCGAAAAGAAGGGCCGCGATCTGCGCCGGCGCAAGATGGTCGTGTCGTGGGCTTACGCCGCCTCGTACCAGAAGCCGATGTCGGTGCCCCAATCGCTGGTACTACAGATGCCGCGCTTCGGTCTGGACGTCGTCCTGGCGCACCCGCCCGAGTTCAAGCTGATGCCGCAGATCATGGACCGGGCCCGCGAGCAGGCGCGCCGTTTCGGGACCGGCTTCGAGGTCGTCAGCCAGGCCGACGGGATGGAGAAGGCCTTCAAAGACGCCGACATCATCTACGCCAAGTCATGGGGCGCGATGGTGCACACACCCGACGCCGAGGAAGGCGCCCGCATCATCCAGAAGTACGCTCACTGGATCACCGACGAGGGCAAGATGGCACTGGCCAAGCCGGACGCGATCTATATGCACCCGCTGCCGGCCGACCGCAACATCGAGGTCAGCGACGCGGTCATCGACAGCCCGCAAAGCGTGGTCTACGATGAAGCCGAGAACCGCATGCACGTCCAGAAGGCGGTCATGGCCCTGACGATGAGGTGAAAGAGCTATCAGCTATCAGCTGTCAGCTTGGTCACGGCCTAGCCCAGGGCGGAATTCAGGTTGAACGACCGAGTAGGGCGAGGAGAGTGGGTTCGAGGCACCGATCGACCGTGAGCGCTATGGAGGCAGAGCGCTGACCGCTGAAGGCTGAGGGCTGAAAGCTGAAAGCTGTTGGCTTCATTCTAGGAGGCAGCATGGCAGCACCTTCGAAGCGCAAGATCGCCGTCGTGGCGGTGGGCGGCAACTCGCTGATCAAGGACAAGAAGCACCAGTCGGTGCCCGACCAGTACCAGGCGGCGCGGGAATCGATGGGCCACATCGCCGGGATGATCGAGGCCGGCTGGGATGTGGCCATCACGCACGGCAACGGCCCCCAGGTCGGCTTCATCCTGCGGCGCTCGGAACTGTCGCTGCACGAGCTGCACCCGGTGCCCCTGGACTACTGCGGCGCGGATACCCAGGGCGCCATCGGGTACATGTTCCAGCAGGCGTTGTACAATGAGTTCCGCCGCCGAGGCATCCAGAAGGTGGCGACCACCATCGTCACCCAGGCGCTGGTCGACCGCAATGACCCGGCCTTCCGTAACCCGAGCAAGCCGATCGGGTCGTTCATGGATGAGGCCGCCGCCAGCAAGCACCGCCAGGAGGACGGCTGGTCGGTCGTCGAAGACGCCGGCCGCGGCTGGCGGCGGGTGGTGGCTTCCCCCATCCCGGTCCGTCTGATCGAACGCGACGCCATCGAGGCGCTGATCCGGGCCGGCTTCGTCGTCATCAGCAACGGCGGCGGCGGGATCCCCGTCATGGAAGAGCCCGACGGCCGACTCGTCGGCGTCGAAGCGGTCATCGATAAGGACTACGGCGGCGCGCTGCTGGCGGCCAGCATCCAGGCCGACCTGTTCCTGATCACCACCGCCGTGGAGAAGGTGGCCATTCATTTCAACAAGCCCGAGCAGCGCTGGTTGGACCGGATGACCGCCGCCGAAGCACGCCAGTACCTGGCCGAAGGCCACTTCCTCAAAGGCAGCATGGCGCCTAAAATCGAGGCAATCCTCAACTACCTTGGCCAGGGCGGCAAAGAAGCACTGATCACGAACCCGGACAACATCGAACGCGCCCTCAGGGGCGAGACCGGCACGCGCATCGTCGCCTGACCGCCGGTGCCGCGCTGGGAAAGGAGGTGGTCTTCCCGCCCCACGATCCAGGTTGCCTGTTCCGCCAGCACCACCACTTTGCATGGTTCCAAGGAGGAGTTTGACATGTTTAGCAGCCGAATGTGGCGCATCGCCTCCCTGCTGATGGTGATCGCCATGCTCGTTGCCGCCTGCGGCGGCGCCGCCACCGAGGCACCCGCCCCTGAGACCGAAGAACCGGTCGTGACCGAAGCGCCGGTCGTGACCGAAGCCCCTCCGCCCGAGCCGGAGGAGTTCGTCTTCGGCATGATCCTGGTCGGCCCGGCCAATGACCACGGCTGGAGCCAGGCGCACTACGAAGCCGGCCTGTACGTCGAGGAGCAGATCCCCGGCACGCGCATGATCTATCTCGAGAACGTCTACTCCGGATCTCCCGCCTACCCGGGCACGACCACCTCACAGCTGGCCGAACAGCTGGTGCAGGAAGGCGCGCAGCTGATCATCTTCAACTCGGACGACATGAAGGACGAGGCCACGCGCTTCGCCCAGGATCATCCGGACGTTCCGGTGATCATGGCTTCCGGTGACCAGGTCTGGGCGGATGGCAATGCCTACGTCGCCATGGACAACATGGTCAACCTCATGGGCCGCATGGAATACGGCAAGATGATGGCCGGCTGCGCCGCGGCGCTCACCTCCCAGACCGGCCAGATCGGCTACCTCGGCCCGCTGATCAATGACGAGACGCGCCGCCTGGCCGCCTCGGCCTACCTGGGCGCCCGCTACTGCTGGTCCGAGGTCCTGGGCAACGACCCGGCCGACCTGGCCTTCCGTGTGACCTGGATCGGCTTCTGGTTCAACATCCCCGGCGTGACCTCCGATCCGACGCAGGTGGCCGACGACTTCTTCAACAGCGGCTACGATGTGGTCATCTCCGGGATCGACACCACCGAGGCCCTGACCGAGGCGCAGCGCCTGACCGACGCCGGCCAGGCCGTATGGGCCATCCCCTACGACTTCAAGGGCGCCTGCGACCAGGCTCCTGCCATCTGCCTGGGCGTGCCGTACTTCAACTGGGGCCCGGCCTACGTGGCGACCATCGCCAGCGTTCTTGACGGCACTTTCGCCATGAACTTCCAGTGGAACGGCCCCGACTGGACCGACATCAACAATCCGGACACCAGTGCGGTCGGTTTCGTCGCCGGCCCGGCCCTGAGCGCCGAGGCCACGGCCAGCCTGGACGCGTTCATCGCTGATCTGGCTGGCGGCCTGAACCTGTGGACCGGCCCGATCAACCTGCAGGACGGAACAGCCTATCTGGCGGACGGCGAAGTCGCCACCGACCAGCAGGTCTGGTACCTGCCTCAGCTGCTCGAGGGCATGCAGGGCCAGAGCGTCTCCGAGTAACTCGCTCTCACCAGGGAGGGGGGAAGGCACGCGCCTTCCCCCTTTCCGGATACCCGCGATGGACGTCGAACTCAGGGACATCCACAAGACGTTCGGCCCGGTGCGGGCCAACATCGGGATCAATCTGACCATCCCGGCCGGGACGATCCAGGGCCTCCTAGGGGAAAACGGCGCCGGGAAGAGCACCCTGATGAAGGTCCTATCCGGGTTCATTCGGGCAGACAGCGGCGAGATCCTGCTAGACGGCCAGACCGTTCAGGTCCATTCGCCGGCCGATGCCATCCGCCAGGGCGTCGGCATGCTCCACCAGGATCCGTTGGACTTCCCGCCTCTGCGCATCATCGACGATTTCATCCTCGGGCGGCGGGGCGGACTCCTGCCCGACCGGACCGAGGCCGCGCGCGGGCTGCGCGATCTGGCCGACCAGTTCGGGTTCGCCCTCGATCCCGAGGCCTACGTCGATTCGCTGACTGTCGGCGAGCGCCAACAACTCGAGATCCTGCGTCTGCTCTGGTGGGGCGCGCGCGTTTTCTTTTTCGATGCGGCGACCACCGAGA
>DAIRVC010000171.1:0-5391 GCA_036803025.1 Anaerolineales bacterium
TGGGGCTTGCGGCGACGCTTAACCCTCCTGCCGCCGGTGCGCCGGGGACGGAGAGCCGTGCGGGAACATGACGTTTCCTGACAGGACACCGCCTCGTCGTTCTCTCGGGTACCTGGTCGGCATGACCAGCCTCATGTTCGGCGCCAACTTCGCCTGGGTGTCCTACAACTCCATCCTGCTCCTGCCTCTGATCCAGCGCGTCCTCCCCGCCGATCGATCCAGTCTCGCCCTGGGCGTGGTCGCGTTCGTCGGCAACCTGCTCGGCATCGGCACCAGCCTCCTGGTCGGCGTTCTCAGCGACCACAGCACCAGCCGCTGGGGCAAGAGGACGCCCAGCCTGTTGCTGGGCTCGCTGCTCGGACTGCCGGTGATCGCCTCGGCTGCGGTCCTTCACCTTTCCCTTCCCATCATCATCGCCAGCTACGTGGGCATGCACCTCTTCACCAACATCGCCAACGGCGCCTGGTGGCCCCTGCTGGTCGATGCGATCCCGGACAGCCAACGCGGCCTGGCCTCCGGCCTGCAGGGGTTCCAGATGATCCTGGCCTCCGCCGTCAGCTTCGTGGCCACCACCTACCTGAATGAAATCAACCGCCCCGACCTGGCCCTGGTGCTGATGGCCGTGGTCTTCTCGCTCTCGGGGCTGGTGTGCGTGGCGACGATCCGGCGTGATGATCGGCCGGCCGTCGTCGCGCGAAGTCTTTCGGTGCCCGAGGCCTTGGCGCGGATGTTCCGCGTGCAGACCCGCGTGTCAGTCTTCTTCTGGCTGGTGGTCAGCGCCTTCCTTGTTAACATGGGTCTGAACAGCCTGCAGTACTTCGCCCGGGACTTCCTGGGCATCTACTACAGCCTGGCCAACCCCGACGCCGGGCTGCGCCTGGTGGGCCTGGTGAACCTGGTGGTGATCATGCTGGCCGCGGTCGGGAGCGGATTCCTCTCCGACCAAATCGGTCGGCGCCGCCTGATCACCGTCGGCGCCTTACTCTCGGCCGTCACGACTCTGCTGATGGCGTTGTCCAGGGACTTCACGACCTTCCTGATCCTGACGGTCATCCGTGCACTGGCGACCGGACCGATCATGGCCGTCATCCCCGCTTTGGCGAGCGGCCTGGCGCCGCAGGCGGAAGCCGGGCAGTACATGGCCTACAGCAACCTGACCACCGCCCTGCCCAGCGCGGTCGCGCCGCTGCTGTTCGGTGCGATGCTCAACATCGGCGGCGCATCGACTCCGACCAGCTTCGTCGCCCTGTTGCTGGTCGCGGCCGCCTTCTACCTGGCCGGCGGTGTGCTGTTCGAGGGGAGAGTCTCACAGAAGGCCCTGGCCACTGCCCTGCAGCCGGCCACGCCTCCAGTGGCTTGAGCCGGTCCGGGCCAGCTTCAGCCCGGGAGGAGGAACGATGGCGTTCTCACTTACGCAGCTGATCGAAGAGCGGCAGGCGGATCAATACAGCCTGCACACGCGCTACCTGAGCCCGCACATGGCGCGCGTGCAGCAGATCATCGGCTTCGACAAGATCTACACCCGCGGACTGGGCGCCTACCTGTGGGACGAGGACGGCACGCGCTACCTGGATGTGATCTCCGGATACAGCGTGTTCAACCTGGGTCGCGGCCACCCGGCGATCAAGCAGGCCATGCTCGAGTTCCTGTCGCTCGACCGGCCCACGCTGGTCAAGATGGACTGCCCTCTCCTGGCGGGCCTGTTGGCCGAGGCGCTGGTCAAGCGCATGCCGCCGGGCCTCGAGGCGGTCTTCTTCGCCAACTCCGGCGCCGACGCGGTCGACACGGCCGTCAAGTTCGCCCGCTGCGCCACGCGCCGGCCGCGGGTCGTCTACCTCGACCACGCCTTCCACGGCCTGACCCTCGGCACGCTGGCGATCAACGGTGCGGAGGCGTTCAAGAAGGGTTTCGAACCGCTCATCCCCGACACGACGCTGGTGCCGATGAACGATTCGCAGGCGCTGGAACGCGAGCTGCGCAAAGGTGACGTCGCCGCCTTCATCGTCGAGCCGATCCAGGGCAAGGGCGTCCACATTCCCGACGAGGGCTACCTGCCGGAGGCGCAGCGTTTGTGCCGCAAGTACGGGACGCAGTTCATCTGCGATGAGGTCCAGGTCGGCATGGGGCGCGCCGGGCGCTTCCTGTGCAGTGAGCACTGGAGCCTCGAGCCGGACATGGTCACGATCGCCAAGTCGCTGGGCGGCGGCTACGTGCCGGTCAGCGCCGTCATCATGCGCCGGGAAGTCAACGACAAAGTCTTCGGCAGCCTCAAGCGCGCCCAGGTCCACTCGACGACCTTCGGGCAGAACGACATGGGCATGGCCGCCGGGCTGGCGACCCTGGATGTCATGGACCGTGAGAAGATCGTCGAGCGCTCCGCCGAGCTCGGGGCGAAGCTGCTTGCCGGGCTTGCCGCGCTCAAAGAGCGCTACGAGATGATCGCCGATGTGCGCGGCCGGGGCTTGATCATCGGCATCGAGTTCCGCGCACCGAGCGCCTTGAGCCACAAAGCGGCCTGGACCGCGCTGGAGGCGGCCGAGAAGGGTCTCTTCACGCAACTGGTCGTGATGTCGCTGATGCGCGATCACCATATCCTGACCCAGGTCGGGGGGCCGGGCGTCAACATCGTCAAACTCCTGCCGCCGCTCATCATCGGGGATGAGGAGGTCGACATGATCCTCTCGGCCTTCGAGGCGATCCTGCAGGAGACCGCCGATCTGCGCGGCCGCGTCTGGGCCTCCAGCACGGAGCTGATCAAGCAGGCCATCGTCCGATGAGCCGACTGACGGACGACGTGCAGATCCTGGCCGGGGAGATCGGCCCGCGCGGCACGGGCACGCCGGCCGAAGCCGCGGCCGGCGAGTACGTCGGCAAGCGGCTGGCCGAGATCGGGCTGCCGGCCGAGGTCCATGGTTTCCGCGCCGTCGCCAGCCAGAATCAGTTCCCGCTGGCGATCTGCGTCGTCGTGCTCCTTGCCGTCGTCCTCTACCCCCTGGGCAGCTCCCTTCTCCGATGGATCGCGGCGTTCCTGGCGCTCAGCGCCGCGCCGCTGCTGTGGCAGACGATCCGCAACGCGGACAACCTGCTCAGTCCCTTCCTTCGAAAGGTTGGCAGTCGCAACATCGAGACGCGGGTCCAGGCCCGCCAGGCGGCCACGGCGCGCGCCGTCATCCTGGCGCACCTGGACACCAACCGCTGCCGCATGGCCTGGCAGTCGACGAAGGTCGCCTCGATCGAGCCGCTGACCTGGCTGACGCTGGGGCTGCTGGCCTGTCCGGGAATCCTGTATCTGGCTGGGGCCCTATTGGGCGGACCGCCTTGGACCTGGTGGCTTTCGCTGCTGCCGGCCGCGTACGTGATCGGGATGGTCGTCACGCTGATACGCGATGACCGCAACCCGTTCAGCCCGGGTGCCCACGACAACGCCGCCAGCGTCGCTGTCGCCCTCGAAATCGCCTCTCGCCTCGTCCGCGATCCCTTGCCAAGGACCGAGGTCTGGTTCATCTTCGACGGGGCCGAGGAGACCGATCACGCCGGCGTCCGCGACCTGCTGCGCCGGCAGGGTGCAGAGCTGGCGCAGGCCATGTTCATCGGGCTGGAAGGGCTGGGCAGCGGCGACATCGTCTACCTGACCCGTCAGGGCTTGTGCTCGCACTATCATCCCACCCCGGACCTGCTCCAAGCGGCGGAACGCGTCGCCGCCGAACATCCGGAGCTGCGATTCGGACCTGCGATCATGCTGGCTGAGGACGACGTGCGCACCCTGCGGCAGCGCGGGTTCCGCGCGATTGGGATCGCCGGGCGCGACCCGCAGACCGGGATCCTGCCCTACTGGCACCGGCCGGATGACGTGCCGGCCAAGGTTTCCGCCGAAACGCTCGAGCAAGCCTCGGCCATCGTCTCGGCCTTCTTGCACACGATAGACCGGAGCTGAGAGGACGACATGCGCACCTTTGTCACCGGAGGCACCGGCTTTGTCGGCGGTGCGGTCGTGCGACGACTCCTGTCCGCCGGGCATTCGGTCCGGGCGCTGGTCCGGCCGGGCACGAACACGCGCCAGTTGGACGGCCTCGAGGTCGAGCGGATTCCGGGGGACCTGAGCGACACGGATGCGCTGCGCGCAGGTATGGCCGGCTGCGAGTGGGTCTTCCACGTCGCCGCCCTGTATGCCTACTGGGGCTACACCTGGCAGCAGTTCTACGACACCAATGTCGCAGGCACGCGGCAGGTCCTGGAGGCGGCGCGGGAATCGCACGTGCAACGCGTCGTCTACACCAGCTCGATCGCCGCCCTGGGCTTCCCGACAGACGGGACGCCAGGGGACGAGTCGACGCCGGTGAGTTTGGCCGACATGATCGGCTTCTACAAGCGGTCGAAGTTCCTGGCAGAGGAGGTCGCCCGAGAAGAGGCGCGCCGCGGCACGCCGGTGGTGATCGTCAATCCGGCCGCGCCGGTCGGCGTCGGCGACCACAAGCCCACCCAGACCGGCAAGATGATCGTGGACTTCCTCAATGGCCGGATGCCCGCCTACGTCGAGACCGGCATGACCATCGTCGATGTGGACGATGTGGCCGCGGGTCATCTGCTGGCAGCCGAACGCGGCGTCATCGGCGAACGCTACATCCTGGGCGGGGAGAACCTGTCGCTCAAACGGGTGCTGGATCTGCTGGCGGAGGTCTCGGGCCGGCCTCATGTTCGGACGCGCATCCCCCGCTGGGTGGCCATGCTCTGGGCGTACGTCGACACCGGTCTGGCACGCCTCAACCCCGGCCACATCCCGGTGGCGACGCCCGAGACCGTGCGGGTCTCCAGCCGGCACGAGTACTTCACCTCGGCCAAGGCGATCCGTGAGCTGGGGTATTCCGCCATCCCGGCGCGTGAGGCCTTGCGCAAAGCGGTCGAGTGGTACCGCCGCAACGGCTACGCGCCGGCGGGGCGAGTCTGACCGGCGCGCTTCAGACCACTGGTCACGGCGGAAGTCCCTCCGCGACAAGGCCGGCGAGTCCCCTGGCGCGGCCGGGGGGGTGGCTGGCCAGTTGTCAACGGTGCCGCCCAAGCCCGCTGATCGCACACGCCAGGCAGATCCAGTCAGCGCCCTATCCAGCCCGTTCGGCTTCGCCTCCCTCTCCGCTCCCCCTCCGCTTCGCTCCCCCCTCCGCTCCCCCTCCGCCCCGCTGCCCCCTCCGCTTCGCTGCGGGGGCCTTCGGCGGGGGCCTACGGCGGGGCACTCCCAGGCGATCGCTGGGACGGTGTTCGCGGCGCTGCGGGGGCCAGAGGCGGGGCGCTCCCAGGAGATCGCTGGGACGATGTTCGCGGAGCGGCGGTTCAACGAGCGAATCCAGGGCGGTTCCTTCCGCCGCCCCTACTTGTGGCGCCAGTCGCCGATCAGGA
>DAIRVC010000172.1:0-5386 GCA_036803025.1 Anaerolineales bacterium
CCATAATGTATATACAATCCAATGCCCATCCAGGTGGACCCCTCCAGCTCCACCCCGCTCTATGCCCAGATCCGTGAGCAGTTGCGGCAGCAGGTCCTTTCTGGCACCCTGAAGCCTGGCGACGCGCTCCCGGGCGAGACCCAGATCTCGGCTGAGACGGGGGTTTCACGAATGACGGCGCGCGCCGCCTTGGCGCAGCTCGCGCTCGAGGGATTGGTCATCCGGCGCCGGGGCAAGGGATCGTTTGTGGCCGAGCCCAAGTGGGCGTTTCAGGACCTCCACTTCCCGCTGGCCAGCTACACCCAGATGATGGAGCACGCCGGCTTCCACCCGAGGTCCCGCGTCTGCGACCAGCAGGTGACCCCTGCCGAACCCGCCGTCGCCCGGCAGTTGGAGCTCTCCGACGGTGAAGCCGTGATCCACATCGAGCGGCTGCGCAGCGTCAACGACGAGCCCATGTCGCTCGAGTCGTCCTACTACCCCTATGCCCGCTTCCCGGCCCTGGCCGAGGAAGACCTGACTGACCGCAGTCTGTACGCGGTGATCGAGGCCAGGTATGCCGTCATCCCTTCAACCGCTACGCAGACCGTCGAGCTTTCGATCGCCGGTGCGTACGAGGCCGCCAGGCTGGGGATCCTCGAGGGCACCCCGGTGGCACTCAGTGAGCGGGTCAGCTACTCAGAGGATGGCAGGCCGATGGAGTATACGCGCGTGATCCACCGCGGCGACCGCTTTCGATCCGTCACCCAACTGACGCGGGCCGACCTGCTCAGCCAGACCAGGACAGCCCCGCCATGAAGCGCACCTACCTGATGGCCCTGGACGCCGGCGGAGGCAGCGGCCGCTGCCTGCTCGTGGACACAGCCTCCGGCGACGTCACCACGGCCACCCGCCCCTGGACCCACCTCCCGGCAATCGGGGGTGGTGGATGGGCGTTCGACCTAGACCTTGAAACGATCTGGAGGGCCCTGGGCCAAGCCGCCAACGAGGCCCTGCAGCGCGCCGGCGCCGCGCCGGACGAGGTGGCCGGCATCGCCGCGACCAGCATGCGCCACAGCACGGTCGTCCTCGACCGCGCCGGCGGTGTCCTCTTCGCCGCCCCCAATCGCGACGCGCGCGCGGTCGATGTCAGCACCGATTTGGCCACAGAGCGCGGCGCCGAACTCCATCGCCTGAGCGGACACTGGCCCATCCCGCCTCTCACCGGCGTCCGGCTGCGCTGGTTGGCCCTGAATACGCCCCAGGTGATCTCAGCTGCCAACTCGGTGCTGAGCCTGAGCGAGTGGATCACCTTCCGTCTGTGTGACCGCGCCGCATCCGATCTCTCGCATGCCGCCGAGACCCTCATGCTGGATGTGACGCGCGGGGAGTGGTCGAAGGAGGCCATCGCCAGTCTCGACCTTCCCTTGAGGATCTTCCCGCGCCTCGAGCCGGCGGGCACGCGCCTGGGCAAGCTCACCAAAGCTTCGGCTACGCACCTGGGCCTGAAGCCAGGCACCCCCGTCGCGGTCGGCGGGGCGGACACACAGTGCGGCCTGCTTGGCGCGGGAGCCGTCGGCCCCGGCCAGCTTGGGATCATCGCCGGGACCACGGCCCCGATGCAGCTGGTCGTCCCCTCGCCCGTGATCGACACGCAGGCCCGGCTATGGACAGGTCGCCACGTGTTGCCCGACTTGTGCGTCCTCGAAGGCATCGCCGGCAGCATGGGAGAATGCCTCGAATGGATCGCCGGCATCCTGTATGCCGGCGCGCACGATCCTGTCGCGATGCTCGAGGCGGAAGCCTCGCTCGCTCCCGCCGGCGCCGCCGGTCTGCTATCAACCTTCGGCACGCAGATCTTCGACGGCAGCAACATGGCCTTCCCGCACGGGTATCTCTCCCTGTCACACATGGTGGCGGCTTCCGACCCGGACCGACGCAGGCATCTGGCCCGGTCGATCCTGGAGGGGCTGGCTTATGGCGTGCGCGCCAATGCCGAGCAGTTGGCGAGCGTCGCAGGCCTCGGTCAGCCCGGCTATATGCTGGCCGGGGGTCTGTCGCGCAGCGCCGCCTGGGGGCAGATGCTGGCCGACGTCCTCGCTCAGCCGGTGTCCGTCAGCCGGCTGCCGGACACCAGCGCACTGGGCGCGGCCGTGTGCGCCGGCGTCGGCGCGGGCATCTACCGGACCCTCGCGGAAGGCAGCCGCGCGCTGGCGGGGCCATCGCGCACGGTCCTGCCTTCGCCCGAGGCCAGCGAAGCCTACGCGGACATCTACCCGGACTGGCTTCAGCTCCGCACGGCGCGGTCCTCCGGGGATGCGGCCGCGGCCGGCCTGTTGCTGCGGGGTGTGGGCGCAGTGCAAGACGAGAGCCCTGTCCCTCAGGAGGACCGTTTCCGCCCACGGCTGCTCATCACGGCGCCGATGGATGAAGATTCGATCGCCCGCCTGCGCTCTCTGGGCGACGTCACCTACCAGGACTACCGCGAGACCTACCAGGTCCTCACCGGGGATGATCTGGTCGAGGCGCTCAAGGGCAAGCACGTCCTCGTTTCCGAAGTGGACGTCGTCGATGCGGAGGTGCTGGAGAAGTCTCCTGATCTGCGTCTGGTGGCTTCCTGTCGCGGCAATCCGGTCAACATCGATATCGAAGCCTGCACGGCCTACGGGGTGCCGGTGCTCAATGCCCCCGGTCGCAACGCCGATGCGGTCGCCGATCTGGCGGTCTCATTCATGCTGATGCTGGCCCGCAAACTCGTTCCGGCCGCGGGCTTCCTGCACGACCCGGACGGCGAACCTGGCGACCTGGCGCGCATGGGTGCGGCTCACAGCCAGTTCGAGGGCATCGAGCTTTGGCGCAAGACGATCGGCCTGATCGGCATGGGGGCCGTCGGCCGGGGAGTCATCCGGCGTGTGCTGGCCTTCGGGTCGCGTGTCCTTGTGTACGACCCGTATGTCCCGCCTCAACAGGTGAGGCTGGCCGGCGCGGAACCGGTCTCGCTGGCCAGGCTGCTCCAGGAAAGCGACTTCGTCAGCCTGCACGCTCGCGTCACCGAGGAGACCACCGGGATGCTGGGCGCGGTTGAGCTCGCCTCCATGAAGCCCGGCGCCTTCCTGATCAACACCGCCCGCGCGGCGCTCATCGACGAAAGCGCATTGGCTGAGGCGCTTCGCTCCGGGCATCTGGCCGGCGCGGCCCTGGATGTCTTCTCGGTCGAGCCTCCCGGGGCCGGCGACCCGTTGCTGAGCCTTCCGAACGTGATTGCTACGCCGCACATCGGCGGGAACACCTTCGACGTCTCAGCCCACCAGGGACAGATCATCGCCGACGAGTTGGAGCGGATCCTGGTTGGTAAGGAGCCGCGCTACCTGGTCAACCCGCAGGCTTATGACGACCGCCTGTGGACACGAACCCGTCCCGCCCCGAGCGAAGAGACGCGTTCACGGCTCCGCATCCAGGGCGGGCCCGCGATCAGCGACCTGGATGCCCGCCCATCCAATCGGACGGTTGAAACACGCGAACCGACGCAGATCCCATCCGCCGCGCGCGAAGCCACCGTTGTGGGAGCAGGGAGCACAACCATGAACACGACCGCCGTCCTTCAAGCCATCCTGCACGAGTTCCTCTCCAACAGCGAGAAGGACCCCGCGCTGCTGGCCTTTGCTGCGGATCGCGCCTTCGTCATGCACTACGGCTTGACGGACGCCAATCTTGATTTCCATATGGTTTTCAACAACGGCAAGGCCGAGGCCGGGATGGGGGCGCCCCCGGGGACGCCGGACCTGACACTCAAGATGAAGGCCGAGGTCTTCGACGGCATGATGACCGGCAAGATCAACGCCATGCGCGCCGCGCTCGGGGGCCGGATGAAGTTCAGCGGCGACACCGCCAAAGCGATGCAGATGCAGCGCATCCAGAAGGACATCATGCGCTTGTACAGCGAGGCCCGGCAGCGGATCGGGGACCCCGGCGATCTCTCCCAGCTGGGCCCCGCCCCTGCGCGGCCCGCCGCACCGGCCGCCGCGGCTGCGGCGCCCCTCCGTGCCGCGCCGCAGCCGCGCCCGAGCGAAGCGCGAACCGCCATCGCGCAACTGGCCGGGGATCCGCGCCTCGAGCTGGCAGAAGCCGTTCGCGAGCTGTACGAGCAGAAGCTGATCACCGCCACCGGCGGCAACCTCAGCCTGCGCATCCCGGACCACCCCGATGAGCTGTGGATCACCCCCTCGGCGATGTTCAAGGGCGACCTGCAACCCGACATCATGGTGTGCATCGACCTTCGGGGGGAGTGCCTGGATGCGGATGCCGCCACGCCCTCCAGTGAACGGTTGGTGCACACTGAGATTCTCAAGGCGCGGCCGGACCTGCAGGCGGTCATCCACACCCATGCGCCTTGGGCGACGCTCCTGGCCCTCACCGAAACCCCTTTCCTGCCCATCGGCACCGAGGCGGCGTTCATCGGCCAGATCCCGCGCGTGCCCTTCATCATGCCCGGGACGCGTGAGCTGGCCGAGGCCGTCGCCAGGGCACTGGGCGAGAACGGTGTGGCCGTCCTGATGCAGAACCATGGGCTGGTCGTCGCCGGCTCGAGCCTGCGGCGCGCGGCCAGCACGACCGAGGTGATCGAGCGGACCTCGGAACTCATCCTGCGCTGCCTGACCCTCGGCAAGCAACCGCCGACGCTTCCGCCGGAGGTCGTCCAATCGCTACGCGAGATCGGGCAGATGATGGCCTGATCCGCAGGGCAGGAGGCCGCCATGCCAAACGGCTGCTGGCAGAAGATCGCGCACGTGGACCTCACCGGTTCCACCGTTGAAGTGGAGACGCCGCCGGAACGGTTCTACCGGGACTACCTGGGCGGGTACGGGCTGGCGGCGCACTTCCTTTATGAGCGCATCCCCGCCGGCGCGGATCCGCTCGGCCCGCAGAACATCCTGGCATTCCTGCCCGGGCTGCTGACAGGGTCCGGTGCGCTCTTCAGCGGGCGCTTCATGGTCGCAGCCCGATCCCCTCTGACCGGGGCTTGGGGCGACAGCAACGGGGGCGGGGATTTCGGCCCGGCGCTGCACGGGGCCGGGATCGACGGCCTGTTCGTGCGCGGCGCGGCGCCCGAGCCGGTCTACCTGATGGTCTCTCCGCAAGCGATCGAAATCCGCCCGGCGGCACACTTGTGGGGCCTGGACGTCCGCCAGACCGAGGCACGGCTGCGCGCCGACCTCGGACCGGACATCAAGGTCGCCTGCATCGGTCCGGCGGGCGAGCGCCTTTCCCTGATCTCCGGGATCGTCAACGACGACGGGCGTGTCGCCGCCCGCTGTGGGCTGGGCGCCGTCATGGGGTCAAAGAACCTCAAGGCCGTGGTTGCGCGCGGCAAGGCGCGGCCTCCCCAGGCGAATCCCGCCGCCTTCAA
>DAIRVC010000173.1:0-5312 GCA_036803025.1 Anaerolineales bacterium
CCATCGTGCCCACGTTCATGTGCGGCTTCGTCCGCTCAAACTTCTGCTTGGCCATGATTGCGATCTCCTTGCGCGCGTCTCAGGTTCTCGGTCTATGCGACCCTGGAGCCCTCAATGGGAATTGAACCCATGACCCCACCCTTACCAAGGGTGTGCTCTACCGTCTGAGCTATGAGGGCAAGCAGCCCTCAGCTGTCAGCTTTCAGCGATCAGCTTGCAGCCAGCACTCCCGCCGGCTGCAGCCGAAGGCTGATAGCTGACGGCTGACAGCTTCTTGTTGTGGGCGGTGAAGGATTCGAACCTCCGAAGGCGTCTGCCAACTGATTTACAGTCAGTCCCCTTTGGCCACTTGGGTAACCGCCCGTCCGGGCCGTTGTCGGCCCGCGCTCGCAACCGAGCCTCTCGGTCACAAGCGCGCACCGCCAACGGACGCCGGCAGGCTCGGGGACAAGCCGACGACGGGGCTCGAACCCGTAACCTACCGCTTACAAGGCGGTTGCTCTCCCATTGAGCTACGTCGGCATACGATAAAAACGCGCCTCACCCGCATGGCGCATTGACATTATACCAGACGTGAACCCGCCCACCAATACCCGGCGAGTTTATCAGCTTTTCCAGGGTGCGTCAATCCAAGGGGCCCGCCCCTGGCGGTGGCCCGGCCTCGGCCTCCACTGCTCGTGCGCCGACGTACTGGCGGGCGGCCCAGGCGGCGTACAGGGCGATCGAGCCTGCCACCGCCGCATTCAGCGAGTCAACCCGGCCCCGCATCGGCAGCCGCACCAGGACATCGCAGCCCTCGCGCACCAGGCGGCGCATGCCTTCCGCCTCGCTCCCGACCACCAATCCCAGGGGGCCCCCGAGATCGAGCGAGGCCAGCGGGCGCGCCTCCGGGCTGCTTTCCAGGCCAACGACCCAGACGCCGTCCGCCTGCAGAGTCCGCACCGCCTGCGACAGGTTCTCGCGTGCGATCAGCAGGTGTTCGCTGGCGCCAGAGGAGGCGCTCACGACGGCGGCGGTCACCCCCACACTCTGGTGAACGGGCAGGATGACTCCGTGCACGCCGACCGCTTCGGCCGTGCGCAAGAGGGTGCCGAAGTTCTGGGGATCCTGCAGCGTGTCCAGGAGCAGGACAAAGGGCGGCTCGCCGGCCTGGCGGGCCCGCTCCAGGATGTCGGCGGCGGCGACATACGGGTAGGGCTCGGCCTCGGCCGCCAGGCCTTGGTGATTGGAGGCCAAACGGTCGAGGGCGGCGCGGGAGACGGTCTCGCAGGGGACGCCCCTCGCGGCCGCCAGATCGAGCGCCTGTTGCAGCCGGCCGCGGCTGCGCATCCCGTCGGCCACGAGCAGCCGGTGCACGCGCCGGCGGCCGGCCCGCAGGACCTCATACACCGGGTTGCGGCCGCCGATCACCTCGGTCTTGTTCCTAGACATGGTCGGTCCGCCCCGGCCCGCGCCGGCGGCTCAGCGTAGGCGCCAGCCTGTGCCGCCCTTGCCGTCCTCCAGGAGCACGCCCAATTCCTCCAGGCGATCCCGGATGCGGTCGGCCAAGGTCCACTGCTTGGCCCGTCGCAGTTCCTCGCGGGTCTGAATCAGCAGCTCGATGAACGGCTCTGCGGCGCGCTGGGCGGTGTGTTCGACCCTCAGCCGCAGGCCGAGCACCCCCGCCAGCCGGGTGAGCGATTCCTGGGCCTGGGAGAGGACCGGGCTGCTGACGCCGGCATCGCGCGCCTGGTGGATGGCGCGTACCAGATCGAACAGGTGACCCAACGCGCCGGCCGTGTTGAAGTCATCGTCCATGGCCGACTCGAAGCCGGCCTGGGTGGATTGGACCTGGGCGATCAGGCCCGCTTCCTCTTCTGCCGGGGGCACGGCTGCCGGTTGGGCCGGGCGCAGCGCGCCGCGCAGCCGCTCGAGCGCCCGCTCCGCCTGTTCGATGACCTCGTCCGTGAAGGTCAACGGGTTGCGATAGGAAGAGTTCAGGACCAACAGGCGGAATGCGTCGCCCTCATGTTCGGCCAGCAGCTGTTCGACCGTGATCAGGTTGCCGATCGATTTGGACATCTTCTCGCCGGCCAGTTGCAGCATGCCATTGTGGACCCAGTAGCGGGCGAATGGCCGGCCGGTCAGGCTCTCACTCTGGGCGATTTCGTTCTCGTGATGCGGGAAGATCAGATCATTCCCGCCGCCGTGGATGTCGATCGATTCGCCCAGATGGCGCAGGGTCATGGCCGAGCACTCGATATGCCAGCCGGGCCGACCGGGACCCCATGGGCTTTCCCAGGCGGGTTCCCCCGGCTTGGCGGTTTTCCACAAGGCGAAGTCGGCCGGATCGTGCTTGCGCTCGTCCACTGCCAGACGCAATCCGGCGCGCATCTCCTCCACCCGGCGGCCGGACAGCCGGCCGTAGCCGGCATCGCCGGACACGCGGAAGTAGACGTCGCCGTCGGCCGCGTAGGCGAAGCCCTTGTCGACCAGCGCCTGGACCATAGCGATGATCGGGCCGATCTCCTGGGAGGCGCGCGGGTACAGGCTGGCCGGCAGGACGTTCAGTTCACGCAAGTGCTGGTCGTACTCGGCGATGTAGCCCTCGGCCAGGCGCATCGGGTCGACGCCGAGCTGGGCCGCCCGTTGGATGATCTTGTCCTCGACATCGGTGTAGTTCATCACGTGCCGCACCTGATAGCCCCGGTACTCCAAGTAGCGGCGGATGACGTCGAAGACGATCGATGACATGGCGTGGCCGACGTGGGCCTTGTCGTACACGGTCGGGCCGCAGACGTACATGCGCACGCGCCCGGGCTCGATCGTCTCGAAGACTTCCTTCTTGCGCGTCAGGGTGTTGTAGATCGTCAGGGTCATGGGCTGGCCTGCTCCGGGCGGGCCCCGGTCAGTTGTCGAGCGGGCGGGCGAAGATCATGCGCCCTGCGGCCGTCTGCAGTACCTTGGTCACCGTGACCGAGACGGTCTTCTCGATGCGGCTCTTGCCGTCTTCGACGACCACCATCGTGCCGTCGTCCAGATAGCCAACCCCCTGTCCGACCTCTTTGCCCTCCTGGATCACGTGCACATCCAGGTTCTCGCCCGGCAGAAAGACGGCCTTGACGGCGTTGGCCAGCTCGTTGATGTTCAAGACGGTGACGCCCTGCAGCTCGGCAACACGGTTCAGGTTGTAATCGTTGGTCAGGATGGGACAGCGCAGCTGGCGGGCCAGGATGACCAACTTATCGTCGACGTCACGCACGCCTTCCACGTCCAGGTCGGAGATGCGGAAGGAGATACCCGTGTCCTTTTGCAGGCGATTGAGGATATCCAGACCGCGGCGGCCGCGCTGGCGGCGCAGGCCGTCCGATGAGTCGGCGATGTGCTGGAGTTCATTGAGGACGAATGCGGGGACGAGCATCGGCCCGGCGATGAAGCCGGTGCGGGCGATGTCGGCGATGCGGCCGTCGATGATCACGCTGGTATCCAGGAGGACGCTGCGTCCGGTGGGACCTTCCTCGGTCTTGTCCTCCCCGCCGGACGAGAAGCGCGTGCGCAGCATGCCCAGGATCTCGCTCTGACGCATGACGAAGGCCATCACGCCCAGGTAGCCCAAGAGGACCGCGCCCAGGAAGGGCAGCAACTGGCCGAAGGGCGAGGGCAGGAGGGAGAGCGGGAAGGAGATCAGTGCAGCGATGATCAGCCCGACGATCAACCCGAGGAGCGCCGCCAGCATCGTGTGGGCCGAGACCTGCGAGATGATGGAGCGGAAGGCCCGCACCGGGCGCGTGGTTAAGAATGGGGCGACCACCAGGCCCATGAGCGCCCCGACGGCGGCGAAGGCGCTCGCCCACAGCTCAGCCGGGGCGCCGGCCAGATCGGCCAGATAGACGCCCAGGTATATGCCGCCTGCGGCCATGGCGATCATTCCGACCAGTCGCAAAATGAACTCGATACTCATGTCTCTCCCTACGACAACGCAACCGGGGCGATGGCCCGATTCCGCCCATCGCCCCGGAGGGACACCCATCCCGATCGTTCGGTATGCAGGGTCGTTTGTCGGTTGCGACCCGGTCGATCACGTGCGAGATCAGGATGATGATAGGAATGAAACCGGGCGAACGCGGCGGGGAATAATGGACCGCCCGTTCAGCACTTCCATAATATCACGCGGGCGCAGGGGGAGTCAACCGAGTGTATGCGTTCAATACATATGAGACAGTCAGGCGGGCGGGGCCAAGTTGGGGAAGCACTCCTGAAGATACCGCGCCGGGGTCCTTCTGCCAAGGGAATGGTGAGGCCGGATCGTGTTGTAGACCCGCTCCCAGCGGCGCAGAGCCTTGTTCAGGCTGTGCAGGTCCAGGGCTCCGTCGTAGTAGGCGTAGAACTCTTCCTTGTGGGTACGCTGCGCCCGCTCCACATGTCCATTCAGCTTGGGAGAATGAGGCGGCAGCACAAAGAGGCGGATGCCCTGCTCGGCACAGGCCTGCTCGAACTCAGCCTGGAACTCACTGCCGCCGTCGACTTGGATGGCTTTCACCGGGAAGGGCATGCGCTCGATCAGCTGCCTCAGGAAGCCCTTCGCCGTACCCGCCGTCGCCCGGCCGTGGGCTTCCACCACATCCCAGCGGGAGACTACATCCCGAGCGGTGTACTGCTTCACCACCACCCCGGGCACCGGCCGCACCTCCACCGTATCGACCTGCACCATGTCCCCCGGCTCGGCGATACCATACCCCTTGGGCTTGCGCACGGCGTACGGCCGCCTCCAGGGCTTGTATCCCAGCCGCAGCGGCCTTCGTTGCGGCTCCAGCAGTAAACCCCGGCCCTTCAGGTGCTTCAGGATCCGTCCGACCGTTGAGATCGACACCGTTTCGCCATCGGCCCACAGCAGTGGCGCTAGCTTGTCCTTGCCCCAGCCGTGGCAGCTTTCTCGGAGCCGCCGTACCTGCGTGGCTAGGTCTGCACCCCACAGTCTCGGCCGCAGCCGCTTTGGCCGCCGGCTGCGGTCCTCCAACCCCCGCAATCCTTCCGCCTTCAACCGCCGCTCCCAGCGATAGAGCGTCGAGCGCGGCAAGCGCAGCGCCTCAGCCGCCTGTTGGCTGGTCAGCCCGCGCTGTGTCAGCGCCCGCCAGGCTTTCAGCCAGCGAAGACGATCCACCGCCTTGGGCGACAACTCGATCGGCCCGTGCCGGGTGACGTAGTAGAAAGATCGGGGATAATACAACTGGCGCATCGGGGTCGTCTCCTTGGTTGGTGTGGCAACCCCAAGGATGACCCCGGTGCGCTCTCTACGCCAGGGCTACTGTCTCATATGTATCTGAACTCAATCA
>DAIRVC010000174.1:0-5173 GCA_036803025.1 Anaerolineales bacterium
GTTCGCCCAGACCGGTGTGCGGCCGACGATCGTCTTCAGGCATACTCCCCCCAAAGTCGTTCGGGCAGGCATGCCGCGATGGCGCGCATGGCCTGGTCGGCGATCAGCCTGTCGGCCCGGGCATCTGCCTTCGGCAGTTGGACTCGCCCGCCGAAGCGCAGGCGCAAGCGACCGTCATCCTCGTAGACGGCCGCCGCGAATATCGGCAGGCCTGCGGCGGCCAGCAGGTTGAGAAACCTGCCGACGCCGGGCGGCGGCCTCCTCAGCGCACCGCTGGGCGAGTCCCCGCCCTCCGGGGCCAACGCGATCGCCGGGCGAGGTTCGGTGCGGGCCAGGCGCACGACCGAACGGACCGCCGCCGCGCGGGCCGCCGCCTCCCACGGCCGAGGAGGCATCGGCGGCATGGATGTGAATCCATAGACCTTCGCCACGCGGCGGAACAGACGCCGGGAGAGGGGTGTCAATCCCATGGCCCGAATCCAATCCGGATACGTCCATGCCTCGGTGACGACCCAGTGCAGATCCGTCTCCAGCGATGCGCTGAGAGCGAAGACGAACCACCAGGCTCGAAAGCCCGGCGCGCTGTAATGGTTCGTCAGGAAGACCGCTCCCTGCGCACCCACCGCGGGGACATCGCCTAACACCTGTAGCGGCGGGGTGATCGCCCGGACATAGGCTTTGGCATCGTCGGCAAACCGCCGCCGCCTCCCCAGGAGGACATCCCGGGCAATTGAGACCGTCGGCGCGAGGGGGTAGCCGTAGCGCGGCAGCCGGGCGGACACACCCCAAGTATAGGTCGACAGTCAGTGGGTGAACAGGCCGGAACCTTCTGGGGATGTCCTGGGCAGCGGAGGAGATGGCTTCGTCGGCCCGCATCTCGTGCGGGCCTCCTCGCAATGACGTACGCTCGGGCGCCGCTCCTCGCTGTGGCACCTCCTTGAGCGTCGTTGCGAGCGAAGCGAGCCCCCCACGCCCGCGCGGGTCGCGACAATCGCAGGCAGGCAGGTCCCTGAGGCCGATGCGATGACTGCTTCGCCCCGCGGGAGAAGCGCGGCCCCTGGCAATGACATGAGGCAGGAGGGGAACCGGCGCCGGCCTAGCGCGCGGTGAAGATCGCCGCCTCGTGGGGTCCCAGCTCGACAGCCTGGCGTTCGAGCCTCGCCATCGGGCGCCCCAGTGACGAGAGGGCCAGCTGCCAATCCCCTGCTCCGAGCGGTGCAACCGTCGCCAGCCGCGCCGGATGGGGCCGGAAGTTCAGAGCGACCAGGGCGGCCTCGGCTCCGTGCGTGCGCAGGTAGACCAGTCCGTCGCGCGGCGCGTCGACGAGCGAATAGAAGTCGCCGCGCCGCAGTACGGCCATCTCTCGACGCAGGCGCAGCAGCGCCCGGTAGAAACTCAGCACCGAACCGGGATCCCGGCGCTGCTCTTCGACATTGCGCTGCGGATAGCTGGGATGCAGGGGAAGCCAGGGGCGGCCGCGTGTAAACCCGCCGCCCGCTCCCGCCTCCCAAGGCATCGGCGCCCGAGCGACATCCCGGCCCGGGTAGATCGGCCAATAGCGGCGCCCGGGAGGGTCGAGGACCTGCCGGCGCGAGAGACGCACGTCGGGCAGGCCGATCTCCTCGCCGTAGTAGAGGAAGGGCGTGCCGCGCAGTGTCAGTGTGAGGGCAGCGGCGACCTTGGCCACTTCATCGGGATGCCGCCCGCCATAGCGGGTCACATGCCGGCGGACATCATGGTTGCTGAGGACATAGCAGGGCCAGGCATCCGCGCTCAGCGCCTCCTCCCAGCGGGTGACCGCCCTAAGGAAGCGCTCGGGTTGCCAGGGACACGCGCTGAACTCGAAGTTGAAGACCATGTGCAGCCGATCCGGACCGCAGTACGACCCGGCCCGCGACGGGTCATGCCCGAAGAGCTCCCCGACCGATGTCCTGGCGGGGTACGAGTCCAGAAGCGAACGAAACTCGGCCAGCGCCGGCAGCATCTGCGGCTGGTCGACGTCGTACTGGTGGATCTGGCGGTCGAAGCCGCGCAGGCCCAATCGAGGCGGGTTGTCGCACAGCCGGGCGTCCTCATACCAGGCGTTGAACACGTCCAGCCTGAAACCATCGACGCCGCGATCGAGCCAGAAGCACGTCGCTTCCATCAGGGCGCGCCGCACTTCCGGGTTGTGCCAGTTGAGGTCCGGCTGCTCGGGCAAGAACATGTGGTAGTAGTACTGCTGCCGTGTTTCGTCCCAGGTCCAGGCTTGTCCGCCAAAGACCGCCTGCCAGTTGTTCGGCGGGCGGCGGCCCAGGAGCCCGTGTTTCGCATCGGCCCACACATACCAGTCGCTGCGCAGGTTGCGCCGCGAGGCGCGCGATTCGCGGAACCAGGCGTGCTGGTCGGAGGTGTGGTTGTAGACCAGGTCCAGGATGACGCGTATCCCGCGCGCGTGCGCCTGGCGGATCAGCCGATCGAAATCGTCCATCGATCCGTAGCGCGGGTCGATGGCCGTATAGTCGGCCACATCATACCCAAAGTCGCGGTCGGGCGAAGGGAAACAGGGGGAAATCCAGATGGCATCCACGCCAAGCGAGTCGGGCCGCCCGTTGAGGTGATCCAGCCGGGAGATCAGCCCGGGCAGATCGCCCAGGCCGTCGCCGTCGCTGTCGGCGAAGGAGCGCAGGTAGATGTGATAGATGATGCCTTCTTGCCACCAGGCGGGGGATGTGTCGGTCAAAGAGATGACCTCCGTGGTCTGCAGAGGGCGCGCCGTCCATTATACTTGCGGTCACTGTCGGACCGGTCGTGCGTGCTGGGTGGATGAGTATGGGAGGTGCGATGAGACGAACAATCCAGATAGGAACCGCGGTGCTGTCGGTCGGCTTGATCCTTGTGGGATGCCGGCCGACGCAGAGTCCGGCAGTTCTCTCAACCCCGGTCGGAGGTTCGGCGACCGCGCCGCCCCCGATGACGGCCACGACCGCCGCGGCTGCTCCTACAGGACAGGAAGCTGCGGCCGCCACGCCGACCGCCCGCGCCGGTCTGGAGGCGACCGATCCGACGACGGTCGACCTAGCAGCCGGGACGCCGACGCTGGTGGAGTTCTTCGCTTTCTGGTGACCGACCTGCCAGCGAATGGCGCCCGTCGTGCACGGGCTGGAGCAGCGCTGGGACGGCCGGGTTGTTTTCGTGTACCTGGATATTGACGACCCCCGCACGGACGAGTTCAAGCGGCAGCTTGGCTACCTCTACCAACCGCATTTGTTCCTGCTTGACGGCGAGGGAGAGATCCTCCAGCAGTGGGTGGGCTTTGTGGAAGGCGCGCAACTCGAAGCCGCCCTGGCATCTACGGTTCGCTGAGCGCCTGTCTGCTGTGCGGGGAACTGGCTTGCCGCTGCGCGGCACTGGGTGCCTACGCGCTGGACGGTCCGTCACCACCTGCTGGCCGAGAAGATCTCGCTGAGGAGCTCGGCCCGCTCATCGGCGGTCATCGGGCGAGGTTGCGCGTAGTCCTCCAGGTAAGCCGTCAAGATCTCTGTGCTGATGTACCGCCCATCGTAGAAGACGTGCCGGTCGATGAGCTCCTGCCGCGTCGGCTCGGACCACATCTGGTCGAAGAAGAGGTTCCCCAGTCCATAGTGAATCAGGCCGCCCCTGAAGAACTCGAACCCTTGCGGTCTATGCGCCTGGCTGCCGCTCACAATCACCGCGCCGGCATCGACCGCCGCCTGGAATCCAGCAACCTGGCCCGGAAGCGGCGCGGGGCGATAGGACTCCGACCATTGGAAGGTGAAGATCGTCAGGTACCCCTGCGCCCTCAGCAGGCCAATGGCTGAGGCGATGCGGTCTGGGTCACAGCGGGCCGCCCCGGGGCGATCCACGCGCGCCCAGGCACCCTCCGGTCCGGCCGCGTTGCATCCGAGGAGCGCCAGGCGATTCCCGTTGTGCGTGAATAGGAAAGGCCGGTAAGCCTCCTCCAGGTCAACGCCCCCGCCGAAATACGCCAGACCGCGGACCTGGTACATGCCCAGGGTCTCGAGAAAGGCCTGCCTGCCCCAATCCAGGATGTGATTCCCGGTCAGCTCGATGACGTCGATGCCCACCTGCTCGAGCAGCGCCAGACCAGCCGGCGGGCTGCA
Source organism: Anaerolineales bacterium (assembly GCA_036803025.1). GTDB lineage: Bacteria > Chloroflexota > Anaerolineae > Anaerolineales > E44-bin32 > DAIRVC01. The sequence goes on from DAIRVC010000174.1 coordinate 4,125, forward strand.
GAAGCGCAGACTGGTCTGATTGGGGTCCCCCGGCGGACAGTCTTCGGCGAAGGCCACCTCGTTGCTGGTGTGCGTCAGGTCGGCCTGGCGAAGCCAGTCACCGATCAGCAGCCCCGGGTAGTCGATTCCGCGAGTCTCCATCCGCCAGGCCGTGCCGCGTGTCAGCGCGGTCACGCCGGTCATCACTACCGTCGTCAGCCGACCGGGATCGCGATTGGTCAGAACGCCGTCCGGCCCGGCCGCCGGCGCCAGGACCTCTCGCACCGTGCCCACGGCCTCGTGCGGCCCGCGCAGGCTGAAGCGAACCGTCAATCCGTAGGCCAGCGGGGTGAAGTCGCGCCGCACAGGAGACAGGCCGTCGAGCTCGAGTACCTTCCAGCGCGGGTCAAGGTCTTCGAACGGAACGATGGCCGTCGACGGCCGCGCGGCCCAGGCCGCATCGAGCAGAGCCGCTCCATCCAGCAGTTGGACAGCGCCTGGCCCTGGTTCCCCCAGGCGCGCGCTCAACACCAGCGCCGTGTCCTCGGTGGCCAGCAGAGGGCCGCGCGCCCACAGTTGTTGCAGATCGACAAGGGCCATCCCGTCGGCGACGGTGGGGAACGGCGCGACGAGCGCGTACACCCACTCGGCCGAGAGCGCCTCAGAACCCGCCTCGAGCGAGACGTCGGCCGCCTCCGCCTCGTGGACCAGCATCACCCCCCCGTCCGTTGATTGAAGCACCTCGGCGATGGTGCGCCGCAGCTCCTGCGGTACAGAAGGCGGCAGCCACAGGTGAATGACGGCCCGCGTGGGCGTCGGGGGAGAGGGCGCGAAGGCGGTCGGCGTGAGAGTCGGCTCCGCGCCGATCGTGGAGGCACCGAACTGCGCCAGCGAGCTGCAGCTCGTCAGAGCCACGAGCAGGAGCAGGCGCACGGCTTGGGGGACGGAACGGGGCATACGGCGCGGATGATACCGCTCTTCGTCGGCGGCGACAACGCGCCGGTGATGCGATGGCGCTGCCTCCGGTCGGTGCCGGCTGCAGCCGCGGGCCGCTGATCCGTCTAGTCGCC
>DAIRVC010000175.1:0-5084 GCA_036803025.1 Anaerolineales bacterium
TGCATCCCATCGTGGAGGGCCGACCAAGGCTTCAATCCCAGCCGCCGCACGCCTGCTTCGCCGAAGACGTCTTTGTGACCGATAGCCATGCTCACGTGAGGGTCGATCGACCGAGTCCATTGGCGCGGGCCAGACACCGCGACGTCTGCCCCCGCCGGGCCGACGCTGAAACCGCTCGCGTCTGGGACCTGCGCCGGACTGACGGCGGCGATCGAGAGCCGGCTCTCGCAATCTCGCCCGGATCCCATTCTCAGGAGTAGAGACATGCTGAGAGCAATCCTCATCTACCTCTCGAAGGCCGCCTGGGCCCGGCGCCTGGTGACGCGCTGGCCGTTCGCCCGTCGAGCCGCGGCGCGCTTCATCGCCGGCGACACCCTGGATGAGTGCATCGTCACCATCCAGTCCATCAACCAGCGCGGCCTGCTGACCACAGTCGACCACCTGGGAGAGAACGTCACCAACCCCGAGGAGGCCCGCCGCGCCGCGGACGACTACCTGGTCATCATGGACCGCATCTGCTCCTCCGGCGTGCACTCCAATGCCTCGCTGAAACTCTCGCAGCTCGGCATGGCCCTCGACTACGACCTGTGCCTGGACAACATGCGCCGCATCCTGCACAAGGCCGCCGAGTGCGGCATGATGGTCCGCATCGACATCGAGGATGCCTCCACCGTCGATCGGACGATCAAGCTCTACCGCGCCCTGCGCGCCTCCGGCATGACCAACGTCGGGCTGGCCTTACAGTCCTATCTGTATCGGACCGAGAAGGACATGCTCGAGCTGCTTCCCGAGCAAACCCCCATCCGGCTGTGCAAAGGCGCCTACAAAGAAGCCGCCACCGTCGCCTATCCGCGCAAGCAAGACGTCGACGAGAACTACGACCGCCTGGCGCGCCTGATGATCGACGCCAGCCTGAAACACGGCGCCCGCCTCGAGCCCCCCGACGGCAAGATCCCGCCGCTGGTTGCGCTGGCAACGCACGACCCCAAGCGGATCGAGGCGGCCAAAGCCTACGCCGCCCAGGTCAACTTCCCCAAGCAGGCGTTCGAGTTCCAGATGCTGTACGGCATTCGCGGCGACTTGCAGACCCAGCTGGCGGCGGAGGGTTACCCGGTCCGCCTGTACGTCCCGTACGGGACTTCCTGGTATCCGTACTACGTGCGCCGCCTGGCAGAGCGTCCCGCCAACGTCTGGTTTTTCGTCTCCAACTTCTTCCGCGGCTGAGCCTTCAGCCAGGGGATCGCGCGGGGCGGCCCCGAGGGCGCCCCGCTTTCATTACGCCTCGGCCGCAGGCCGCCGTCCCAGCCATGGTATCCTAAGGCTCTGACGGGGAGACGGCCCGGGCGCATCCTGCCGCAGGTCATGCCGGCCGCGCAGCCTCCGCTCGGTGCCAGGGTGCCTCTCCGGCGAAGTCACTCGCTCGACCGCACGCCGGGCGCTGGAGGCGAGATCCCAGTGGAATTGCAGGGCAAGATCGCGCTGGTGACCGGCGGGGCTCATCGCCTGGGCCGCGCCCTGGCGCTGGCCTTGGCTGAAGCGGGCTGCGACATCGCCTTCCACTACCATGCCTCCGCCGGGCCGGCGGCTGACACGGCCGACGAGATTCGTTCGCTCGGCCGGCGGGCCGTCGCCCTGCCCGCCGACCTGAGTTCGACGCAGCAAATCGAGGGGCTGTTCCGTTCGCTCGACGAAGCTTTCGAGGGGCTGGATATCCTGATCAATTCCGCCGCCATCCTCGAGGCGGTCGACCTGCTCGACGTCAGTGAAACCGACTGGCAGCGGACTATCGATTTGAACCTGAAGGCCGCTTTCTTCTGCCTGCAGCAGGCCGCCCGGCGCATGCAGCGCCGAGGCGGCGGTTCGATCGTCAACATCTCCGATGTCGCCGGCCTGCGCCCCTGGGCGCGCTACCCCATCCACTCGATCAGCAAGGCCGGGATCGAGATGCTCACGCAGGTCGCCGCGCTGGCGCTGGCGCCGGACATTCGCGTCAACGCCGTCGCTCCGGGACCGGTGCTCCAGCCGGAGCGTATGTCAGCCGAGCGTTGGCGGTCGCTCGGCAGCCGGCTGCCGCTTCAGCGGACCGGTACTCCCGACGATATCACACAGGCCGTGCTCTTTCTCCTGCGCAACGACTTCATGACGGGCGAAACGATCACTGTCGACGGTGGAGATCGGTTGACCTGAAAGGTTGCCGGTGATGGGAGCCGAGATCGAACGAATCCGAACGCGGCTGCTCAGTGAGGGCGAGAAGGCGGCTGCTTTCTTCAGCGGACTCGCCGACGAAGGCTGGGAGCGGCGTGTCTATGCCGAGGGAGCCGAATGGCGGGTGCGCGAGATCCTGGCGCACTTCGTCTCCGCCGAGCGCACCTTCGTCCACTATCTGCGCGAGGCGCTGCACGGCGGCTCAGGACCGTCGCGTGATTTCGACATCGACGCGTTCAATGCCCGCGAGGTCTCGGCGCTGGCCCAGGTGAGCCGCGAGGATCTGCGCCGCGAGTTCGATCGTGCCCGGAGCGACACCCTGTCCCTGGTGGCTGAGCTCACCGAGGAGGACCTTCGGCGGCCCGGCTGGCATCCCTGGTTCGGCGACACCCAGCTCGGCGATATGCTCCAGCTCATCTACCGACACACCATGCTGCACCTGCGCGACGTGCGCCGAGCGCTTCAGGCCGACTCTCAATCCGGCGCTGCTTCGTCCGGCCAGGCGGATCGATGATGCGCGAAATCCCCGACCTGTGCATCCGTGAGATCGAATCGGTGCATGAAGACGGCCGCAGGCGCTGGATTGGGCTGCGCGATACCGATCATCTGCTACGGCGTTTCGGATCGGCGGAGGTCGTCCGCGTCGATCCGCAAGCCGCGGCGGCCCTGCGCCTGCGCAGCATCGCCGACGAAGTCTGGACGCTGCTGGAGGGCGAGGTCATCTTCCGCTGGCTCGACCAGCGCGACGGGTCACCCAGCCGCGGGCAGCGCCACGACCATCAGGCCCGCACCCCGACCCAGGTCCTGGCGCCCTTCGGCGTGGGGTTCGGTGTACGCGCACTGGGCGGTCCGGCGCTGTTGCTGCGAGTCTGCACACACGCCGACGACGACCCCGAAGGCGGACAGGCGATTACGCTTCCGTGGGACAGCACCTGATGTCCGCCTGGCGCCGCGTGTGGCTGTTCGTCCGCCTCAGCCGGCCGCTCTTCTTGGTCGGCGGCCTCTTGGTGTTCGCGCTTGGCGCGGCGATCGCCCGCTACAACGGACACGTGCTCCAGCCGCGCCTGCTGCTTCTAGGCCAGGGTGTCATTACTGCGCTGCAGTTGATGACACACTACTTGAATGAGTACGAGGATGCCGAGATCGACTCGGCGAACAACGAGCGGACGTGGCTGACCGGCGGCAGCGGCGCCCTGGGCGCCGATGGGCTGCCGCGCCGAACGGCGCTGAACGCCGCCCTGATCTGTCTGGCCCTCGCGGCGGTGTTCACCTCTCTGTTGGCCCTGGAAGGCATGCCCGGGGCGTCCAGCTGGCTGACCCTGGCGCTCATCTTCCTGGGCGCCTACTTCTACAGCGCCCCGCCCCTGCGCCTGGCACGCTCCGGCTACGGGGAGGTGACCACGTCGTTGGTCGTCGCCGCGCTGGTGCCGGCCTTCGCCGAAAGCCTTCATTCCGGGAGCGTGAGCTGGCTTCTTGTTCTCAGCACCGCTCCTCTGGTTGCATTGCACTTCGCCATGATCCTGTCCTTCGAGACGCCCGACTATGAATCGGATTCCCGCCTTGGCAAGCGTACCCTGATGGTTCGCCTGGGCTGGCGAGCGGCCATGCGCCTGCATGACGCCGCCATCGGCTTCGCGGTGGCCAGCATGCTGTTTGCGGCGCTGAACGGGCTGCCGCAGCGGGTTGCGGGCGGGGCGGTCATCGCGCTGCCGTTGGCCGTGGCTCAGGTGTGGCAAATGCACCGCCTGCGGCAGGGTTTCCGCCCCCAGTGGCGCTCGCTGACGGCCGGCGGCATGGCGCTGTTCGCGCTGACGGCCTATTTGGAGCTCATCGGTTACGTGCTGGCTGGTTGACGATGCCCGAATTCCTCAGCCTGCTCCCCCCGAGTGAAGCGCTGGATCGTTGGTTGTCCTACCTCCCGGCAGCTGGCCCCGTCCGCACAGAGGTCCTCCCCGCTCAGGCCGCGCTGGGGCGCATCCTGGCTGCCCACGCGACCGCGCCGGAGCCGTTGCCGGCCTTCCCCCGCTCCACCGTCGACGGCTATGCGGTGCGCGCGGCCGACACCTACGGCGCCGGCCCCTCCCTGCCCGCCTACCTGACGCTGGCCGGCGAGGTGCCGATGGGACGGGCGCCGGAGATCCGCCTGGGCAAGGCGCAAGCGGCGCTGGTGCATACGGGCGGAATGCTGCCAGAAGGGGCCGACGCCGTCGTGATGGTCGAAGACACGCAGGCGGTCCGCGCCGACGAGGTCGAAATCCTGCGCCCGATGGCAGTCGGGCAGAACGTCATCCCGATCGGCGAAGACGTCCAGGCCGGCCAGATCGTGCTCCAGGCCGGACAGCGAGTCCGTCCGCAGGAGATCGGCGGCATGATGGCCCTGGGCATCCGTCAGGTCACGGTCGCCGCCCGTCCGCGTGTGACGATTCTGTCGACCGGTGACGAGGTGATTCCTCCAGACGCGACTCCGTCTCCGGGCCAGGTCCGCGACGTCAACAGCTACACCCTGGCGGCCCTGGTCGAAGCGTCGGGAGGAGAACCGGCCACGCAAGGGATCCTGCCCGATCGGTACGAGGCGCTCCTGGCCGCAGCCCGCGAGGCCCACGCCGACAGCGACGTCGTTCTCATCACGGCCGGCTCTTCCGTCAGCGCGCGCGACCTGACCGCGCGCGTCATCGGGCAGCTCGGCCCGCCGGGGGTCGTCGTCCATGGCGTGGCGATCAAGCCGGGGAAGCCGACCATCCTGGCGGTCTGCGGCAACATCCCCGTGGTCGGCCTGCCGGGCAACCCGGTCAGCGCCTTGGTCATCGCGCGCGTCTTTGTCGTGCCGCTGCTGCGCCGCGTGCTGGGGCAGACCGGGACTCCGGCCGAGCCCTCGGTGC
>DAIRVC010000176.1:0-5018 GCA_036803025.1 Anaerolineales bacterium
CGCCCGCGCCGCCGCCGGCCGCTTGGCCAAAGCTGCGGGCGACACCGAGAATCAGGGGCTGCACGGCATCGCCGACTCGCTCGTCGAAGCCCGGCCGCGTATCCTCGAGGCCAACGCGCAAGATCTCGAACGCGCCGAGCAAGCCGGCCTGAGCGCGGCCCTCGTCGATCGCCTGACCCTCAACCGGGCCAGGCTGGAAGCCATCGCCTCGGATGTGCGCGGCCTGAGCGAACTGACCGATCCCGTGGGCGAGACCTACGAGGCCGCGACGCTCCCCAACGGTCTGCAGCTCCACAAGCAGCGCGTGCCGCTGGGCGTCCTGGCCGTCATCTACGAGTCGCGGCCCAACGTCACCGTCGATGTGGCCGGGCTGGCGATCAAGACCGGCAACGCCGCCATCCTGCGCGGCGGCAGCGAGGCCGTTCACTCAAATGGCGCGCTGGTCGAAGCGGTCCACGCCGGACTGGCTCAAGTCGGCCTCCCGTTCGATGCGCTGCAGTTCATCGACGATCCCGACCGGGCACGCCTCACCGAACTGCTGCACCTGCACGAGTACGTCGACCTGGTCATCCCACGCGGCGGCAATGCCCTGCACGAGTTCTGTCGGCAACACAGCACGATCCCCGTCGTGACCGGCGGAATCGGCATCTGTCACCTGTTCGTCGACGAGTCGGCCGACCTGCAGGCGGCGCTGCGGGTGATATGCAACGCCAAGACCCAGCGGCCGACGGTGTGCAACGCGCTCGACACCGTCCTGGTCCATCGGGCGGTCGCCGGCAGCCTCCTTCCGACGCTGGTGGACCAATTGGCCCCGGAGGGGGTCACCTTCCGCGCCGACGCCAGGGCCGTCTCCTTCCTCGAGCAGACCGCGGCGGGCGACGGCGCGCTGCCCCAGCCGGTCCGTGCGGCCGGGCCCGAGGATTTCGATACGGAATGGCTTTCGCTCGTCCTCGGGCTGAAGGTGGTCGAGTCGCTGGAAGAGGCCATGGCCCACATTGCCGAGCACGGCACACACCACTCGGACGGGATCCTGACCGGCGAGGCGGCCCACGCCCGGCAGTTCGTGGCCGAGGTCGACTCGGCCGTTGTGTATGTCAACGCCAGCACGCGCTTCACCGACGGCGGGCAATTCGGCCTGGGGGCCGAGGTAGCCGTCTCCACGCAGAGGCTGCACGCTCGCGGTCCCATGGGGCTGCGCGAGCTGACCACTTACAAGTGGGTCGTCACGGGCAGCTACCACACGCGCGAGTGAATCGCGTCGGCAGGCCGGTGTCGATCAGCCGGTTGTTGCGCGTTTGTGTCGAGATCCCACTCGCATTCATATCCACGCTCCCGCACTCGCGAAATCCCTTACGACCTTACCGGCCGGGTGTGATGAACGCGTGCATCCGGCGTGCGGAAGCCGCGCACAGAATTCAGGGGGACGAGATGCTTGAGGTTGTCAGGCGCCCGTGGCGCCGTCTAGGGCCAGGGGATCGGGACGAAGGCGGTGTAGCCGTGCTTCTCGACGGTGTACAGACGTCCGCTCGATGCCTGGGAGCAGCCGGGCTGGTCGGTGATGGTGGCTGAAGTGCCGTCGATGGCCAGCGCCATCATGAAGTACGCTCCGTCCTGGCAGACGTAGGCCTCGATCATGTAGCCGCGGTAGTCGTCCTCGGTCATCCACACCGGCTCCCAGGAGACGAGCACCTGGTCGCCTTGCCGGGCGGCGCGCACTCCCGTCGGCGGCCCGTAGAGCGTCGACTGCGGCAGGCGCGTCTGTGCCACGGCGATGGTGCGGATGTCGCCGTCGATCTGCGTGACCGAGGCGGCCACCCAGCAATGACGCGGTTCTCCGTCGAACAGCACCCACAGCCAGGTGCTCCAATCATTGCGGCCGTGCACTTCGGCGTGCTGGCCCTGGTAGACCGTGAAGGCGTGCAGATATGCCGTCCCCGGTCCGAAGCGGCAGTGCGCCTGTTCGACCGACACCGTGATATCCGGGAAGTCGAAAGTCGGGGTCGGGGTAAACGTCGGCGTCGGCGTGATGGTCGGCGTCTCGGTCGGTGTCGGCGTGAGGGTGGCCGTGGGGGTGCTCGTCGGCGTCGGCGTTTCGGTCGGCGTGGAGGTCACCGTCGGGGTCGAGGTCGGTGTGGGTGTCGGCGTGGCGAACAGAGCCGCCACGCCGGCGCAGCCGCTTGCCAGCGCGGTCAGCCCCGCCACCAGGACGATCTGTGCGATCAGGACCCATCGCCTGCCAGTCTGCATGAGCGCATCCTGCCGGGGCACTTCCCCAGGCCCGGAGATTTCCCCGCATTCTAGCCCGGCGCGCGCCCATCCGGCAATGAGCCATTGGGACTGCCCGACCCTGCCTGCACCGGCGTGCGCGGCCGTGAGTTCTGGCCCGGCACACTCCGCCAGGCCAACAGCCTTGCGCCGCTTGAACTGCCTCGCCGAACCGATGGTAGTCCCTCCGGAAAATGTAGCCGTCTCCATTGGGGGGGACGCGCAGCCCTTCATCGGTGAATGCATTCGAATCGGCAGGCCCATCCTGCGCCGGGCTCCTCTTCGGCGCGCCTGAACACTGTCGGACGGTCCCGCGCCGTGAGCCGGGAGAAGGCTGCGATCTCCACGCGAACGGCTCGGGCTTGAACAGGAGACGCGAAGGCATCCTCTCCTCCTTACTCCGTTGCTGGTCCCAGCGGAGCCGGGTTCTGTCTGCGAACCTCTGGATTCCTTCGTTCACCCCTCCCCGCGTGCTGGTGCGAGCAGCCCGGCCGCGGGGAGGAGGTCTCCTCGGTCGATGACCATGCTGGCAGGGAGACCGTCTCCCGGCCATGTTGGCAGTCCCGATCGATGAGAGGAGGTCAGCGCCCAGCCGAGAACACGTTTGGCACGACGGATCAGGCAAGGCAAGAAACTCAAGGAGGAAAGGAATGAAGGCCCACATAGCGCACCGGCTCACGGGGGTCGCCGCGGTCCTGATCGCCAGCCTGCTGCTGGCGGCCTGCGGCGGCGGAGGCGCCGTTCAGACCATCATCGTTGAAGGCACCCCGATCGTCGTCACCCCGACGCCCGCGCCGCTGATCTTCAACTCTGCCGACCCGACGACATTCACCCTGGTCACGATCGGCGAGCCGGACACCTTCGATCCGGCCTGGAACTACGAGACCGCCGGCGGCGAGATCCTGCAGAACACCTACGAGACCCTGGTGTTCTTCGAGCGCGAGAAGCCGAACGTGTTCATCCCGCAGCTGGCCAGCGAGTGGACGCTCTCCGATGACGGCCTGACTTACACCTTCACCATCCGCGAGGGCGTGACCTTCCACAGCGGCAGCGCGCTGACGCCGGAGGACGTCGTCTACACCTTCCAGCGCGGCCTGCTGCAGGGCGGCACCTGGTCGCCGCAGTTCCTGCTCACCGAGCCGCTCTTCGGCGTCGGCATCTCCGACATCGCCGAACTAGTCGATCCAACCGGCACGCTGGATGACGATGTCGCCGGGCTGGCCGCCGCCGATCCGGCGGCGCTGCTGGCCGCCTGCGAACGCGTTCAGCAGGTGATCGTCGACAACGGCGACGGCACCGTCAGCTTCCACCTGGCCCAGCCCTGGGGCCCGTTCCTGGACACCATCGCCCAGACCTGGGGATCCATCACCGAGAAGGCCTGGGCGATCGAGAACGGAACCTGGGACGGCGACTGCGCCACCTGGCAGAACTTCTACGGGGTGGATTCGAGCAACACCCCGCTGCGCGAGATCGAGAACGGCACCGGTCCATACGTCCTCGACCACTGGACGCACGGCGAGGAAATCGTGCTTACCCGCTACGACAACTACTGGCGCACCGAGCCGATGTGGGAGGGCGGTCCGTCCGGCCCGGCGGCGCTGGAGCGGATTTTGATCCGCTCGGTGGACGAGTGGGGCACGCGCTTCGCCATGATCCAGGCCGGCGATGCCGATTTCGGCTACGTGCCGCGCGCCAATGTGGCCCAGATCGACCCGATGGTCGGCGAGCGCTGCGCCTACAACGCCGAGACCGCCGGCTTCGACTGCGCCCCGACCGAGAATCCGAACGGCCCGCTGCGCTTGTTCATCGGCTACCCGGGCGTGTTCCGCGAGGACGTCTACTTCGTTTTCGACATCGAGACCGAGGGTGGCAATCCCTACCTGGGCAGCGGCCAGCTGGACGGCAACGGCATCCCGGCAGACTTCTTCTCGGATGAGCACGTCCGCCGCGCCTTCGAGTACTGCTTCGACTACGACGCCTTCATCGACGAGGCGCTCGTGGGCGAGGGTGTCCCGGCCGTCGGCTACCTGGTCCCCGGCACGATCGGCTGGGACCCGGAAGGGCCGCACTTCACCTTCGACCAGGATCAATGCCAGGCGGAGATCGAGCTGGCCTGGGACGGCGCGGTGGCGGAGAACGGCTTCCGCCTGCAGATCGGCTACAACACCGGCAACGTGACCCGCCGGACGGTGGCCGAGATCCTGCAGACGACTTTCGCCGAGATCGATGAGCGCTATCAGATCGAGATCATCGGCTTGCCCTGGCCGACCTTGCTGGGCAGCATCCGCGCCAGCCGCGTTCCGGTCTTCGTCAGCGGATGGCAGGAGGACTTCCACGATCCGCACAGCTGGGCCAGGCCGATCCTGGTGGGCACCTACGCCATCCGCCAGCGCCTGCCCGAGGAAATGATGACCGAGATGACCGCGCTGGTCAATCAAGGCGTCGCCGAGGTCGATCGCGAGGTACGCGCGGACATCTATCAGCAGCTGACCCAGATGGACTACGACAACATGGTCGCCATCCGGCTGCCGATCGCCACCGGCCGGCACTACGAGCAGCGTTGGGTCCAGGGGTACTACTACAACCCCGTCTACTCCGGCTTCTACTACTACGCCTACACTAAGCAGTAGAGCTGCTCAAACAGAACAGGGGTGCAGGGCGGAGCGCCCTGCACCCCTGTTCCCCGACCGGGGGCCGGTATGCTCAACTACATCATCCGCCGTCTCGCACTCGTCCCGTTCCTGCTCCTCGGG
>DAIRVC010000177.1:0-4974 GCA_036803025.1 Anaerolineales bacterium
CGGCGCCGCGGCTGACGTGCTCCACGAGGAACTGGGCGCGACTGAGGCCTTGCTTCTGGGACCCGGCTTCGGACAAGATCCGGCCACGGCGGCCTTCCTGGCGCGGCTGTTAGGTGCGGCGGAGGTCAGCCATCGCGGCCGCATCGGTTTTGTTCCGTCCGAAGGCGAGGCCGGACGGCCCGGGCAGCACCTCCCGCCGACCGTGGTCGACGCCGACGGCCTTAAGCTCCTGGTGAAGGTCGAGGACTGGCCGGCCCGTCTGGCAGCCCCTGCCGTGTTGACGCCGCATCCTGGGGAGATGTCCGTGTTGACCGGGGTCGCGGTGCCCGACATTCAATCCGACCGGATCGGCACCGCGCGCCGCTGGGCCGACACCTGGGGGCATGTGGTGGTGCTCAAAGGCGCCTTTACGGTGGTGGCGGCTCCGGGTGGCCGGGCGGTGGTGATGCCGTTTGCCACGCCGGCCCTGGCGCGGGCCGGGACCGGCGACGTCTTGGCCGGGGCGATCGTCGGCTTCCTGGCCCAAGGGTGCCCGGCATTCGAAGCGGCTGCGCTGGGCGCTTTCGTCCATGGACGTGCAGGAGAGCTGGCCGCGGCGGCGCTGGGTACAAGTGCCAGCGTCATGGCCGGCGACGTCGTCGATGCGCTTCCGGAGGCGATGGCCGAACTCGCCGCGGCGGCGCGCGCCTGAGCGGCGCGCGGGTGCAGGAATCAAGGACCTCCCTCGGCCGAAGCCGCAGGGAGGTCCGCTCGATTCAGACGGCGGGTTGGTGCTCAGGCCTCGGCAGGCTCGTCGCCCTCGCCCGGCTTGCGGCGGCGGACCGCCTTCTTGCCGGCTTCGACGGCATCCTCGAGACGGGCGCGCTGGTCCTCCAGGATCACCTGACCCTGGCGCTGGAGCTCCTCGGCGCGCGTGCGTGCGTCGCGGGCCAGCTGCTCCGCCCGGGCGCGCAGCTCAGTCGACTTTTCCGTAGCCTGGTCGCGCAGCTCGATGCCCTTATCGCGGATCATCGTGCGCGTCTCCTCGCCCGACTGCGGGGCGAACAGGAGCGCGACGGCCGCGCCAACCAGACCTCCGATGAAGAAACCGGTGATGAAAGACCCCAGATCGCTGTCTCGTTCCGCCATTTGGCTGCCTCCTTTTGGACTCTCCGAGCGGCGCCGGCCGGCGTGGCTATCTGCGCCGCCCGCCGCGGATCAAATCGATGCCGCGCCGTACCGCCGCCATGGTGCTGTTGGCTTTGACGACCGGCTCGACGAGGTTGTCGCTCAGGAATCGAGTGGTGCCGCGCAGCGTGCTGAGCGTCTCCTGCGTCGACTCGAGGATCGGCCGGATCTCGTTCTGGAGCAGATTCGTAAGCCGGGCGATTTGAAGGATCAGGACGATCAGCGCCAGACCGATGATAAGCGTCTCCAGCGCCATGAAGATGAGGAAGATGTCCCGAATGGTCTCCGTCTGCTGCGGATGCCCGAGCATGGCCGAGACGGCGAAGCCGAGGCCGACGACCAGCGCGACGAGCAGGATTGCAGCGGCGATGAGAAGTAGGCGCTCGCGGCGTGTCGACGCCGGGTCCGGTTTGGAGGGGGCAGGTTCAGGGAAGCCGGTGGGAGCTTCGCTCATCGTACGTCGATTATAGCACAGGGCCTTCAGTCGTCCTCATCAGCGGGGTTGCGCGGAAGGCCGCCGTCGGTGGCGGCTTCTCCGGCGCGCGCCAGGAAGTCTGTGCCGATCAAGCCCAGGGCGGTCGCGACCAACGCCGGCAGGAGGTTGAGCGTACCCAGGCGGGGTGCGGTCAGGCCGACCCAGCCGCCGACGAAGTGGCCGCTGAAGAACGAGAGGCAGGCCGTCACGACGAAGGCGGCCATGCGTCGCAGGGGGCCGCCGCGTATCAGGTGGTAGAGCAGTCCGCAGGCGGCGGCAATCAGAAGACCGAGCAGAAGACCCTGAAGTGTCATGCGACGATCACGCCTCCTCCGAGGCAGACCTCGCCGGTGTAGAACACGGCCTGCTGGCCCGGCGTGATATCCGAGAGAGATTGGGCCGTCTCCACGTCCACCCGTCCGCCGCCCATCCACTCGAGCCGGGCAGGCACCTCAGCCGCCCTGTAGCGCACGCGCACCAGGATGTCGACCTCCGGCGCCGGTGGCGCACCGGCGATCCAATTCACGCACGCCAGGCTGAACCGTCGCCGGCCGAGAGCCTCCTTCGGTCCGACAACCAGCCGATTGCGGAGGGCGTCCTTCTCGATGACGTAGAGAGGCTCGCGAGAAGGGACGCCGATGCCCTTCCGCTGACCGATCGTGTAATTGTACAGCCCCAGGTGCGATCCCAAACGGTTGCCCTGGGGGTCGACGATCTCTCCGGGCCGGTTGATGTCGGGGACTTCGCGACGCAGGAAGTCCCGATAGTCGCCTCCGCCCAGAAAGCACAGGTCCTGGCTTTCGGGCCGATCGGCGACCGGCAGGGCGCGCTGGCGGGCGATTTCCCGTACCTGGGTTTTGGACAGCTCGCCCAAGGGGAAGAGGGCGTGTGCCAGTTGCTCTGGGGTGAGGGCTGAGAGCACGTAGGATTGGTCTTTGGCGCGGTCGGCGGCACGCAGGAGGACCGGCCGGCCGCCCTCGTGGCGCAGGCGCGCGTAGTGTCCGGTAGCCAGGTAGCGCGCCTGCATGGTCAGAGCGTATTGGAGGAGCGTACCCCAGCGGATCTCCCGATTGCAGGCGATGCACGGGTTGGGCGTGGCGCCATTCGCATAGCCACGTATGAGGCTGTCCACAACTGCCGTCCGAAACGGCGTTTGCGCGTCCAGGACGAAGAAGGGGATGCCCAGGCGTGCGGCGACGGCTCGGGCGTCAGCGATGTCTTTCGGCGAGCAGCAGCGATTGGCGGCGGCGTCGGGTGAGTCCGGGGACCAGAGTCGCAGCATCAACCCGATAACTTCGAAGCCCTGGTCGGTGAGAAGCGCGGCGGCCACAGAGCTGTCGACGCCGCCGCTCATGGCCACGGCGACTCGAACCGGTACGCTCACGCGGTCGAGCCTCCCGGGCGGCGAAGGCTCTCGACGATGGCGGGAAGCGCTGCGCCCAGTCGTTCGACATCCGCCGACACAGTCGGGCGCCCGACGGTGACACGCAGCGACCCCAGGGCCCAGTCGCGCGGCAAGCCCAATGCCAGGACGACATCCGAGGGCTCGGGATCGCCGGTGCGGCAAGCCGAGCCGGATGAGCAGCCGAAACCGGCGATATCGAGCGCCGCCAGCAGGCTGTTGCCGTCGACGCCGCGGAAGACGAAAGAGGCATGGTTGGGAAGTCGCTCAGTCGGGTGGCCCGTGAGCCGTGCCTCGGGCACAAGGGCGAGAACGCGTTCGATCAGCGCATCGCGCAGAAGGGCGTGTGCCCGAGAGTGGGAATCCCGCTCAGCCTGGACGATGCGCATGGCTTCGGCCAGTCCGACGATCAAGGGAACGTTATGGGTGCCGGCGCGCAGACCGCGTTCCTGGCCGCCGCCGGTCAGTAGCGGGTCTATCGACAAGCCGTCCCGCACGAACAGGAGGCCGATGCCTTTGGGCCCGTAGAGCTTGTGGGCCCCAAGCGCCAGCAGGTCGACATTCAAATGGGCGACGTCGATGGGCAGATGGGCGGCTGCCTGGACCGCGTCGGTGTGGAACGCCACGCCGGCCTCGCGGCATACGGCGCCGAGCTGTGCCACCGGCTGGATGGTGCCGATCTCGTTGTTGGCGAAGATGATGGAGACGACGGCCGTGTCCTTGCGAATGAGCCGGCGCAGGGCCTGAGGATCGACCATTCCGGTCGAGTCTACCGGCAGCAGCTCCAGCTCGAAGCCGTGCTCGCCGGCCAACGAACGCGCGGTCCGCAACACGGCAGGGTGTTCGACGGGCGTCGTCAGGATGTGATTGGCCTCCCGCATGCGGCGCTGAGCGAAGGCGGCGCCGCGCAGCGCCAGATTGTCGCTCTCGGAGCCGCCCGAGGTGAACAGGATCTCGGACGGCGAGGCGTGCAGAAATGCGGCGATCGTCTCGCGCGCGCGCTCGACGGCCGCCTCAGCGTGTTGTCCCCAGCGGTGTATTGAGGAGGGGTTGCCGAACTCCGTCGAGAAGTGCGGGAGCATCGCCTCCAGGACGCGAGGGTCGAGCGGGGTAGTGGCGGCGTAATCGAGGTAGACCGGCGGCGCGCGCATCCCCCGATTCTAACATGCAGCTCGCCGCGGCCGCGCTCAGCCGTCGCGCGGGGGACGATCCCGCACTTCGAATTGCAGCTCGGCGCGGCGGATGCCGCCTTGCCCACCGGGTGAGGGCGCGGCGACCTCCACCCGGTCCAGGCAGGCGTCGAGTCGCAGTCTCTGACTCTCGAGATTGAAACGCAGCCCGGCCTGTGCCGCGTGCACCTGGCCACGGCGCGCCAGGCGACGCTTCAGCTCAGCATCCTGGGCAAGACCGGGCGGGATGACGAAAGCGTTGACCGTCTGAAGCCCATGCTTGTCGAACAGCCAGACGTCGAGGGCGGGCGCCGGCAGGGCAGGATCCGCGGCCAAGAGATCAGTAGAGGCGACACCGCACTCGCCAAGGAATTCGCCCGTCGGGCCCTCGATCGCGAAGGCCGAACCACTTGCTCCGTCCTCGGCCGTGAACACGGCCCGGTACTCTGCCAGGGATGCGGATTGCGGCCGATGTCCGGGGCGATCGGCGATGTGGGCGGCTTCGGATGACTTGCCCGCCGGCTCAACGCGAGCCGGTGCGGTCCGAGGCGGGGCGGGCCTTCGGCGCCGTGTACGGGGGATGATGACGACGCCTGCGACCAGCAGCGCGGCGACAACTCCTGCGGCGATGCCGGCTCTGCCCGAGCGGTCGGGGGCGGCGGCCGCACCGATGCCGCCGCCTGCCAGGCTGTCGATGGCGAAGGCGTAACCTTCGATGGAGGGGTCGGGGACCGGGGCCTGTGGGCGGCGCAGAGGTAGAT
>DAIRVC010000178.1:0-4938 GCA_036803025.1 Anaerolineales bacterium
TCTTCATGCAGTTCAACCAGGCCGCCGACGGGAGCCGCGTTCCGCTCCCGGCACCGGGCGTCGACACCGGCATGGGCATGGAACGCCTGACGATGATCATCCAGGGCGTCGACAACTCTTACGCGACCGACCTGTTCCTGCCGATCATGGCGCGCATCCAGTCGCTGGCCGGCCACAGCGATGCCGAGCGCGCCGCCCACCTGACCGCCTATCGCGTCATCGCCGACCACGTCCGCGCGGCCTCATTCCTGATCAGCGACGGGGTCGTGCCTGGAAACACCGGCCGCAACTACGTCACCCGTATGGTCATTCGTCGCGCCAGCCGCTTCGGCGGCCAGGCCGGATTCAGCGAGCCATTCCTGGCCCGGGTGGCCGAAGCGGTCATCGACGAGTACGCCGAGGCCTACCCCGAGATCCAGCGCAATCGTGCCGCGGTGCTGCGCACGATCACCGACGAGGAGCGGCGCTTCCAGCGTACGGTCGATACCGGCGTCGCCCACCTGATGGGCATGCTGGCGGTGCTGCCGGATGCGCCCGCCGCCAGGATCCTTCCGGGTGAGAGCGCCTTCGACCTGTACGCCACCTATGGTCTTCCCCTCGAGCTGACGCGCGATATCGCCCGCGAACAGGGCGCCCAGGTGGAGGAGCCCGGCTTCCACGCCGCCATGGATTCACACCGCCTGGCCTCCGGGGCCGGGCAGGCGCTGGGGGAGCTCGGCGGCGAAGGCGTGGACGCCTTCCGCACGCTCTTCGAATCGCTGCGCCAGTCGGGCGGACTCGGCCCGCAGGGCGTCGAGTACGATCCGTACGGACCGCTGGAGACCGAGGCGACTGTCCTGGCCATCGTCCGCGACGGACAGCCGACCGACCAGGCTGCGCCGGGGGAAGAGGTCGCCGTCGTCCTGCCGAGTACTTCGTTCTACCTCGAGTCCGGCGGACAGGTCGCCGACGCGGGCACGATTGTCTCGGTCGGTGAGCCACGATGGGAGATCGCCGTCGAGGACGTGCGCCGGCCGGCGGCGGGGATGATCGTGCACGTCGGCCGGGTCGTGCGCGGCCGGCCGCGCAGCGGTGATCGGGCCCTGGCGGCGGTGGCCGCCGGCCGGCGTTGGGACATCATGCGCAACCACACCGCCACCCACCTGCTGCACGCCAGCCTGCGCAGCGTGCTCGGCGAGCACGTCCGCCAGGCCGGATCCCTCGTCGCCCCCGATCGGCTGCGCTTCGACTTCACGCACCCCGAGGCGATGACCCCCGCCCAGCTCGAGCGCGTCGAGGCGATGGTGAACGAGGCCATCCTGGACAACTACGAGCTGCTGGTGCGCGAGAAGGCTCGCGAACAAGCGGTCGCCGAAGGCGCCATGGCCCTGTTTGGAGAGACCTACGGCGAGTCGGTGCGCACCGTCAGCATCGGGGCCCAGCCGCGCGTCTCCTACGAATTGTGCGGCGGGACGCACGTCCCCGAGACCGGCGTCATCGGCACGTTCATCATCCTGAGTGAGGGCAGCGTCGCCGCCGGCGTACGCCGCATCGAGGCGGTCACCGGTCGCGGCGCACTGACCCTGATCCAGGCCCGCCTGGCATCGGTGAAGCGCGTCGCGGATCTCCTGGGCGCACCGCCGGATCGGATCGGCGAACGGCTCGAGGCGCTGCTGGCCGAGAAGGACGGCCTGCAGCGAGAGACCGCACGCCTCAAAGAGAAGGTCGCCGCACACCTCGTCAGCTTGGCCGACGAATCCCGCATCGGCGACTATGTTGTCAAGACGCAGCTGATTCCCGATGCCGACGCGGCCACTCTGCGCAGCCAGGTCGACCCGTTCACCAAAGGCAGCCTGCGCGGCGTGGCGGTCTTCGGGAGCGAGAGCGGCGGCCAGGCGATCATGGTCACCGCCGTCAGTCCAGATCTGGTCGCGCGCGGCCTGAACGCCGGCGAACTGGCCAAGGAGCTGGCCAAGATCCTCGGCGGCGGCGGCGGCGGGAAACCGACGCTCGGCCAGGCCGGCGGCAAAGACGCCTCCCGGCTCCCCGAGGCATTGCAGGCAGCCAGCCAGTGGATCGAGAGCCGCCTGAAGGCGACATGAGCCACACCGGCCGCACGGGCCCCATGCAGCCGATCCCCCAGCCGTGAAGGTCCAGATTCTCACGCTCGAGACGCACGATGACCGCAACACGGTCCTCGATCGCCTTGGGTGGGTCCAGGCCAACCGTGTCGTCCTGGTCTGCCCGGTCGATGGTTCCCCGCTGCGGACGCGCCTCGACCTGGCCCTGGTGCAGCGCCGCGCCCGCAACCGCGCCGTCCAGGTCGGATTGGTCACGCACGATCCCCTGCTCCGTGAAGCGGCGCGCTCGCTGAACATCCCCGTCTTCGATTCGGCTGAGGAGATGCCGGAACGCGACTGGCGCCGGCGCGGCTCGGCCGCGCCGCAGACCCTGCGCCGGGCGCCTGCCCCCGCCAGCCTGCGTGACCTGCGCCCTGCTCCCCGTCTTTCCCCATGGCCCTCTCCGGCCGCACGGTTATGGCGCATCGTCGCCTTCTCCGTGGCGCTGTTCGCCCTGGCGACAGCATTGGTGGCGACGCTGCCCGCGGCTCAGGTGACCCTCGATCCGCTCGTCGTCGTCCAGAGCAGACAGCTCGAGATCCTGATCTCGGCCGAAGGCCCCCCTGGGGAACTCACCGTCCCTGCGGAATGGCGCAGCGTTCGCGTCACAGGCAGCCTGCGCCTCCCCACCAGCGGCACAGCCCGCGTGCCGGACGGTCTGGCCCGTGGACGCGTCACCTTCACGAACCTGACCGCCCAGGCCGTCGACCTGCCGGCGGGCACGGGTGTTCGCACCCTGGGCGAGCGAAGCGCTCGCTTCGTCACCACCGACGACGCTCGGCTGCCTGCCGAGGTCGGCGCCTTGCTCGAAATCCCCATCGCGGCCGATGCTCCCGGCAGCAGCGGAAATGTCCCGGCTCTGGCGATCGCGGCTGTGGAGGGCAGCCTCGGCTTGCAGGTCGCCGTTTCCAACAGCGAACCGACCAGCGGCGGATCCGAGACGACGCGCGCCGCCGTGGCCGCGGCAGACCTCCAACGCACATTTCGGGATCTGCAAGCCGAACTCGAGCTGCAGGCTGCGCAAGCCCTGACCGCAGAGCTGGAGCCCGGACGGTCCCTGGCCCGGCAAAGCCTGCGCGTTGCGCAGGAGTATCAGCGCGCCTATGACGCCGCACCGGGTGATGCGGCGGACACGTTGGCGCTGACGCTCGATCTGCAGATGACCGGGCTCGTATACGAACAGGCCGCTGTCGAGGCATCGGCGCTGGCCGCCCTCGAGCAGGAGATGCCCGGAACGGCGACCGTGCCCGGTTCCTTCTCACTGGACATGGACAACGGCCCGATCACGGACCGAAGCGGCCGGACGACCATCCAGGTGACGGCTCGCCGCCGGGCCGCGGCGACGATCGATTCGGGCGAAGCCGCCGCGCACATCGCCGGCCGTTCGATGGATGACGCCGCTGCCTGGCTCTCGGCGAACTACCGGCTTCGCCGGCCGGCCAGCATCTCCGTGCAGCCGTCTTTCCTTCACAGGCTCCCGCTGCTAACCTATCGCATCAGCGTGCGGCCCTCCTGGGAGTCCGCGCCGTGAGCCTTGTGTTGGCGGTTGACCCTGGCGAGGTGCGGCTGGGCGTGGCCGTGAGCGACCCGAGCGGCACGATCGCCCGCCCGCTGACGGTCATCCGGCACAGCGCTCGCGTGCGCGACGCCCAGGCCATCGCCGACCTGGCGCGCGAGCACGGTGCCGAGTCGATCGTTGTCGGTCTCGCCCTGGATGGCCAAGGCCGCATCGGACATCAAGCGCGCCGAGCGGTACGATTGGTCGAGGCCCTGCGCCGGTTGACGACACTGCCCGTCGAGACTTACGATGAGACCGGCACGACACAGGCGGCTGAAGGCCTGGGCTCGCCGGACACGCCGCTGGACGCGCGCGCCGCCGCCGTCCTGCTGCAGGAGTACCTTGATGGCCGCAAACCGACCTAGCCTCGTCCGACCGCTGATCCTGCTGCTGTTCGCCATCCTGGTGTGCGGCACGGTCTGGGTGGTCGGTGTGATCGCCCTGGGGACGCCCAGCCGGGCGGTCGAGGAGATCGGGCCGCCCGCGCCCGGCCTCGATCCATTCCAATCCAGCCTGCTGGCGGTCTACCTGTTGGCCAGGCAGGATGCCCTCGACACGCCGGCCGGGCTTCCCGGCGAATCGCTCGAGGTCGAGATCACACCCGGCCAGTCCGCCTCTGCGGTCTTCGCCGACCTCGAGGCGGCCGGCGTCGTCGCCGATCCGATCCTGCTGCGCGCCTACATGCGCTACCTGGGCCTTGATCGAACGATCGAAGCCGGCGCATACACATTGCGCGGCGACATGACGCTGCGCCAGATCGCCGAGACGCTGCAATCAGCCCGTCCCCCGGCGGTGGTGCTGACCATCCCCGAAGGCTGGCGGCGCGAGGAGATCGCCGGCGCGCTGGCCGATTCCGGACTGGCGGTCGCCCCCGAGGACTTCCTGGCGGCAACGGAGTCGCACCCAACGACCTACACCTTCGCCGCGCTCCTTCCCGATCCCGCGACCGTCGAGGGCTTCCTCTTCCCGGACACGTATCATCTCGACCCCGACGCGACCGCCTCGGACATCATGCTGACGATGCTCGACAATTCGCAGGGCCGCCCGCGGAAGCTGGCCGGCAGCAGCCGATCCCAAGCCTCAGGCGCCGGCAGCCGACCGGCGAAGCGGTCGATGAACACGCCCGGAATCAGCAGTGCGATTGCAGCGAGCGTGAGCCAGACAGGGATCACGTCGTATTGCCACACGCCAAACGCGTAACCGACGAACTCAACGCCCCCCAGTGCCGCGACGAACCAGGCGACGATCGCCGGCAGCACCAGCCGGCGGTCGCGGAAGCAG
>DAIRVC010000179.1:0-4510 GCA_036803025.1 Anaerolineales bacterium
ATGTAGTCCAGCGAATGGCGCACCGCCGCCCGAAGCTCGGCGGACGACTTGAGCAAATCGCTCAGGCGATCGACGGAGTCGACGGTCTCACGCAGACTGATCATGCCTGACTCTCCCCTAAGTGACCTCTAGATGCGCCTGCTCCAGTATACCCCGGGTGCGCCCAGCCCGAGCCGGCGCCTCGGCTGCGTCGCCACACGATCCGATGGCGCCACCCTGATCGGCGAGCATGCGGGGAGTTGACCGCATCCCGGTTGCAGCGCGCGGCGCGGGTCTGCTAGACTCGCCCTCGCAGGCCGAGGTGACCCCATGCAGGTCGTCGAAATCGACACAGACAACCGCCAGGATGCGCGCGCGTTCCTGGCGTTGCCCCAAACGCTGTATCGAGATACGCCGCAGTGGGTGCCGCCTATCGCTACCGATGCCAGCCGCATGTTGGACCGCAAGCGGAATCCCTACTTTCGGCACTCCCAGGCGGCGTTCTTCCTGGCCCGCAGCGGTCCGCAGGTCGTCGGCCGGGTGGCGATGCTCGACAACCGCAACTACAACTCGTTCAACAACGAGAAGACCGCGTTCGTTTTCCTGTATGAATGCACTCCCGACACGGAAGCCTCCACAGGGCTGTTCGAGGCCGGCTTCGACTGGGCGCGCCGACGCGGGCTGGATACGGTCGTCGGCCCGAAAGGCTTCACCGCCATGGACGGTCTGGGACTGCTGGTGCGCGGTTTCGAGCACCGGCCGGCCATGGGCATCCCTTACAACCTGCCCTACTACGCGGATCAGTTCGAGGCCTCCCGCTTCCGGCCCGACGGCGACATCGTCTCGGGATACCTCGACCGGACGGCGGCCTTCCCGGACAAGATCCACCGGCTGGCCGAGCTGGTCCAGCGCCGACGCGGCCTGCATGTCGCCCGATACCGGCGCCGCTCGGACCTGCGCGCGCTGGCGGCGGCGTTGGGCGACCTGTACAACGACAGCCTGAGTGGCGCTCCTGGCAACGTCCCACTGACGCCCGAAGAGATCCGCACCATCGCCCGTCAATTGCTCGCCTTTGCCGACCCGCTGCTGGTCAAAGTGGTCATGAAAGGGGACGAGATGGTCGGTTTCGTTTTCGCCTACCCCGACATCTCGGCCGCCATCCAACGCAGCCGAGGCCGCCTGCTGCCTTTCGGCTGGCTCGATTGGCTGATCGAGCTCCGGCGGACCCGCTGGATCAATGTCAACGGCGCCGGGATCGTCGAGAAGTACCGCGGGCTGGGAGGAACGGCCATCCTCTTCAGTGAGATGTACAAGAGCGTGATGGCCGGCCGCTACGCGTACGCCGACATTGTGCAGATCGGCCAGGAGAACGAGAACATGCAGCGCGAGATGCGCGATCTGGGGATCGATTTCTACAAGACCCACCGCATGTACCGGCGAAGCCTGTGATCGGCAGCCTCACAGGGCCTGATCGACGATGCGCTGCAACTCCGCCGCGCTCAGCTTGACCGGGTTGGTGCGCATCGAATTGGATGCGGCTGTGCGCTCGAGCAGGCCGGGGATATCCTCTTCGACAAGTCCCAGTGCCCGCAGCCTGGGGATCTCCAGGTCGCGGCACAAGTCCCGCAGCCAGGTGACGGCATCCTCGGGCCCGGCTTGCGCCCGACCGGTCAGCAAGCGGGCGACCGCGCCGTAGCGCTCGTGCGTCCGGCCGCTGGGGTCCTGCTCGGCTGCTGCGCGCAGGTTGGCTTCTGTCACGGGGGCCAGCAGACTGGCGCAGATGGCGCCGTGTGGGGCGCCCGGTAGCATCCCGCCGAAGGGACCGGCGAAGCCGTGCACCGCGCCCAGCCCGGCGTTAGCCAACGCCATCCCGCTGAACAGGCTGGCCAGAGACATGTCCCGCCGGGCATCGGCATCCCGCCCGTCGCGGCATGCGCGCCGCAGCGATCGCGCCACCCTTCGGATACCCTCTTCACACAGCCCGTCCGTGATCGGATTGGCGCGCGTCGAGAGGTACGGCTCGATTAGCTGCGTCAGTGCGTCCATGCCGGTGTGGGCGGTCTGCTCGGGCGGCAGCGTGTGGGTCAACTCGGGGTCGACCAGCGCGACGGCCGGCAGCAGAAACGGGCTGCGCAGGCTGACCTTGACGCGATGTTCGAGGGAGGCCAGGACCGTGTTACGGGTCGCTTCGCTGCCCGTCCCGCTCGTGGTCGGGATGGCCAGCAGCGGGGCGGACGGCTGAGTGAAGGCCTTGCCCAGGCCGACGATCTCGGCGTAGTCCAAGGGATCGCCGCCGTTGGTCAGCAAGGCGGCGGCGGTCTTGGCCGTGTCCAGCGGGCTGCCTCCTCCGAAACCCACGATGAGCTGGCAGCCGTCGCTCCGCGCAGCCTGGCAGGCCTGGCGGGCCGTCTCGAAAGACGGTTCCACTTGCACCGAGAAGGTCGAGGCGGAGACTCCGGCCTGCCGCAGCGAATCCAGGATCACGGCGGCCCTTTCGGTGCGCCTTCCGGTCACCACCAGCGCTCGGCGCCCGTGCGCCGCGGCCAGGGCGCCAACCTGCCGAACGGATCCGTCACCGAAGACGATCCGCCCCGCCGTTGCGAACTCGAAGCCCATGGAGGTCACGTCCACTCGGCGTCGCTCGGCGAGACGTTGGCGTAGAAGGCGCGCGTGCGTGGCACCGCCATCATGTCCGCCACGGCCGCGTTCCAGGCCTGATAGTGCGCGGTCTCGCGATGCCGAGCCGGGTCGTCAGGCGTCTGATAGACCTCGTAGAGCACGAACGCGGTCGGATCGTCCTTGTCCTGAAGCACATCGAAGCGCACGACCCCCGGTTCCATGCGGCTGTTGCGCGCATTCTCGATGCTCGCCTCACGGAACGCATTCACCGCCTCGGGCTTGACTCGTATGGAGACTACCGCGATATGCATGCCCTTGCTCCTTGCCTGCCTCACACCTCGGCTGAGACGAGCGGGATCGGCCGCAGCAGCCGGCGGTCGAACTGCGGGATTCCCCGCGGACCGCGCCTCTCCAGCTCGACCCGCACTTCCTCCAGCTGACGACGCAGAGCGGCGACATCGATCCCCCGGCAGCTTTCCGGCAGGGGATCCAACCACTGGCGCACGCGCAGCAGCATCTTGCGCGCCCCGCGATAGTTCTCGCGAGTGACGTGCAGGTATAGGACCGACACCTGCACCAGCGCGCGGTAGAGCTCGCCGGCCCGCCCTGCTTCCGCCATCCAGGCCTGCTCCAACAGCTCGTGCGCCTCGAAGTACTCTCCGGCACGGACCAGCTCGACCCCGGACCGGGCCGCGTCCGACAGCGCTCGATCGCAATCGCGTTCAGCCTCCGCCGAGGATCGTCGATCGATAGCCTCGCTCAGGAATCGGAAAAGCCAGGCCTGCAGTTGGCCGCGAGGCAGAACGAAGTCCGCGCCCAGCTCGCGTGCCCTCTCCAGATTCTCCTTTTCTACGTGCGGCCCGAAGGCGGCTGTCGGGATGCGCCGCGTGGCGGCCGACGTCTTGATCACCTGGAGCCAACGCGCCCAGGGGAGGCCAACGCAGGCAGTGTCGACCAGGAGCAGCGTCGGCCGGTCGTCGACCAATCGGCGGATCAAGTGGGCGTCGGGGCCGTCGAGCGGCTCGGTGAGCGGAATCGGGCGCGCGGCGGGCTCTCCTTCGGACCCCAGATCCTGCGGACGTCCGACGGTCTGCAGGCGTCCGCCAAGACGACGGACGGTATCCTCCAGGCGAGGGACGAGGAACAGGTCATCGGTCAATGCGAGAACGAAGGGAGAGCGGCGGCCCGGGGGGTATGGGGCAGCGGACATCCAGGCAAGTATAGCACGCCGGCGTGTGGCCTCCCGCCGCGTCTATCGCTGGGCGTTGGAACGACCTATCCTAGCGGCCCTCGAGTCCGTCCGCCGACCCTGATGGGGCTGGAGGCCACAATGCAGACCGGATACCTTGTCGGCGTTCTTTTCCTTGTCATCGGTGCGGTGCTCTTCTTCTTTGCTGTACGCGACTACCGCACCGCGCAGGCCAGCGCGGCCTGGACACCCACTGAAGGGTCGATTACTGCGACGCGCATCCGCGTCGACGATCGCGGCGAACAGAGCGAGTCGTACCATCCAGAGATCACCTACGCCTATTCTGTGATGGGATCGCCATACCAGGGGAGCCGCATCGTGATCGGCGCCTCACGAGCGTACAGTAGCCGGAAGAAGGCCGAAGCCTTCCTGGAGCCGTACGCGATCGGATCCAAGGTGACCGTCCACTACGATCCCGACAAGCCGGACCAGGCGGTCTTGGAGGCGGGCGTCAAGCGCGGCGCGATCGGCACGTTCATCATCTCGGCCGGGTTCGGGCTCATCGGGCTGGTCGAAGACCTCGACCCAGGTGTCCGCCGACTTCGTGATCGGATCGGGCGGAATTCGGCGCAGGTAGTTAGGCACGAGCTCCTCCAGGGAGCCTGGATACTTCTGCTTGTCGGCGTAATACTCCTCGACGCTTGCGTAGCGATCCAGGTGATC
>DAIRVC010000179.1:4520-4887 GCA_036803025.1 Anaerolineales bacterium
CAACTGACCTGCCTGGCGCGCAGGCTTCCCCCTGGCCCGAAGGTCGACAGGCTCCCTGTTGCCCCGAGGTCGAAGTATGTGCCGGGGATCACCCCAGGCCGGAGTCTCCGGCCTGGGGTCTACTCTTGGACTGCCAGGGGAAGCGGACTCTCCAGGCGTCGGTGCCGTCTACCAGGCAGTCTGGAGCGCACAGCCGCCCTCGAAGGCCAGATCCAGCGAATAGAGCATCGAACCGTCTCCCCAGGCGGTGTCCTCCCAGTTGAAGCGCAGCAGGAACTGCCGGCTCGCCCCATCGGGGATGGTCGCCGTCTGGATGGGGATCTCGATCGATACCCCGGTCTCGGGAGTGTTACCGGCCGGGATCGAC
>DAIRVC010000180.1:0-4886 GCA_036803025.1 Anaerolineales bacterium
ACCGTGCCGATCACAATCGAGAACCCGACCGTCGTGAAACCGATGATCAGCGAGAAGCGCGAGCCGTAGACGATCCGGCTGAACTCATCCCTCACGTTGCCGTCGATGCCCAGCAGGTGCTGCGGGCGATCGCGCGGACACCCGAGCAGATGAATGCAGGGCGCCTCCCGGCGCTCGACGTCCTCGATCCCGGTCAGAACCTGGATCGGATCGTAGGGGGCGATCCAGGGGGCGAAGACCGCCATGAACACCAGAAGCGACATCAGCGTCAGGCCTACCACCGCCGACCGCCGGCGCATGAGCCGCCGGGCGGTCGTGCGCCACAGGCTCTCCGGCCTGCCGCTCAAACGCTCGGCATCCAGTGAGACTCCGGGAGGCAGTGCGCTGTCGACGGTGGTCAAGAGGGCCTCCTCAATCCAACCGGACCCGAGGATCCAGATACGTGTACGAGATATCCACCAGCAGATTGACCAGAACGTAGCCAACGGCGATTGCCAGCGTGAACGCCTGGATGATCGGGTAGTCGCGCGCGGTGATGGCTTCATACAGCGCCCGGCCGACGCCCGACAACCCGAAGATCGTCTCGGTCAGCACCGCCCCGCCGAGCAGACTGCCGAGATTCAGCCCGATGATGGTGACCACTGGGAGCAGCGCGTTGCGCAGCGCATGCCGGGCCACCACAGTCCGATAGGGCAGGCCCTTGGCCCGGGCGGAGCGGATGTACTCCCGCCCGAGGACCTCCAGAAGGCTGGAGCGGGTCATGCGGGCGATGACCGCCATGGGGATGGTGCCCAGCGCCAGGGAGGGCAGGATCAGGTGCTTGATCGTGTCCCACAGCACTTCCCAGTTGCGGGTCAGAATCGAGTTGAAGATATATAAGTTCGAGAAGAACTCCAGGAAATTGAACAGCCCGGTGCCTTCCTCGATCTGCCATCCGAACGCCTTGTAGAAAGGCACGGCGCTTAAGCCGGCCGTCAGCCGGCCGGAAGGAGGCAGCCAGAAGGGCGTGTCCTGCAGCAGCAGGGCGAACACGTAGGCCAGCATCAGGCCCAGCCAGAAAACCGGCATCGACACACCGACGTTGGCCACGATCATCGTGGCTACATCCGTCTTCGTGTTGTGTTTGATGGCGGCGAGGATCCCGGCCGGGATGCCGACTATCACTGCCAGGCTGAGCGCCGACAGGCTCAGCTCGATCGTCATCGGCAGTCGTTCGACCAGCATCAGCATGACCGGACGCTGGTAGCGGATCGAGTCGCCCAGGTCGCCGCTGAACACGTCGCGCAGGAAGATCCCCAGCTGGGTGAGGATGGGTTGGTCCAACCCATAGCGGGCGATGAAGGCCGTGCAGGCCCGCTCGGTAGCGTGCTCACCCAAGAGCGAGGTGCACGGATCGCCGGGGACCATGCGCGCCAGCGCGAACGTCACCAGCAGGATCCCGAACAGGACCGGGATCGACGAGAGGATGCGGCGGATGGTGTATTGGAGCATGACGTCTCCGTCCGTCACCCACCCGGACGGCGCGGCCGATCCGGAGGGGCAACGCGGGATGGCGCCGAGTAGCTCGCCATCCCGCGTTGCTTCGTTCAGTGCAGCGTGGGGACCTCAGATGCCGGGCTTACTCGGGAACCGGCGCGTTGATCAGGTTGCCCCACAGGGTCGACCAGTACTCGAACGTGCTGGTGTTGCCGATATGGTACGGGCTGGTGACATCGGCGTTGGCGCTGAAGGTGGCCAAGACGTCATTGGCGTCGAAGGTCGAGCCGTCCGAGAAGAGCACGTCCTGGCGCAGCGTGCAGGTCCAGACCGACAGATCGTCGTTGGCCTCACACGACTCAGCCAGCAGCGGATGTACGGCTGTGCCGTTGATCTCGAAGCCGTACAGGCCTTCCATGACCTGCTCGCAGGCCCGCAGCGATTCGCCGTCGGTCTCATCGGCGCAGAACAGGCTGATCGGTTCGGCGTTCTGCATCCAGACGAAGGTGTCGCGCCCGCCCGGATCCGTCACGGCGAACATCTCGTTCGTCAGCGGGCTGGCCTGCGGGTTGACCACGTCAGCGCGGTAAGCGGTCGCCGAGCCGCCGTTGGCGATGGGCACCATCGGCACGAGCTCGCGGATGGCGTTGTTGGCCTGGGTGTAGATCGCCTCGGCCTCAGCCGGATCGGGGATCTGGGCACCCTGCTGCAGCTGTTCGTAGATCTCCGGGTAGGCGGTCCCGAACTGTGCCTGGGTAGCACCGAAGTGGTAGTCGAGGAAGTTGGTGACGTGCGGGTAGTCGGCGCCCCAGCCGAGCAGGTGCAGGCCGTCCAGTTCACCGGCCGCGGAGGCGGCGATGAACGCGCCCGATTCCATGACCACGATCTCGGCGTCGATGCCCAGGTTCTCGAGCAGCTGGGCCTGGATCTCCTCCGCCACGCGCGGCGCCTCAGGCAGGTAGCCGCGGATTACATCGCGGAAGTACAGGCTGGTCTCAAACCCGTCCGGGAAGCCGGCATCGGCCAGCAGGGCCCGGCCGGCCTCGGGATCGAAGTCATACCACGGATCCCCGACGCAGGCGTTCGGGATCGGGCACGGGGTGAAGTGCGTGGCCGCCGACGATCCGGGCGGGTAGAAGGTGTCGACGATGCGCTGGCGGTCGATGCCCATTGCGATCGCCCGGCGCACGTTCACATCGTCGAACGGCGGGAAGGTGTTGGTCATGCCGACGTAGAAGATGTTCAGCGCCGGGCGGATGATCAGCTGCAGGTTCGGATCGGCCTCGACCACTTCGAAGTCGGCCGGCCCGACGTTGTCGATGCCGTCGATCGTCCCGGCCTGCAGTTCGAGCAGGCGGGCGGCCGACTCGGCGCTCCAGCGGAAGACGACGGTGTCGGCGAAGACCTCTTCGTCGCCTGAGTAGTTCGGGTTGCGAACGAAGGTCAGGCTCTCACCGCGGACCCACTCGGAGACCATGTACGGCCCGGTCCCGATCGGGTTCTCCAGGCGCTCGACCGTCCCGGCGGTCGACTCGATCCATTCCTGCGGGTAGATGGCGAACGGGCTGAAGGCCATCTTCGACAGGAAGGCCGGGTCGGGCGCGCACAGGGAGAACTGAACGGTGTAGGCATCCAGCGCGCTGATATCGGCCCACAGCGTCCCGTTGGAGCAGTCGCTGGTGATCGAAGGCAGCGCCGTGAACTCCGGCATCGGGACTTCGGTGGCCTCCGGGACTTCGGTGGCCTCCGGCTGTTCCGGCGGAGCGCCCTCGGTGGCGGCGCCACCGCAGGCCGCCAACACCAGGCTCAACAGGACGAGCAGGGTCAGCGGGATCCAAAGCATTCGGCGTTTCACTGATTCCTCCTCCTCAGGAGTCAAGGCATATTGTTCACGAAGGAACGGAACATGGCGTTGCGCCCGGCCTCACCTCCCTCCCGCCAGATACACGCGAACCCCCTCCCCGGGCAGGCTCCTGCGCCCGCCGCGGTCCGGTCACCGACCTGTGACACCTGGGGGTTCGTGCGTGTATGACCTCGTCATTGTATCCCGGCAGAATGACCCCGTCAACTGGCGCGGGGTCGAAGTCCCACCCGGGAGTGCTTCCTTATACTACAGCCAGTGCGGCAGGAACGTTCACGCCCGGTGAGCCCGGGCCTTTTCCCCGGTGCGAGCCATCGCCTCCAGGGAAGCGCGGGCCCGGACCTCGAGCATGCTTGCCTCCAGCTGGGCGATCTCCTCCAGCGCCAGGGATCGCTCCCACTCCCGCACGACCTGCTCACCGAGGTAGTACCCGGTCTCAGATCGCCCGCCAACCTCCAGCCAGGATCCAAAAAAGCAGTTGACCGGCTCACCGGACCGGATCGTCTCCAGGAACGCCTCCGCCAGCCAGGCGCGATTCGCCCTGCACCAGTCCTCCCAGTCGTCGGCCAGTTGCTCCGAAGGCGGCGACACATCCCCCAGGATGCGCGCCTCGGCGCGCCGGGCGAGGCCCTCCTCGACCAGCTGCCACCACGGCCCGTGCCCCTCGTCCAGGCCGGCGAGCTGGCGCCAGTGCCGATGCGCCAGATGGCTGAACTCGTGCGCCGCCAGGCGATCCAGACTCTCGGCCTCGACCATGCCCTCCTCGGCCGCATTCTCCAAGCCAAACAGGACGGCCGGGCGCCCACCATAGGACGTCGCCCACCCGGCCCCACAACCCAGGCCCACATGAAGGATGTAGGTCACTTCGAAATCGACCTGCAGGGACCGGCGCGCTCGGGCGTCGATGGACGCCAGGCGCGACGCCAGCCCATCCCGGGCACGCTGCATGTCGGACAATCGATCATCCAGGAAGGGGAATACGAACCGGCCGGCGACCTCGCGCCAATCTAACCCTTGCTCGCAGTAGTCTTCGATCTGCCGAGTCCCCAGCTCGGGCCAGGGCGCCAGATAGACGGCCTGCCAGGCATCGATCTGGCGCTCGATCGGCTCAAGGCGGACGGTTTCCCAATAGCGCAGGAAATCCGGGAACGTGTCCAGGATGGTGAAGGTCATGTCCCACGGCCGCGCACGCCGGCAGCCGTCCCACCTAGCCGTTCAGCCGATAGACCGAGTCGCCGGCGTGGACGCGCTGGAGCACCTTGACGGCCACCTCGGTCCCCGGCGCGCCTTCACTGACCGGCTGATGCTCGACCTGCATCGAGTCGATGGCCTGCTCGAAGTCGGTACTCCGTCCCAAGAAGTGCACCATCTCGCCGGCCTTGACGGTGCGGTCCAGGCGGATGACGGCGACGTTGATCTTGTCGAAGAAGTGGGTAACCTTGCCCAGGAGTTCGCCGCTGGCCATGGCCTGCCTCCTTCTTGAATCCGGCCGCGGGGCTCGTGCGGATGCCACTTCCATTCTACAGCCCCTGTCCAGCGCGTCCGTGCG
>DAIRVC010000181.1:0-4877 GCA_036803025.1 Anaerolineales bacterium
AGACGAAGACCGGGCGCCCCAGGATTGGGGCGCCCGGTTCGCTTTCGAGGTGGCGCGCCGCCGGCGCTCCGCTAGGTGCTGAGCGCCTCGACGATCTCCGTGGCCGCGCGGACGAAGCCCGGGCACAGGTCCGTGAAGAGGCCGCGCTGCTCGGCCGCTTCCAAACTGCCTGGCCGGCTCAGGTCAAGACCGAGCAGCCCGCGGCATTCGAGCGACCCGCAGCGCGCCTCGAACTGCCTGAGGAAGTCCTGCGCCACCGAGTACAGCCTGCGCTTGGCTTCCGCGTCTTGCGCCTCCACCGATCCATGACGCAGGCCGAGCGCCATGAGCCCGCCGCTGACGGCTCCGCACATCTCCCCGCGCCGCGCAACGCCTGCGCCAAACGGGCCGGCGATCCGCAAGGCAAGCCCCGCCTCCAGCCCATGTCGACTGGCAAAGGCGGAGAGGACCGACTGCGCGCAGTTGAATCCCTGCTGGAACCGCTGCGCGGACGACTCGGTGGCGAACTCCATGCGCATGGGGTCGGCCGACTAGCGGCGCAGGTAGCTGGTCTTCAGGAGGTAGTCGAGCCAGATGAAGGCCAGTGCGCCGAGCGCCAGAAACACCAGCAACGCGTTTGCGTACGAAAACCGTTCGAGGGTGGTGCGGAAGGCGAGAATGATACCGGCGGCCCCGGCAGCGCCGATCAGGGCGGAGAGAATCCAGACAGCAACGCGACGACCGGTCATTGGAACATGTCTCCTGTTGGCGAGGTCGACGAATTCTAACCGACGCCGCTGGAGAGCGTCAAGCGAGGTCGCCGCGGACTAGAGGCCGAGAGCCGGCGGACCCCCGCTTTGCGCCGGGCGAGATCGCCGGGGCGCCGTCTGACTGCATCAAGCCGCTGTGACGAAGGACTTGACCGTCTCCCGCAGCTCGCGGGCGGAGAAGGGTTTGGTCAGGTACGCGTTGGCGCCGGCATCTCGGGCGGCGGCGATGTCCTGCGCCGTACCCTTGGCGCTGACCACGACAGCCGGGACGGTGCTCAAGGATTGCTTGGCGCGCACCTCGCGCAAGAAGGCCAGCCCATCCATGCCCGGCATCATCAGGTCCGTCAGGATCAGGTCGGGAAGGAGGTTCTCAAGCAGGATCAGCGCCGCCAGCGCGTTGGGCGCCTGATGGACATCGTAGCCGTCGCTCTCCAAGATGTCGTGCAGGGCGGCGCAGAAGTCAGGTTCGTCGTCGACTACCAGGATTCGATGTACCACGAGTCACCTTCACAGCGCCGGCGCATGGGGACCGGCCGGCATGAACATCTCGATTCTAACCCGGCCAAGGGGCGCGTGCCACCGTTACCGAAGGGCCAGACCACCTTCTGGCCACCCGCACCGGCAGATGTAATACATACTTGACATCGCCGGAAATTGGCGTAGAATGTAAGGCGAACTTTACATTGGAGGTGGACATGCCGGTCAAGAATCACGTGCGCGAAGCCCGCCAGGCGGCGAGTTTGACCCAAGAGGCGCTGGCGGCGCAGGTCGGCGTGACGCGCCAATCGATCATCGCCATCGAGCAAGGCAAGTACGGGCCCTCCGTCAAGCTGGCCCTGGAGTTGGCCGCCGCGCTGGGGGTGCGGGTGGAGGACCTTTTCGAGCTTGAGGGCGGACGGGAAAGGGGAAGCCGATGAGTGGAATGCGCAGTTACTACATCAGCCGGATCGTCGTGGCCGTGGGGTTCGGGGCCCTGTTCTTCCTGGGAGGGGCGCCGTGGTGGCAGGCCGCGCTCGTGGCGCTGGCTGCGATCGCCTGGTTCTGGTGGGCGCCGCGCAGTGGGCGCTACCAGGTCAATCCGGAACTAGGGATGACGCCGCTGCGCCGCGATGAGCGCAGTCAGGGAATCAACGATACGGCCGGGCGCAACGCATTCATCGTGGTCATGCTGGTGACGGGAGCGACAGCCGTGTATGCCGGACTGACGGGATCGACGCAGGTGCCGGTGCGAGCGCTGAATTGGCTGCTGATCCTGGGGGTCGTCGTCTACTACGGCAGCGATTTCTGGCTTCGCCGGCGCGGCCGCTAGGCGCCGAAACCGGCATCATTCAGCGATCCGATCGAGAGATGGGGCCACCCTGGCGGTGGCCCCGCCCGCGTCCAGCGCCCGGATTTGCCGGAGGGGGATTTCCGGCGACAATCGGCCCTGATTCTTTGTGAGGAGGTCAATATGGACCTGAAGGGACAGGTGGCGATCGTCACCGGTGGTGGGACCGGCATTGGACGGGCGATGGCATTTGCCCTGGCGGCACAGGGCGCGAGCGTCGTGGTCGCCGGTCGGCGGCTGCGCCGGGTGCAGGAGGTGTCGCGGGCGATCCAGGCAGCCGGCGGACTCTGCCTGCCCGTCCGCGCCGACGTCGCCCGGGCAGGCGATGTCTCCGTACTCGTGGCTGCGGCCCGCCAGCGCTTCGGCCGGATCGACATCCTGGTCAACAACGCGGGCATCGGCGGCGGCGGACCGATTCACGCGCACGACGTTCGGGACTGGGATCGGGTCATGGCGGTCAACCTGCGTGGGCCGTTTCTGATGGCGCGCGCTGTGCTGCCCGGGATGCGCCGGCGGCGGCGCGGGCACATCCTCAACATCAGCTCCGAATCGGGCCTGGAGCATTACGAGTCCGACGGCGCCTACGGGGTCTCGAAACACGCACTCATCGCCCTGGGCGAATACATCCAGCGTGAGAACCAGAGCCTGGGAATTCGCGTGAACACGATCTGCCCCGGCATGGTGGTGACCGAGATGACCGCCGGCTCGCGCGGCCTGGTGCACGAGAAGTGCCTGGCCCCAGAGGAGATCGCCGAGCTGGGGATCTGGCTGCTCACCCGCCAGCCGAACCTCAAGATCGGGACGCCCGTCCTGATCCAGACAATGGAGAATCCCTGGACTGGCTAGAGTCGCCCCAAGCCTCAGGACAGCGCTTCCAACTGCGTCAACAGCTGGTCGAAGGTATCCATGGCCTGTTGGATCGGCTCGGGAGTGGTCATGTCGACCCCGGCCTCGCGCAGCAGATCGATCGGCGAGCGCGACGATCCGCCGCCCAAGAAGCGTAGATAGCGCTCGACCGCCGGGCGGCCCTCGCTCAAGATCTGCCGGCTGAGCGCCAGCGCCGCCGAGAGCCCGGTGGCGTACTGGTAGACGTAGAAGTTGTAGTAGAAGTGCGGGATACGCGCCCACTCGATGGCCACGTCATCGTCCAGCTTCAGCTCGGCTTCGTAGTACAGCCGCACAATGTCGAAGTAGCGCTGGCTCATGGACTCGGCCGTCAGCGGGAGTCCGGCTTCGGCCATCTGATGGATGGCCAGCTCGAAGTTGGCGAACATCGTCTGGCGGATGATCGTGGTGCGGATATCTTCCATCTGCTGGACGATCAGGTGCTTGCGCAGCGCCGGGTCCGGGCGTGTGCGCAGCAGGTAATCGGTCAGCAAGGTCTCGTTCAATGTCGAAGCGACCTCGGCGACGAAGATGCTGTAGTCGCCGTACACGAACGGCTGCGTGCGCCGGGTGAAGTACGAATGCCCGGTGTGGCCGAGTTCGTGCGCCAGCGTGAACATATCGTTCAGCCGGTCCTGATAGTTGAGCAGGATGAACGGCGCCGTCTCGTAGGCGCCGCCGCTGTAGGCACCGCTGCGCTTGCCGGCGTTCTCGTAGACGTCGATCCACCGGCTTCGGAAGGCCTGATCGAGGACCTCCACATAGCCGGCGCCCATCGGCTCGAGCGCCGCGCGGATCGTGCGCGTGGCTTCGGCGTACGGGACCTTCAGATCCACCTCGGCCACCAGCGGCGCGTACAGGTCGTAGTAGCGCAGGTCGTCCAGGCCGAGCAGGCGTCGCCGAAGTTGCAGGTAGCGGTGCAGCCGCGGCAGGTTGGCCTGCACCGTCGCCAGCAGGTTGTGATACACCTCGACCGGGATGTCATTCGGGTGCAGAGAGGCTTCCAGCGCCGATGCGAAGTTATGCAGGCGCGCCTGCACGACGTGGTGGCGCACGGCGGCCGAAAGCGTGGTGCCGAGTGTGTTGCGCACCGATCGGAATGCCCCGTGCAGTCCCTGGAAGGTCTCCCGGCGCACCCGCCGGTCGCCGCTCTCCATAAAGCGCAGGTAGCGGCCCTGTGAGAGGCCGACCGATTGACCGTTTTCGTCTTGAATGGTGGGGAAGGTCAGATCGGCATTGGTCAGGATGTTGAAGATCTCGCCCGGGGCGCGTGTGACGTCGCTCAGCTGGGCCACGGCGTTCTCGACCTCGGCCGAACGTACGTGCGGCCGCTTGCGCAGGATCTCTTCCACGGCGTAGCTGTAAACCGCCAGCTGTGGGTCGGTCTTCATCCAGGCACGCACGGTCTCATCCGAAAGCGAGAGGATCTCCGGATCGAGGAAAGCGAACGCCGCCCGCAGCTGGGCGAGCAGCGTGCCGGCCCGCTCGGTCAGGCCCTGCGCCGCAGCGTCGGCGCTGTCGGAATCCTTGCGCATCGAGGCGTAGACATGAATGCGCTCCATCCGACGGTAGAGTTCATCTCGGAACTGGAGAGCCTTGAGGAGCCCGGCCGGTCCGCTGGCGACGCTGCCCTTCAGCCGCTCGGCCTCCGGGAGTTGAGCCTGTAGAGCCTCGGCCGCCTGTCCCCAGGCGTCGTCGTCGGCGTAGACCGTTGTCAGGTCCCAGGTGTATTCCGTCGGGATCTCGCTCCGCAGCGGGACTCGGGTGGTGGTCTCCATGTGGGTCCTCGTGGGCTTGTGCTGGACGCTCGGGCGTTCGCTTGGGACGCAGATGGACGGGAGCCATCGCGGCCCGGGATCGTGGTGCCCCCACGGGGATTCGAACCCCGGTTTAGGCCTTGAAAGGGCCGCGTCCTG
>DAIRVC010000182.1:0-4803 GCA_036803025.1 Anaerolineales bacterium
ACGCGTCAGGGTCACCTGGACGGCGTTGCGGTCGATTTCGATGTACCGCGAAAGCACGCTGATCAGGTCATCCTTGAGGGCCTCCAGCTTGCCGGGCGAGAGGTCCGCCCGGTCGTGGACCAGGACGAGCTGGAGGCGTTCCTTGGCGGCCCGGGCGCTGCGGTGCTCGCCGCCGAGCAGCTGTTGTAGGAAGCTCATCTCACTCGCCTCCCGGCCTGACCAGGCGCGTGATACGCCCGAGGAAGCCGTCGCGGGATTCCAGCGGCTCGAAGGGGACTTGCTCGCCGTTGAGGCGGCGGGCGATGTTGCGGAAGGCCTTGCCCGCCCGGGAGCGTTCGTCCAACGCCGGCGGCGTACCCCGGTTGGAGGCGACCAGGATGGTGTCATCCTCGGGGACTACGCCGATGAGCTCGATGGCCAGGACGTCGAGCACGTCGTCGGTGGAGAGCATGTCGCCGCGACGCACCATCTCCGGCTTGACCCGGTTGATCAGCAGCTTGCCCGGGCCCTTCTCTTCAGCTTCGATCAGCCCGATGATGCGGTCGGCGTCCCGCACCGCCGAGACCTCCGGGTTGGTGACCACGATGATCGTGTCCGCCGGAGCAACGGCGTTGCGGAAGCCGCGCTCGATCCCGGCCGGCGAATCGATCAGCACCCAGTCGAAGTCTGGGCGCAGCTCGTCAGCCAGGCGGACCATGTCCTGCGGGGAGACGGCGCTCTTGTCACGCGTCTGTGCCGCCGGAATGAGATACAGCTCATTCAGGCGCTTGTCCTTGATCAGGGCCTGGCGCAGCTTGCAGCGCCCTTCGATCACATCCACCAGATCGTAGACAATGCGATTCTCGAGGCCCATGACCACGTCCAGGTTGCGCAGGCCGATGTCGGCGTCGATGCAGACGACGCGCAGCCCGGAGGCAGCCATGGCGACGCCGATGTTGGCGGCGGCGGTCGTCTTGCCCACGCCGCCCTTGCCGGATGTGATCGTAGCAACCTTGGCTGTCATCCGCTGGCTCCGTCTCACGGCGCTAGCGCCGGTGTTCGCCGCCCCAGGTCTCGGCGACCAACTGCCCTTCATGGATGCGGACCGTCTCTGGCTTCGGCTTGCCGCGCCTCTCCGGCGAGCCGGCGATCTGGTCGGCGATCCGCAGCTGCATGGGCGAGAGGTCAAGCGCGCACACGACCGCATTCTCGTCGCCGGTCGCCCCGGCGTGAACTGTGCCGCGCAGGCGCCCCCACACGACCACGTTGCCCCCGGCGACGATCTCGGCTCCGGGGTTCACATCCCCGAGCACGACCACGTGCCCGGGGAAGCGGATGCTGTGCCCGGAGCGCAGCGTCCGGTGCACCAGCAGCGCCTCGTCGCCGACCAGTTCGCCTTCGCCGCTGTCGGGCTCGGGCCGCTCTTCTTCGACCGGGCGAGGCAGGTCATGCGCCAGACCCAGGTCGGCGGCCGCCTTGCGCGTGTTCTCCGCCACGGAGTACACCGCCCACAAGTTGATCTCCCGATTGGCCAGGTCGCGCACCAATCCACCCAATTCGGCCGCTCCGATCTGAATGCCGCCGAGCTGGACAGCCAGACGCGCGCCGCGGAAGAAGTCACCCTGCGTGTCGATCGCGTGCAGCAGGACAGGGTAGACGTCTTCCCAAACGCCTTCCTCTACGCTCAGCAGCAGCCCGTCCCGGGTGCCCTTGATCGTGATCGAGTCGGCCATGTGGCGCCCAAGCGAAGGATTATAGCATGCAGGCGCGCGGCAGACGACAGGGGGAGGGGAGCCAGGCCGGTGACTGTCCCGTGTGTCAAGGCGAGCAGGCCCGATGGGCCGACGAAGCCCCGGGTCGTGTGCGGGGATCGCTTCGCGGGCCGCCCCCTCCGCTGCCCGTTGGATGCGCGCACGCGGGCTGGCTCTGCCCTGACGGGCGCGCCACAAAGGCGCGCTTGGGGGACCATGGCCCGCTGCCGGGGAGCTGGGGAGGAGAAATGCGGGGCGGCTAGTGTGCTGCGGCGGCGTCGATGGCGCGCACCTCGAAGTAGGCTTCCATGACCTGGCGCACGATCGGTCCAGAGGTGACCGCGCCCTCGCCGCCGTTGTAGACAAACGCCACGACGGCGATCTCGGGGTCTTCGAAGGGCGCGTAGGCTGCGTACCAGCTGTGCGTCGGCCACTCACCGGGGATACACAGGCCGCGCGCGTTGGCGACCGCGTCGCAGAACTCGCCCGTGCCGGTCTTTCCGGCTGAGGAGATGGCCTCCAACTGCGCGTAATCGGCGGCCGTGCCCTCGGTGACGACGCGGCGCATCCCTTCCTGAACCAGCGGGATCACCCACGGCTGGATGAGCCGGTCGGGCGTGTCTGGCGTGATCACGCCGTCGGAGAGATCCCAGCGCACCACGGGGTCGAAGTGCTCGACGATATTGCCCTCGCCGTCGAGAATGTCGGAGACCATGTGCGGCTGCATCACCCGCCCGCCGTTGCCCAGCGTGGCGACTGAGTTGAGCACCTGCAGCGGCGTGGCCACGACGTAGCCCTGGCCGGTCGTGGCGTTGTAGGTGTCTCCGGTGGACCAGCTCTCACCCTGGGTGATGCGCTTCCAATCCGGATCGGGAATCAGGCCCGGGTTCTCACCGGGTAGGTCGATGCCGAGCGGGTTGCCGTAGCCGATCGCCCGCGCGTAGGTCCCGATGCGTTCGATTCCCAGGCCGTCGCCCTCCACTTCGCCGGGAAAGCCTCCGCCGATCTTGTAGAAGTAGATGTTGCAGGAGAAGGCGATGGCGTCGAGCATGGAGATCCGCCCATGCCCCTCTTCCAGCCAGCAGACGAAGTCCTTGGAGCGCCCGGGGTCGTTCGGGTAGTAGCGGTTGGCGATGGTGATGCGCCCCGGATCATTCAGGCGGGCTTCCGGCGTGATCACTCCTTCCGTCAGGGCGCCGACGGCCGTCACCAACTTGAATGTCGAGCCGGGAGGGAACACGGATTGGATGGCGTGATTGACCAGCGGCAGACGCGGGTCGCTCGTCAGCTGCTGGTAGTAGTAACCGGTGATGGAGCGGTTGTTCTCGTAGCTGGGCAGTGTGACCATCGCCAGGATCTCGCCCGTCTGCGGATTCATGGCGATGACGACGCCGATGGAGGTGCGCGGCTCTCCAACATAGCGGTCGAGGAACTCCATGCGATTGCGCAGGGCGCTCTCAGCCGCCGCCTGCAGCCGTGTGTCGATCGTCAAGCGCAGGCTGTTGCCAGGCACCGCCGGGGTGATGTCGCCCAGCGAGCGGATCACGCGCCCGGCCACGTCCACCTCGACCAATCCGGAGCCGTTGCGGCCGGCGAGCACATCCTGGTACTGGTATTCCAGGCCGGCGTAGCCGACCAGGTCGCGATCGGTGACGAAGCCCCGTTCCTCGTAGAACTCGACCAGGCTCTCGGGGATGCGCCCCGTGTAGCCGATGAAAGCCGCCGTCAACACACCGGTCGGGTAGTCGCGGATCGGGGCTGTCTCCACACTGACGCCGGGCAGGTCGACCTGCTCCTCCCGCAGTATGCGCGCGATGGTCTCGTCGACGTCACAGGCGATCGGCCAGGCATCGTAGGGGCTGTTGGTGGCGCCCTCCTCAACGAGCTGGAGGATGCCTCGCCCCGGCGTGCAGGCGGCTGCCGGCGGGCCGTCCAGATCCATCGGCACTCCGGTGAGATCCGCGATGCGCTGGTAGATGGCCGCGGTCTCGGCCGGGCTGTCCGGCAGGAAGGCCGGCGTGATCATGACGTTGAAGACGGGGACGTTGCGGACCAGCAGCACCCCATTGCGGTCGTAGATGACGCCGCGCGGGGCGGCCAGGCTCACCGCCTCGATACGGTTGTTATAGGCATCCTGGCTGAGGACCTCGCCGCGTAGAATCTGAATCTGGAACAGCCGCGCGACGAAGATCACCGCCAACACCAGCACAATCGCCTGCAGCGCTTGCAGCCGCCAGGGCACGACGCCGTTTCCCGCCCGTCCGTGATTCATCCGACGGTAACCTTGGGTGGGAAGAGCGCCTCACGCATGCTGCTCGCCGCCTGCAGCGCGGGTATGGCCAGGACGACGTCCAGGAAGAGGCTGGGGAGCAGAATACGCGCGGCGGCGACGGCCAGGTCGATCGGATGACCGCTGAGCCACAGCGCAGCCAACTCGATGGCGTGGAACAGCAGCCCGCCGAAGAGGGCCGCTCCGAGGGGGACGAGCAGGTGCCCCTCCCAGAAACGCCCTTCGGTCAGGGAAGCCAGGTAGGCGATGGCCACCAGCGACAGGGCCGAGATACCCAGCGGCAATCCGGAAAGAAGGTCCAGTGCCAATCCGCCGGCGAAGCCCCAGGCCATCGCTTCGTGCGTCCGCCCGGCAAGGCTCCAGGCGACGACGGCCAGCAGCACCAGGTCGGGGCGACCTTCGAACAGGCCCAGGTGGCTGAACACGGCCGACTGCAGGATGGCCAGGAGCACGACGAGCGGGAGGCCGACAGCGAAGCCCATGCGTCCCCTACGGCGCCACGATCGATTCGGGGGCGGTTGGGAAACTGGTGATCACCAGAACGAGCTGCATCTGCTCGAAATCGACCGCCGGCTGGATGACCGCCTCTTGGAAGACCTCGAAATCTCGCCGGCGGACGCTGACCACGCGCCCGACCGGGATATCGGCCGGGTAGCCTCCACCGAGCCCCGAGGTCAACACCAGTTCGTCATTGCTGACCTGAGCCTCCTGGCTGATCAGGTCGATGCGGATTTCGCCGTTCGGCTGCGCCGCCAGGACGCCGTCGGCGCGCGAGTCCTGCAG
>DAIRVC010000183.1:0-4827 GCA_036803025.1 Anaerolineales bacterium
GGCGGCGAGATCGGGTATCAGCTCGGGCGGATCCTGCAGGTCGGCATCGATGATGATCACAGCCTCGCCGCGGCTGTTGTCCAGCCCGGCGGTGACCGCGATCTGGTGGCCGAAGTTGCGGGCGAAGAGGATTGGGACGACGCGCGCATCCAGGCGGGCCAGATCGAGGACGGCCTCGGTCGAGCCGTCGCGGCTGCCGTCATCAACCAGGATCAGCTCCCAGGGCTCACCCAGCCCGGCCATCACCTGGCCGACGCGTTCGTGCAGCACTTTGATTGACTCGATCTCGTTGTAGATCGGCGCGACGATCGAGTAGGTCACTCGTTCCGCCATCGCTCACCCGCCTCTCACGGATCCGGCCGGCCGCAGCGTGGCCTGGCCGTCGGCCCATCAATCCAGTGCATGCCGCAGTGCCGCCAGGCTGGGCTCGATCACTTTCGCCGCGCCGGCGGCCTGCATGGCCGACTTGACGTCCTTGAGTCCGCTGCCGGTGTTCAGGACGACCACGCGATCCTGCGCTGAGACCAGACCCCGCTCGACGGCCGGCCCCAGCCCGGCGTAGGCCGCCGCCCCGGCCGGCTCGGCAAACACCGCCGCTTCGCGGGCCAGCACACGCATCGCCGCCAGGATGTCCTCGTCGGCGACCGCCAGGCAGGCTCCCCCGCTGCGCCGGACCGCCCGCAGCGCGCGCAATCCGTCACGCGGCAGATCGACGGAGATGCTGTCGGCCAGCGTGGTGGCCCGGACCGGCACGATCTTCTGCGCACCCGCCACGAACGCGTTGTAGATAGCCGCCGACTTCTCCGACTGGACTCCGAACAGCCTGGGGACGTGGTCGATCCAGCCAAGCTGCCTCAGATTCTCGAATCCGATGTCCAGTCCCGAGATGATGTTGCCGTCACCGACCGAGACGAAGACGGCGTCGGGTGCCGACCACTTTCCGCCGCCGGCCGGATCGCCGCCTACGGCGGCCGTGAATTGCTCGCAGATCTCAAAGGCGGCGGTCTTCTTGCCTTCGGCGGTGAAGGGGTTGTGGCCGGTGTTGCGGCAGTACCAGCCGAACGCCTGCGCCGCCTCCAGGGTGAGGTCGAAGGCCTGATCATAGGTCCCCTCGACCAGGAAGACCCTGGCGCCGAACATCAACAGCTGGGCCACCTTGGCCGGCGGGGCCGTATTGGGCGCCAGGATGACGGCCGGCAGGCCGGCGGCGGCCGCCATGCCGGCCAGCGCTGCACCGGCGTTGCCGGTCGAGGCTGTCACGACGGTCTCTACCCCGACCTGCTGCGCGCGGGCGACCACGATGGCGCTGGCTCGATCCTTGAAGGAACCCGTCGGATTGCGCCCGTCATCCTTCAACCACAAGTTGCGCAGGCCGGCGGCCCGGCGGAGCCGTTCGGGCGCGTAGAGTGGCGTCCACCCGGCCGCGCGCAGCGGCGTGCCGAAGTGTCCCGGATCAGCGACCGGAAGCAGCGGAAGGTAACGCCAGACCGAATCTTCCGTCGAGCGGGCGATGTCGGCCGGGCGTGTCTGCCGCCCGATCGCCGTCCAATCGAGGACCACATCCAGGTTGCCGCCGTCGGCCGGGCAGGTATAGGTCGCCTCGTCAGGCGCGTAGTCCCGGTTGCATGTCGAGCAGCGATAGCCGACCAGCTCTCCCATACGCGATCTCACTCTTGCTCGAAGGGCACGCCGAGTGACGCCGGCGGCGAGGCGCGCAGCGAGCGCAGCAGCCGGGCGATGATGCGGCGCGTGCCCTCCGGCAGGCCGGCCAGCGTGCGCTCGACCCATTCGGCATTGCCCACGTTCACGAGGAGCAGGGTCAGGATCATCAGCGGGAACGGTGCCACCTGAAGCACCTGCGAGGGGATCCCGGGCAGTCTGGATTGGAGGACCAGGCCCAGCCACTGCAGCAGCGCAAACAGGTAGGCGCCCAGGGCTGCCCGCAGCGGGTTCCATCCGCCGAAGATCGTAATCGCCAGGGCGATCCAGCCGATGCCGTCCAGGCCGGATTGAGTCCCCATCCAACCGCCCTTGATGTTGAGCGAATACGCCGGCCCGGCGATCCCGATAATCGCCCCGCCCAGGACGGTGTACAAGTAACGCAGCCGATTGACGTCGGCGCCGCGCACGAAGGCGGCTGCCGGGCGCTCCCCGATTCCGCGCAGCATCAAGCCCGGGCGGGTACGGAAGATCCACAGCCAGGCAAGGAAGATGAGGACGTAGCTCAGATAGGTGAGGATGTCCTGGCGGAAGAACAGCTGCCCGAGAACGGGCACGTCCCTCAGCCCCGGAATGGCCCAGCCCGGGAGGCGTGGACCGGGCTGATTCATGTACGGGACGCCCAGGAAGTAGGCCAGGTCGCGGCAGGCCAGGGCGAGCACGAAACCGACCGCGACCTGAGATTGCCGCAAAGTGATGCTGCTGAAGGCGACGATAAGGGCCACCAGAGCGCCGATCAGCGCGCCCATCAACAGACCCAGGACCAGGCTGTCGGTCTCATAGGCCACCGCGAAGCTGCCGACCGCGGCCAGCAGGACGGTCCCGTTCATCGACAGGTTGATGATCCCGGCCCGCTCGGTGATGGTCTCGCCGATCACCGCGAACAGGACCGGCGCCGCGGCGGCCAGGACTCCCGCCAGCCCCGTCAGGAGGGCGTTCGTGTCCATCGCGGCCCCCAGTTCGATTTCAGGAATCGCTGACGCGCCCCCTCCCCGAGCAAGACCAGCAGCACCAGAAAGCTCTGCAGGACTCCGGAGAATGACGAGTCAAGCTGGTAGAGAAGCTGCAGCTGTACGCTGCCCGTGTTCAACGAGGCAAAGAAGAAAGCCACCGGCGCGGCCCAGATGGCCTGGTAGTTGATGAGCATGGCGACCAGCAGTCCCAGGAAGCCGTACCCGTTGGAGATGTTCGGCAGCAGGCGATGGTAGACGCTCGTCACCTGGATCGCACCGGCCACCCCGGCCAGCGCCCCGCACAACAGGAAGGCGAACATGTTGTATTGCCAGGTCGGCACGCCCAGCAGGAAGGCGGCCTTCATGTTCTTGCCAACCGCCTTCAGTCGCAGGCCGAAGTGCGTGCCGCGCAGCAAGATGTAGACCCCGAAGACGGCCAGGAGGGAGATGCCCAGTGCCCAGGGACTGAGCTGCATGTCCGGCAAAGTCGGCAGCCACAGCACCCGATCGAACGGCTGCGTCCCCGACATCGAGCCGGTCCCCGGGCGCTTCCACGGCCCGAAGACCAGGTAGATGGTCAGCGCGGTAGAAACGAAGTTCAGCCCCAGTCCGCCGAAGATCTCGTTCACCCCGCCGAATGTCTTCAGTGCCCCGGCCAGCCCCGCCCAGAGCGCTCCGCCGAACGCCCCGGCCACGATGCCCAAGGCGATGATCAAGCCGGCCGGCGTGCCGCTCTCCTGGAGTGAGCGCAGCAGCCACGTGGCGAAGATCGCACCCAGCACCATCTGCCCTTCGACGCCGATGTTCCACAGCCCGGCCGAGAAGGTGATCAACACCCCGGCGGTCGTCAGCAGAAGCGGCGACCAGGAGATGAGCAGGCTCTCCAGGTTGTTGGCCGAGCCAAACGCGCCGCGCAGGATACTGGCATAGGCCTGGAAGGGCGGCGCCCCCACGGCGACCAGGATCAGAGTCGTCAGCACCAACGCCACGAGCAGCGCGCCGGCCTGGAAGCCGAAATTGATCCAGAGGCTCTTCCTCATGCCGGCGCCCCCGCCTTGATCTCCGGCAGGTCTTTGCCTCCGATCAACTGGCCGAGCATCTCGCTCGTGAGGCCCTCGGCCTCCAGTGGCCCGGTCACCTTGCCGCCGAAGAAGACCAGCACACGGTCGCTGTACTGAAGGATCTCCTCCAGATCCGAGGATATGAACACAATCGAGGTGCCCT
This sequence comes from Anaerolineales bacterium, assembly GCA_036803025.1. Taxonomy (GTDB): domain Bacteria; phylum Chloroflexota; class Anaerolineae; order Anaerolineales; family E44-bin32; genus DAIRVC01. The sequence continues at coordinate 3,897 of DAIRVC010000183.1, forward strand.
GCCGACAGCGTTCCTTCAGCTTCGACCAGATGTAGATCGTCGATTCGACGTCCAGCCCGCGCGTCGGGTGCTCAAGAAGCAGGAGCGCCAGGGGCTCGCGCAACAAGGCCAGCAGGGCCCGCTGTTGGTTCCCGCCCGAAAGCGCCTCGATCTTGCTCTCGGGCGATCCATGGATGTTGAAGTCCTGGATGCGCTGCTGAGCCAATCCGCGAGCCTCGCGCCAATCGACGAAGAAGCCGCCCGGCTCCTCGGCCAGCACGAAATGCTCGCTCAGTGTGAGCCCCGTTGCCAGGCCTTCCTCCAAACGCGCTGCCGGCAAGAAGGCCGTGCCCTGGCGTTTGAAGGCGTGATACGAACGTCCGGTCAGGTCTTTGCCGCGCAAGATGATCCGCCCGCCGACCGTACGCACCAGCCCGGCCACCGATCGCAGGAACAAACCCTGACCGCTGCCCTCCATCCCGGCCAGGCCGATCACCTCGCCCGAGCGGACGCCGAAGGACAGGCCGCTCACCTTGAGCCGGTGATCTTCGACAGACAAGTCTTTGAGGCTCAGCGTCGTCTCGTCCTCAACACATGGGCTGCGGGGCACGACCTCAATGGTCTTGCCGAACATCATCCGGACCAGCTTCTCCGTCACGTACGGCGGCTGCGTCTCCCCCACCAGCCGCCCCTGGCGCAAAACCGCCGTCCGGTGACACAGCCCCTCGACATCTTCCAGTTTATGGGAGACGAACAGAACCGTCCTGCCTTGCTCGGCCAGGAGCTTCAGCGCAGCGAAGAGCTTCTCCTTCTGTGCCGCGCTGATCCCGGTGGTTGGCTCATCGAAAATGAGGACGCGCGCGCCCCACCAGAGCAGGCGCAGGATCTCGAGTTGTTGGCGCTCGCCGACGGTCAGCGAATCGACGTAAGCCTCGGGATCGAGGGCGAACCC
>DAIRVC010000184.1:0-4815 GCA_036803025.1 Anaerolineales bacterium
GGAAGCGGCCATCCTGGCAGTCGGGAGCGTTCGCCAGGAACCGGTTGTGGTCGACGGTCAGATCGCCGTCGGCCAGCGGCTGCGATTGACCGTGTCGGCCGATCATCGCCTCACCGACGGCGCCGAAGCGGCCCGCTGGCTGCAGGTCGTGCGCGCATTTCTAGAGCACCCTCTGCGCCTGTTCCTGTAGCCTGCCCCTGGACAGCTTCGCCGTTTGGCGTACCATTAGCATAGTCCCCGCTTTGTGAGGCCAGCATGCCAGCCAAGGGCCGCATCCTTGCCGTCGATGACGAAACCGACACCCTGAGCCTGATCCAACTGACACTGGGGCAAGCGGGCTACACGATCACGTCGGTGACGACGGGCGAGGAGGCGCTCCAGAAGCTCGAGGCCGAACGCTTCGATGTCGTCCTGTTGGACATCATGATGCCGGAGCTGTCCGGGTTCGAGGTCCTGGTCCGGATGCGCGCAGCACCCGGACCCATGCCGCCGGTGGTCATCCTGACCGCGCGCGGGCGGGCGGAGGATCGGGAGCGCGGCAAGACCCTCGGGGCCTCCGCCTACCTGATCAAGCCGGTGACCCGGGGCGACCTGTTGGACACGGTCGAGAAGGCGATGAGCGGTTCTCAGCCTCCCAATGCAGCCGCCTGAGCGAAGTCTGGAACTCCTCGAATCGATGCTGGCGGAGCTGGAGGCCTACCTCGGCTCCGCCGAGCTCTTCTGGCCGCTTGCCCTGCGGCCCGATCTCCGCCTGCCGCATGTCCCGCGGCTGACCATCGGCAACCTGTTGCTGACCCTGGACGAGCTTGAGGTGGTCGAGCACGAACTGGGCGGCGCGGACCGCACCCGGCTCTCGGGCGCCCGGTCGCGCTGGGAGGACTGGCGCACCCGGCGCGTCGTTGCCGTCGAGCGCAAGGCCGGCCGCGAGATCGAGGCGCGCTGGCGGATGTGGCAAACCTATCTGAACGAGCTGTCGGAGCGGGCGGAGGCTGCGGACGAGTACCCGGCGGAAGTGCGCAATCGCCTGAGGCTGGCGCGGTTGATGGAAACGATCGACCCCCGCAGCTGGCCGGCGCACCTCGAGGACCGGCTTAAGGCGGCCGATGAGCGCTTGCGTTCGGGATTCCGGAAGGGGGCCTTCACGCTGACCGAGCCGCTCAAGCAGCGCTACCCACCCTTCGAGTACTGGTACTTGTACGGCGCGCCGGAGGCCGGCCTCCCGGCCGCTTGAGCTGCTCTCGTGCCTGGCCGGAACGATCGCGGCCCGTCCACAGGCGTCGGCGTCGCCGCCGCGCCCTGACGGGCCGCGGTTTCTTCAGCCCGGGCGTCAGCTCGAGGGCGCTACTTGGCGTAATCGACCGAGCGCGTCTCGCGGATGACGGTGACCTTGATCTGCCCCGGGTACTGCATCCCCTCTTCGATCTTCTTGGCCACTTCGCGCGCCAGCCGCGTCGACTCGAGGTCGTCGATCTCCTCGGGCAGAACGATCACGCGGATCTCGCGTCCGGCCTGCAGCGCGTAGGACTGGGATACGCCCTTGAACGAGTTGGCGATCTCCTCCAATGAGCGCACGCGCTTGATGTATTGCTCCAGGCTTTCACGGCGCGCCCCCGGTCGGGCGCCGCTGATGGCGTCGGCTGCCTCGGCGATAACCGCCTCGACCGACTCCTGTTCGACTTCATGGTGGTGCGAGGCGATGGCGTTGACCACCAGCACCGGGACGCCGTAGCGCCGGGAGAATTCAGCCCCGATGGCGGCGTGCGTGCCCTCCACCTCATGGTCCATGGCCTTGCCCAGGTCGTGCAGCAGGCCGGCGGCCTTGGCGATCTCCGGGTCGGCGCCGAGCTCGGCGGCGATGACCCCGGCCAGCTGGGCGGTCTCGACCGCGTGCGCCAACTGGTTCTGGCCGTAGGAGGTGCGGAACTTGAGCCGTCCGAGCTTCTTGGTGATTTCCGGGTGCAGCCCCGGTACGCCGGCGTCGAAGGCGGCCTTCTCGCCTTCGTCGACGATCACCCGCTCGACTTCATCGTGCATGTCCTCGACGATCTTCTCGATATGCGCCGGATGGATGCGCCCATCCAGCACCAGCTTCTCCATCGAGCGTCGGGCGACCTCGCGGCGGACCGGATCGAAGGACGAGATCGTCACCGCCTCGGGGGTATCGTCGACGACCACGTCCACGCCGGCGGCCTGCTCGAAGGCGCGGATGTTGCGGCCGTTGCGGCCGATGATGCGCCCCTTCATCTCATCCGAGGGCAGCGGCACCACCGAGACGGTCACCTCGGCCACATGCTCGGAAGCGACGCGCTGGATGGCATCGACAATGATCTCGCGCGCCCGCCGCTCGCCTTCCGACTGCGCCTCGTCCTCGATGCGCCGGATGATGCGGACCATGTCGGCGCGCGCCTCTTTCTCGACCTCGGCCAGCAAGAAGCCTTTGGCCTCATCGGTGGTCATCCCCGACACCCGCTGCAACTCGGCCACCTTCTCATTGTGGAGCTGGTCGATCTCGTTGGCGCGTTTGTCCAGCGCGCTCTGGCGCTTGTTGAGGGTCTGATCGCGCTTCTCGAGCGCATCGACGCGCTGGTCGATCTCGGCGCGGCGGCGTTCCAGACGTTCTTCCTCGCGACTGAGTTCGGTCCGCCGCCGGGAGACCTCAGCTTCGGCATCGCCGCGTAGCTTGAGGGCCTCGTCCTTGGCTCGCAGCTCGATCTCGCGTGCCTGGCCCTGGGCCGACTCGAGGATTCGGTCGGCGCGCGATTGGTTCTGACGGATTTCGCGCTCGAGTTGGAGGTGGCGGGCCAGGTAGCCAATGACGCCGCCGGCGGCGACGGCGATGACAAATCCCAGGATCACAAACGGTGTTTCCACGGCACATCCTCGCTTTCAGCATCCGGACCCGATATCTCCGTCCACAACCTATCGACCACGGGTCGGATGATCGTGTAGTCGAAGCCGCGCCGGGCCAGGTAGCTGCCCAGTCGGCGGCGAAAATCCTCTCGCTGCGCGCCCCTCAGCCGTCGCGCCCCCTGCCGGGCGGCCTGTTCGGCGGCGGACTGCTCATCCACTCCGTCCAGCGCCGACCGGACGCTCTCGGCCGCGACCCCCTTTTGCCGCAGTTCGGCCTTGAGCGCGGTCAGGCTCTTCGGCCGGAAGGCCTGGCGGTTCTCCACCCAGAAGCGGGCGAAGCCGGCATCATCCAGCAGCCCCGCTTCGCGCAGCCGGCTCAGGGCGGCTGCCTGGGTCGGCTCCGGCGTCCGCTTGCGGCTGAAGTATTCCCGCAATTCCTTCTCGGATCGCGGCCGCCTGCTGATCAGGCGCAGCCCTTGCTGATAGGCTTCTTCCTGCGCGTCACGTTCTCGAAGCCGCTCGACCTCCTCTTCGGTCAGACTCTGGCCGACCGAGAGGTCGGCGGCCAGGACCCTGGGCAGGCTGACGACGAACTCGCCGTCCAGGAAGACGTTCACCCGATTGCGCCGGCCCTTCTGCAGTCGCAGGGCAGTCACCCGTCCAGGCAAGCGCTTCTCCGGTTAAGCACGCGAGCCGCGACCTGGTGTTCCAGGCCACGGCTCTGGTCCCCGTGCCCGCATCGGGCACTCTCAGTCAACGATACGACGCCGCGTGCCGCGCCCGGGATGTCGCCAACCGGGCGGGCGCCGTCTTCTCGGTAACTACGTGATTAGGGCGATGTGGGTCGCCCCTCCTCACCCATGCCTGCTAAACGGTCGGCCAGCGGTGTCAGTTCTCATTTCCTGAGATCGGTTGCAGAGCCATAGTCGCACCCCGCCCGCAGACAGCCGGTCAGCGGGGCACGCAAGTTGTCAGAGTCTAGGCGACAGCCTGATCGGTCTCGTCGTCGCCGTCGTTCGGCGCACCCACCGGCGTTGCATTCAACGCCGCCGCGCGAATCTTGCCTTCTATCTCATTCGCCAGGTCCGGGTTGGCGCGCAGGTACTCCTTGGCGTTCTCGCGCCCCTGCCCGATGCGCGCTTCCCCGTACGTGTAGAACGAGCCGCGCTTCTCCACCATCCCCATCTCTACTCCCAGGTCCAGCACGTCCCCCACCTTCGAGATCCCTTCGTTGTACATGATGTCGAACTCCGCCACCCGAAACGGCGGCGCCACCTTGTTCTTCACCACCCTCACCCGCGTCCGCGAGCCCATCACTTCCTGCCCCACCTTGATGCTCTCCACTCGCCTCACGTCCAGCCTCACCGACGCATAGAACTTCAACGCCATCCCACCCGTCGTCGTCTCCGGATTCCCGAACATCACCCCGATCTTCTGCCTCAACTGATTCGTGAACACCACCGCCGTGTTCGTCTGCTTGATCGCCCCCGACAACTTCCTCAGCGCCTGGCTCATCAGCCGCGCCTGCATCCCCATCGTCGCATCTCCCATGTCCCCCTCGATCTCCGCCCGCGGCACCAACGCCGCCACACTGTCCACCACCACCACGTCCACCGCCCCCGACCTCACCAGCGTCTCGGCGATCTCCAGCGCCTGCTCCCCCGTGTCCGGCTGCGAGATGTACAGCTCCTCGATCTCCACCCCGCACTTGCGCGCATAGCTCGGGTCGAGCGCATGCTCCATGTCCACGTACGCACACACCCCTCCCAGCTTCTGCGCTTCCGCCACGATGTGCTGGCACAAGGTCGTCTTCCCCGAAGACTCCGGCCCGTAGATCTCCGTCACCCGCCCGCGCGGGATGCCCCCCACCCCCAAGGCCAGATCCAGCGCCAACGACCCCGTCGGCACCGCCTCCACCGGCAGCCGCGCCGCTTCCCCCAGCCTCATCACCGCTCCATCGCCGAA
>DAIRVC010000185.1:0-4661 GCA_036803025.1 Anaerolineales bacterium
TTCTACGAACGGTTGGCCGAGCTCGAGCGCAGCGGCGCGGCCGCGGCCCTGGCCACGGTGGTGGGGGCGCGCGGTTCAGTGCCGCGCCACACCGGCAGCAAGATGCTGGTCCTCCCCGATGGGAAGACGGAAGGCTCAATTGGCGGCGGTGAACTGGAGGCGCGTGTGGTTGAGGCCGCCCGGCAGGCGCTGGCGGACGGCGTGGCCCGCACTGTCCAGTACACGCTCAGTGAGCCGGAGGAGGGCGATCCCGGCGTGTGCGGCGGGGAGGTGGAGGTTTTCGTTGAACCCCTTCGCCCGCTGCCGCTCCTGGTCCTCGTCGGCGGCGGCCATGTCGGCCGCGCCGTAGCTCACCTGGCCCGCTGGCTCGGGTTCCGCGTGGTCGTCTCCGATGACCGGGCCGAGTTCGCCACGGCCGCGGCTGTCCCGCAGGCAGATGCCTACGTCCACTGCCCGCTGGAGGAGCTGCCGGCGCGCGTACCCATCACCGATCAGACCTGCCTGGTGTTGGCCACGCGCAACGTGACCGTCGATGTGGCTGGGCTCCCGGCGCTGCTGAAAACCCCGGCCGCCTACATCGGCGTGATCGGCTCGCGCCGCCGTTGGGAAACGACGGCCCGCCAGTTGCTCGAGCGCGGGGTGAGCCAGGATCAGATCGACCGGGTGGTCTCGCCGATGGGGCTCGAACTGAACGCCGAGACCCCCGAGGAGATCGCCGTCAGCATCCTGGCCCAGATCATCATGCTGCGCCGCGGCGGCAGTGGGACCAGCATGCGGCATCGTCCGGCCGGGAGAGGACCCGCCGGCGAAGGTCCTTGAGCAGCATGCTACAATTCCGCCGCCGCCGGCTCGAGGCGCGACGGATGGAGCCCGCAACCGGGAATGTGGCAGACGTACTACACCCCGACAACGCTGGAAGAAGCCCTGCGCCTGCTGGCGGACCACGCCCCGCGGGCGCGCGTCGTGGCCGGCGCCACCGACCTGCTCCTTGAGCTCGAGCGCGGAGTCCGCAAAGGCGTCGAGACGCTGATCGACATCACCCGCCTGGCCGAGCTGGATGGAATCGCGCTCGGCCGCGACGGCTGGATTCGGCTCGGCGCGCTGGTGACGCACAATGCCTGCGTCGCCTCGGACGTAATCGTGCGCAGGGCCTTCCCGCTGGCGCGCGCCTGCTGGGAGGTTGGATCCCCGCAGATTCGCAACCGCGCCACGGTAGCTGGGAACCTGATCACCGCCTCACCGGCCAACGACAGCATTTCCCCGCTGATGGCTCTGGAGGCGCAGCTGCGCCTACGCTCGGTGCGCGGTGAGCGGACGGTCGCGTTGCGCGACTTCTACACCGGCGTGCGCTCGACGGTCATGCAGCCGGACGAGCTCCTGACGGAGATCGCATTCCCGGCGCTCGGGCCGGGTGAGTCCGGTACCTTCGTCAAGATCGCACTGCGCCGGGCACAGGCGATCTCGGTCGTCAATGTGGCGGTCGTGCTGGGACTGTCGGAGGGGAAGGTCCGCCGGGCGGCCATCGCCCTGGGTGCCGTGGCCCCGACCATCCTGCGGGTGCCGCAGGCTGAGGCGCAGTTGACCGGGAAGGCGCTGACGGCGGAGACTGTGCGGCTGACGGCCGATCAGGCCGCGCTGGCGGCCCGCCCGATCGATGACCTGCGCGGCTCGGCGGCGTTCCGACGGGAGATGGTCCGCGTCGGCGTGCGGCGGGGGCTGAACAGCCTGGCGGCCGGTGCCGAGCGCGACGGCTTCCCCCGCCGCCCGGTGCTGCTGGCCGGGCGCCCGGGCCAGCATCGGCCGGCGGGCCTGACTTCGAGGCGGCACGGCCCGGGGAGTCCGATCGAGACGACGGTCAACGGCCGGCCCCTGGTGCTGACCGGCGGCCACAACAAGACGCTGCTGCGCCTGTTGCGCGAAGACGCCGGCCTGACCGGAACGAAAGAAGGATGCGCCGAGGGCGAGTGCGGGGCATGCACGGTGTTTCTGGATGGGCAGGCGGTCATGGCGTGCATGGTTCCAGCGCCGCGCGCCCACGGTTCCGAGATCGTGACCATCGAGGGCCTGGCGCAAGACGGCAAGCTGCATCCCATCCAGCAAGGCTTCCTCGAGGAGGGCGCGGTGCAGTGCGGGTACTGCACGCCCGGGTTCCTGATGGCCGGCGCCAAACTCCTGGAGGAGCAGGGCCGGCCTGACCGGGCGGCCATCCAGCAGGCATTCACCGGCAACCTGTGCCGCTGCACCGGTTACTACAAGATCGTTCAGGCGGTCGAGCGCGCCGCCGAACTGCAGCGCGCCTGGCAGAAGTCCTGAGTTCCGGACGCTGCGAATCGGTCCGGGGAGGAGAGTCGAATGGGACGCGATAGTTGGCGGTATGCCGCGCATGAACGCGAGCGGCTGAAGAAGAAGCGCATGAACCCCGTCTGGCGCGGGGTGGGTTGCTTTCTGATCGTGCTGGTCGCGCTGGGCGGATATCTGTTCGCCGGATGGTTCGTGCGCGCCAATGCCTCGCAGGGCTGGGTCTACCTGCCGCCTGAATTGATCAACCCGCCCTGGGCGACCTTCCTGGGAGGCGGCCTGCTGATCCAGATTGCCACAGGGCTCCTGTTCATGCTGCTCAGCTTTGGTCTGATGAACATCGTCTACGCGATCATGTTCCCGCTGCAGCCGGGCGAGACCGACGTCCCGCCGCTGAAGCGACAGGCGCCCCGCCGGCGCTGAGGCAAGCGATGGATCGGGCGGTGCCGCGCACGGGCTCGGAGGAGATCGAGCTCTACATCCGCACCTACTACTCGCTGCTGCGGTCGACGACGGGTATCCAGATCCGCACGCTGGAAGAAGCCCATGCCAACATGGGTTCGTCGCTGCATCCGGGCGCCCGCTCACCGGAGCCGGACCTGCCGGCGTTCATCTACAGCAGCCTGCGGCTCCCGGCCTGCATCGCCGATGTCGAGCGGGTCGTCCTGGGGCAGGGGCCGGAGGTGTTCCAGCGCCGCGGTGTGGGCGAGATCGAATCCTGGCAGCCGGCCGCCGCCCCGGCCCGCCGCCGCCCGGGCTACTACGACGGCGCCGGCACCCTGGCCTGCTTCATCGCCAGCCGTTCCGATATCGACGACATCATCCCGATGCTGACGGCCTTCCAGATCGAGTGGAACAAGCTGCACCGGCGCCTGCGGGGGGCCCAGACGCAGCGCTTCTTGGAGGATCCGCCCGCCGGCGATGAGGCGGTCGACATTCTGGCGCGGGCGATCGGCGTAGATGGCGGCGACCTTGCCCGACTGCAGTCGGCCTGGGGGCTGCAGTTCTGGACGCTGATGCGATCGGTCGCGGCGCACACCAAGCAACTGCATGTCCGTCTGCTGGCCAGTTCGTTGGCCAACTACCAGCGCGCCACACACGACTGGTGGGGTCCGATCGAGGCAGCCCTGCCCGAACTGCGCCGCCGGCCGGTCTACTTCGTCTCCAGCAACACCCACAGCCTGGTGAACCTGTTCACCGGATTCGCACTCGGCTGCGAGGCCGAGATTGTGCGATTTCTCGAGCTGCCGCAGAACGCCGACTTGCTGGCGGAATGGCGCGAGATCGAGGCGCGCCAGGTGCGCGCCAGCCGCGAGAACTTCCTGTACTACGCACTGAAGAAGCTCCTGGCAGGCCCGGACGGGGCCCGACTGCGCGCCGACAAAGCCGAGATCGAACGCGCCCGCGGCGTGCGGCGCTTCCCGAGCGTGCACGGCTTCGACGTCGAGGTGCAGGTCATCGACCTGAAGCGCTTCGATCCTGGCACGGCCGATCCGCGCCTGCGCGGGGTTGCGGCGGATGCGCTGGCCCGCAGCGAGGCGCTGATCGTCAACATCGACTATCCGCTCGGGATGTCGGCGCATCAGATCCTGTCGCACATCTCCGTCCGCGCCGGGGAGATGCGTGGCGTGTATGTCATGGGCAAGGCGGCGACGCTCAACGGCGTGATCGGCGACGTCATGCTGCCCTCGGTCGTGCACGATGAGCATTCTCAGAACACGTACCTGATCGCCAACTGCTTCCGCGCCGACGACGTCGGCGACCTGGTCTTCGGAACCGTGCTCGACAACCAGAAGGCTATCAGCGTGCGCGGCACCTTCCTTCAGAATCAGCGCTACATGGATGTCTTCTACCGGGAGGGCTACACCGTCATCGAGATGGAGGCCGGGCCGTACCTCTCGGCGGTCTACGAGATGTTCCGCCCGCAGCGCTACCCGGAGAACGAGATCGTCAACCTGTACGAGGTGCCGTTCGACCTGGGCTTCCTACACTATGCCTCGGATACGCCCTTGAGCAAGGGGCGCAACCTGGGGGTCGCGCACCCGTCGTATTTCGGCATGGATCCGACCTATGCCGCCAGCCTGGCGATCCTGCGCCGCATCCTGGCGCTCGAGGCCGGCGGCGCCCAGCCTCAGGCGGCCCTCGATTAGGAGTCACACGATGCCCGAGATCGGCCGCTCCGCGGGTCGCATCGATGCACTGGCCAAAGTGACCGGCGCAGCTGCCTATCCAGGCGACATCGATCTGCCCGGCCAGGCGCACATGAAGATCCTGTTTGCCGGCCGGCCGCACGCCATCGTCCGCCGCGTGGATGTGTCGGCGGCCGAGTCGATGCCGGGCGTGCTGGCCGTCTTCACCGCCGC
>DAIRVC010000186.1:0-4654 GCA_036803025.1 Anaerolineales bacterium
GGAACGAGTGCACGCCCGGGTAGCGCGTCCCGTGGTCCCACAGCTTCTTGTAGTAGGCCTTCGTCTCGGTGGAAGAGGCTTCCTGCTCGGTAGCGTAGTCGCGCAGGAAGGCGTCGTAGTCGACATGCGGGCGGTCGGACATACGCATGGCGTCCGTGCCGCGCCCGACACCGGTGATGCGCACCAGCGGGCGGGTCAGCTTGGCGCCGGCGGCTTCCAGTTTGCGCAGCCCCTCCTCGGAGGCCAGGATGCTCACCGCCGCGCCGTCCGACATGACGCAGATATCCAGCCGTGTGAGCGGCCAGGCGACCATCGGTGAGTTGCGCACGTCCTGGATGGTGTAGCGCTCGCGCTTCTGCGCGTAGGGATTGTGGTAGGCGTTGATGTGGTTCTTGACGGAGACGTGCGCCATCTGCTCGACGGTCGTGCCGAACTCCTTCATGTGGCGCGTGACCATCATGGCGTAGTAGCCGGAGTAGAAGCCTCCCACCGGGTAGTCCCAGGAGACGTCCGAAGCCAGGGCGATGAACTCATTGCCCTTCCAGGTCTCCACATGACTCATCGTCTCCCACCCATAGGAGACGCAGATGTCCATGCTCCCGGAGGCGATCGCCTTCCAGGCCTCCTGCAGGCAGATGCCCCCGGTGGCGCCTCCGCCTTCGACCCGGTGTCCGGGTTTGGGGCACAGGCCGAGGTAGTCCTGCACCATGATCCCGGCCATCAGCTGGCGGGTGAAGTGATCGGAGAAGTAGGAAGCCACCGATCCGTCGGCGAGCGCAGTGAAGGCCGGGAAATCCAGGCCAAGATCGGCGATGGCGTAGTCGTACGCCTCCTTGATGACGGCCTGAAACGTCTTGTCAGGGCGGGCCTTGGCGAACTTGGATACGCCACCGGAGATCGCGTACACCGGCCGCATGAGCTGCCTCCTTCTGCCGCGGGTGTGCAGGGCGCCGGGATTGTACCCCGGTAGCACGGTCACGGCAAAGCGCGGGTGGCGGTTGCGGGCGGCTGAGCGGCTGTGCTAGGATGAGGCCTGCGCCGAGAAGGTCGGTCCGAACGAGAGCCCCATGCAGTCGTCGCCCACGCCCCACAGCCTGCCTCTGGCCTCGCACCCGCCCCGAAGAGTCCCCTGGAGCCTGCACCTGGCGGCATTGTTCGGCGGCTTCTCCAACCTGTTCGGCTGGCTGTTCTTCGGCTTCGGGATGATCTTCTTCTGGGTCTTCGGCGCCAACGCCGACCTCTCCGGCGCGCTGTTCCGCTTCACGCCGGTGGAGACCACGCCCGGCCGTATCCTGAGTGTCGAGGGCACGTCTTCCAGCGTAAACGACGCACGTGTCTACCGGATCCGCTTCGCCTACAACGCGCGCGGCCAACACTACGAGTCGGTCGCCTACACCAGCGGTTACGCACCCCAGAAGGACGCGCGAGTGACCGTCGAGGTGCTGCAGTTGGACCCGACTGTCGCACGCGTGGCCGGCACCCGTCGGGCGATGTTCCCGGCCATGGCGCTGTTCGTGGTGGTCTTCCCCCTGGTCGGGTTGGGGTTCCTGGGCTCGGGGCTCTGGGAAGGCGCCAAAGCTGCCCGCCTGCTGCGCGTCGGCCGGCTGGCCACTGGTAAGCTGGTCAGTCGCGAATTCACCAACGCCTCCGTCAACAACCAGCCGGTCGTGAGGCTGAGCTTCGAGTTCACGGCCCACGACGGTAGCACGGCCGTGGCGGAAGCCAAGACCCATGCTACACGTCCGCTCGAGGACGAGGCCGAGGAACTGCTGCTGTACGACCCGGCCGATCCCTCCTCGGCAGTCCTGCTCGACTCGATCGCCGCTTCGCCGCGCCTGGGCCCTGACGGCGAGTACGAGCCGCGTCCGATGGCCAAAGTCATCCCGCTGTTGATCGTTCCCATTCTCAGCATCGTCGGTCACGGGGGCTATCTGCTCTTCACGCTCCTGCGTTGAGCGACCAGTACCGTACATCCGTTCCGGAGGTGGCCGTGAGCGTCACGCTGGATCCTGAGCAGAATGAGATCGAGGCACTGATGGCGATGGTCCCGTCGTGGGACGGGAAGCGTGTGTTCGAGGTCGGCTGCGGTAACGGGCGGCTGAGCTTCCGCTACGCGGCGCTGGCGGGAGAGGTCGAGGCGATCGACCCGGACGAGGCCGACATCGCCGCCGCTCGCAGCGCGACCCCGCCGGAGCTCGCCGGGCGCGTTCGCTTCCACGCGGTGCGTCTGGAGGATTTCGAACCGGAGGCTTCTTCACCTCCTTTCGAGCTGGCGCTGCTCTCCTGGTCGCTTTGATGAATCCAACCTGAGGGCATGGTTCATGCCCTGGAGAAGGTCCACCGGTTGCTGGCGCCGGGAGGCTGGCTGATCGATATCCACCCGACCGAACAACCGCCGGCTCTCGAGGTGCGGAGCGGCGAGCAGGTCACGCTGGCCGGCTGGGTCCACGAGACCGACGACTACATCGAGTATGCACAGGCGAGCGAGGCGCTGGAGGCGGTGCGCCAGAGGGGGCTGTACGATCTCGAGGACGCTCGAACCTTCGACTTCCTGACCCACGCAGGCAGTCTCTCCGAACTGCTGGACCACCTCTCGCAGGAGTGGAAGGACGCCTTCATCGACGAGCGGACCGCCGGCAAGGTGGAGGAGCTGCTGCTCTCCGCCGAGCCAGATCGCGAGGTGCGCATCCGCGAGACGGTCAACATGGCCCGGTTGCGCGCCCGGCGCGGCTGAGTCGGTCCGGTCCTTTGGCTGACAGGCACCGCGCTGCGGCGCCCTCGCCGCTGCCTCCCCGGGAATAGCAGCCGACGCGAGGAGATTGCTTCGTCGGCGCAGCGCGCCTCCTCGCAATGACAGGCCATGAGTGTGTCATTGCGGGGCGCCCCGCCGAGTCGGCGGGGCGACGACGCAATCTCCTCCCTCACAGGGCCACCTCCACCCGACCGGAGCCTCATCGCCATGCCAGAGGGTCCGTGGTGCTGTATACTGCGCGCACGCCAAAGACCCCACCAGGAGGAGCCGCCATGTCCGATGCCCAGATCCTGTACCTCTCGCGCGCCGACGTCGAGCGCGTGGGATTGGACATGCGTTCGATCATCCGCCAGCTGGAGGATGCCTTCCGCGAGAAGGGCCAGGGCAAGGTGGAGATGCCGCCCAAGCCGGGCATCCACACGCAGCCGGACGCGTTCATCCACGCCATGCCGGCCTACATCCCGTCGCTGCGCTCGGCCGGATTGAAATGGGTCAGCGGTTACCCCGAGAATCAGAAGCGCGGCCTGCCATACATCAGCGGCCTGCTGGTGCTGAATGACGTCGAGACCGGCCTCCCCTACGCGGTCATGGACTGCACCTGGATCACCGCGTACCGCACCGGGGCGGCGACCGGCCTGTCGGCCAAGTACCTGGCCCGCCCGGACAGCCAGGTGGCCGGAATCCTGGCCTGCGGCGTGCAGGGCCGGACCAACCTGGAGGCCCTGGCGGCGCTTTTCCCACTCCGGCGTGTCTACGCCTTCGACATCGTCGCCGCCGCTCAGGAACGCTACGTGGCTGAGATGGGCGCCAAACTGGGAATCGAGGTCGTCGGCGTCGACGATCCGAAGAAGGCTGTCGTCGAGAGTGACCTGGTTGTCACCTCCGGGCCGATCTTGAAGCATCCCCAGCCGACGATCGATAAGGGCTGGCTGCGCCCGGGCGCTTTCGCCAGCGCGGTCGACTTTGATTCGTATTGGCGCCCGGCAGCGCTGGCAGAATTCGACAAACTCAGCACCGACGACCATGCGCAATTCCAGTACTATCGCAGCGTCGGCTACTTCCAGGCGACGCCCGATCCGTATGCCGACTTGGGTGAGATCGTGGCCGGGCTGAAGCCCGGCCGGCAGGAGGCGCGCGAGCGGACCATGGCGATGAACCTTGGCCTGGCCCTGGACGACATGGCCGTGGCGCCGGAGATCTTCCGGAGGGCGCAGTCCATGGGCATCGGCACCCGGCTGCCTCTGTGACCCGGCCCGGCGCCGGCCGGGCTTGACCGCCGGATGGACGAGCACGACATCCTGAATGCCCTGCAGGCCTCGCTCGACCCGGCCGCGCTGGCCGGCATGGCACGCTATGGCATCAACACCTCGCGCGCATTCGGCGTCAGCCTGCCGCTGCTGCGCGACGCGGCGCGCCAGATCGGGACCAGCCACGCGTTGGCCCAACGGCTGTGGCGGATGGGCTACCGAGAAACGCGGCTGCTGGCGACATTGATCGACGACCCGACCGCGGTGACGCCGACGCAGATGGAGCGCTGGGCGTCCGAGGTCGACTCCTGGGATGTGTGTGACGGCTTGTGCAACAATCTGCTGCGCAAGACGCCCGAGGCCTACACTAAGGCGACCGAATGGGCCGGGCGCCCGGAGACCTTCGTCAAGCGCGCCGGTTTCGTACTCATGGCTGCGTTGGCCGTGCACGACAAACGCGCCGATGACCAGCGCTTCGAAGACTTCCTGAAGTTGGTGGCGCGCGAGGCCGCCGACGAACGCAACTTCGTCCGTAAAGCGGTGAACTGGGCGCTGCGGCAGATCGGGAAGCGCAATCCCTTGCTTCGCCGCCGCGCGATCGCGCTGGCGCGGGTTCTGGCACGCCGCGCCTCGAGCAGCGCCCGCTGGGTCGGCA
>DAIRVC010000187.1:0-4644 GCA_036803025.1 Anaerolineales bacterium
GCCAACTCGACGCCTCGGTGCCCGAACAGATTGGGCACCTCGACCAACAGCCGCCCGCCGGGTGTCAACCAGCGCTCCCGCAGCTGCCGCAGGTACCCGACCGGATCGGCGAGATGCTCGAGCACGTGGATCATCGACGCCAGATCGAACGTCCCGCGCAAGGAAGGCTCCAGCTCTCCCAGATCGGCGATGGTGTGCGTGCCGCGCTGCCGGGCGATCTCGCGGTAGCCTGCTCCCGGTTCGATCCCCAGCCCGCTCGAACCATATGCCCGGGCGACCGCGCGGCCAAGCGCGCCGCTTGAGCTGCCGATGTCGAGGTGACGCGACACGCTTGTCACGGCCCCGCTGCAGAACTCGACCAGGTGACGCGGCAGGCCGGCCTGGATGCGCAGGTCCTTGTCTGTGGCGGCTTCGGTCCCCTGCACGCTGGTCCGATAGCCTTCGGCGTAGAACTCGGACAGCGCCTTATCGCTCATGCGCGGCGACTGTAGGACCAACCCGCAGCGCGGGCAGAGAACGTACGCCAGCTCCCCGGCGGGATCCGCATGCCTCTCGAACGGCTCGAAGGCACTCCCGCCGCACAGCGGGCATTGTTCGACCGTGATCCTCATCGCCGGCCGCCGCCTCCGGGACGGTACCACTCCCCTGTTTGACGGCTCAGGATCCAGAACAGGCGGTTGTAGATGCCCTGCAGCAGCCAGCGGACGGGTTTCCAGGCCACCAGCGATTCGCCCAGCGAGCGCCGTCGCAGCCCCAGGCTGCGGGCGGTCACTGCCCCCGTCTCCACCGACAGGCGCTCCGCCTCGCCGGCCATGGCCGGGCTGATGGTATTGCCGATGTGTTTGGTCGTCCGGTCGATGGTCGAGAGGCGCAAGTAGCCGCCCTCGGCCACAGCGTTGTCGAGTTCGTTCATCTCGCCCATCAACCGGCCGCTCCACGTATCCGGCAGGAACTGCAGGATGACCTGTTTGGGCGTGACGAACTGGTTGTGGTTGGCGATCGCGTAGGCCTCCAGGCCGCGATACTGGAGCGTCATGTCCTGCATCGAGCGCAGCGCCTCTCGATGCGCGGCCGGATCGCGGCCATACGACTCCGCCCACTCGATCTCCCACTGCTCGGGAATACGCTGGCCGCGCGTCAGCGTCACTTCGCTGTCCGACTCGGCGAAGGCCAGGTTGGCCTGCGTGCCATGGTCGAAGAGCGTGCGCACCGCGCAGCCGCTGACCATGCCCACCTTCGGGAATCCATCCAGCAGGCGCAAGTGCCCGCTCAACCAGCCCGGGTAGAAGAAGATGTCATCGTCCGAGTAGGCGATCACCTCGCCCGGCGCGGCCCGGAAGAGGACCTTCAGGGCGCCGATCTTGCCGATGTTTTCGTGCGCCGTGATCAGATAGCGCAGCGCCCCGACCTCCTGCAGCGAACGCAGGTAGGCCTTGGCCTCGGCGCAGCTGCCGTTATCCATGACCATCAAATCGTAGGGCTCGGGTGTATGACGAATCAGCGAGGCCAGCGAAAGTCGGAGGACCTCCAGGCGATCGTGGAAGTAGCCCTCGAGGTAGGGAACGTAGACCAGCATCGCCACGGTCACCCGGGCCGGCCGGTAGGCCGTCACCCGATTGCGGGCTGGGTTGATGCCGACACGCGCCATCGTGCTATCTCCTTGCCGGGTCCGACAGCCGGCCCAGCCTGCGCAGGACGGCGGCCCGGTAGTAACGGACTGTCTCTCGCGGATGCAGCGCCATGCGGGCCAGACGCACCAGCGGGGCCAGTCCGAGGAAGGCGTAGATCCCGGCCTCCAGCGCGCGGGTCGTCCCGGCCGCGTTCCAGGATTTGTGTTCTAGCCCGCCTGCGTGTAGCCGCCAGGTCGTATCTTTCATAGTGAAGACCGCCGCGCGGCCGCCCACCATCTCGACGTTTCGGCGGCTCTCGGGAAGGCGGAAGTGGGGCTTGCTTCCGGGCAGGTGGGCGTAGTCGTGCAGTTGATGAACGACGGTCACCGCATCCGTGGCATCGATGACCGGGACCCGCGCCCGCCGCCCGGCGAAGATCATCCAGTTGTCCCACCCGGCCCGCCCCAGGGCGAAGTCGGGGATATGGCGGAACATCGTCTTGGGGAACACAAAGAAGTCGCTGCCTGTCGGCGGATGGAGCGCACCCTGCGCTTCGATCCTTGCGCGCAGCGCTGCTTCCCACCCCGCTTCGAAACGCAGGGGTTCGCGGATATCCAGATCCCAGCGCCGGCCGACGAGCAGGAAACGGCGGAATCGCTCGGCCGCCTGCTGCACACCTGTCAAGAGATCGCCGAGCAGAATGACATCCGTGTTGACGTAGCACAGGAACGGATGCTGCGCGGCAGCGTGCGCCAGCGCGAAGATCGAACTCAACAGCGGCGTGCCAAGCTCGTTCCGCCCGACCGGCGGCAGATGGTGCAGACCGAGCTCGGCCGCCGCCTCGGCCGCGCCGTCTTCGTCACCAATCAACAAGACCTGCACGCCTCGCCCCATGGCTGTCCACGACGCCAGCGCGTTACGCTGGATGGTGGCGATATGGCCGTGGAACGGCTTGGGCGAGGTGAACACGGTCAGCATGGCCGCGCGCCAGTATCGACGCCCGCCTTCCCGGGCAGACCGTCGCCGTGCGCCGCACGATCAGCCGACATCGCGGAAACCCTTGTGCTGCACGGCGGCGTTGATCTCCATCAGGGATGGATCGGCCCGGACGAGGTCAACGACCTCGCGCCAGGAGAAGTCCAGCCGGCCGTAGAAATGCACGGCGATCCGGCGAACGGCCTCCAAGTCCTCGGCTGTATCGACCGTCCAACGCAGGCTACCGTAGTCGGGATCATGGTTCAGGCGCACGACACGGAATCGGCCGGGCACATCGTACAAGTAAGGCATGACGTGCTCACGCTGGTGCGGCTCCTGGGCCTCGCGCCAGGCCCGCTCCAGCGCCGCACGCGAGCAGACCTCGATGTCCAGCCCGATCGGGAACGTGCGCCCATCCGGCAACCGATTGGCGATCAGATCCGCCGGCGGATCGGCCGTCAGGAACGCCTCGACGGCCTGGTCGATGAGCCCCGGGTCGCTCAGCGGACAGTCGCCGGTCAGGCGCACGATCACGTCGGCCTCGAACTCGCGGGCGGCCTGGATGTAGCGGTCGAGCACATCGGTCGGGTGGCCGCGCACGTATTCATAGCTGTGCGCCGCGCAGAATTCGGCCACCGCATCGTCGCTGCTGTCCGTCGTCGTCGCCACGACGACGGTATCCACGCGCCGGGCGCGGCAGGTTCGTTCGACAATCCAGGCCAGCATCGGCCGGCCGGCGATATCGGCCAGGACCTTGCCCGGCAGCCGCGTCGATCTCATGCGCGCCTGGATGATGGCGACGACACGCGGCCCGCTCATCGATCCTCGGCCTGCGCGGCGATCGGCTCGGCCTGGACCAGACCCTGGGTGCGGAAGCGCTCGACATAGTCGCGCGCTTCCCAATAGTCCAGGTTGAGCTCGTCGGCGATATCGAAAACGCTATGAAGGCCCTCGAAGCGCATCATGATCTTCTCGACCGCACGGTTCAGGGCCCAGTTCTGCCGCCAATCGACCCACAGCCCGTGGCCCGAGAGGAAAACCGGACCGCGGAAGGTCCGGCGAGGCACGTAGTTGCTGGCGTAGATGCGTACGACCTCTTCAATGACCGCCGCCGATTCCTGAAGCATGTCCTCGTGGATGATGTCCGGGTTGTCGTCGCTGGTGTGGTACTCGTCGTACGGCCAGCGGCTGAACGAGATGCAGGGCACGTTGACGCCCGGGCCGTTGATGACCCGCTCGTCATTGGCCGCCACCTGGGCGAACTCGCCTTCACCGAACTCGAGCCCGGTGCGCCGCAGCACGTAGCGGGCGACCCGGTCGAGCAGGTGATCGTCCTGCCGGGTGCGCTGCAGGACAAGCCGGTTGCGATTGCCGGTCATGTCGATGAAGGAGCCCCCGCGCAGCCTGGGGATCAGATCTTCGTGGTGCGCCAGGTAGGCGATGCTGCCGATCGTCTCCGGACAGAATAGGAAGCGCACGCTCATCGAGCCGGGCGGGAGAGGCCTCTCGGCCAATTGGCGGGCGAGGCCGATGGCCGTGACCACACCGGCAGCGTCGTCGTTGGCCTGCCTCGGGTGGCAGATGTGAGAAGCCAGGATGAACTCGCCAGCCTGAGGCGCCGGACCGGCGGACGGAGGCAGCAGCCCGACGCCGACGCGGAAGCCCTGCGCCGGATCGGTGACGAACTCGGAGCGGATCACGGCCCGGTAGCGGACGTCGCGCCGCAGCTGCTTGAACTGCGTGTGACTCAGGCAGAAGCCCCAGCCGCGCTCGTAGTACTTGAACTCCCAGGGCACGGCCCGCGGCCGCTTGACACTGTAATGGAGGTGCGGTTCCAACTCATCCCAGGTCAGCAGACGGTCGATCGGCAGGGAGTACGAGACCAGGTGCAGCGGGTTGTCGGCGAAGTCGACGATCCGCTCGCCGTCGGCCGTCTCGAGGTAGGCCTCATGAACCACGTAGCGCTCGGGCACTTTCCAGGTCCAAACGCGTTTCCCCGGCGCATAGGTCTCCACCCGATAGCCGGCTTCGGGCGGCATGTGGCGCCCGACGATCTCCA
>DAIRVC010000188.1:0-4639 GCA_036803025.1 Anaerolineales bacterium
GCGCTGGGCATGGTTTTGAGCGCGGCCAGCTCGCTGGCTTTGCCGCTTCTCGGGCGCACCCTGTCGTTCTCGCTGGTCGGGCTGTTCCTGTTCTACGTGTGCTTCGAATTCACCCTGGTCACAGGGATCTCCCTGATGACCGAGCTGGTCCCGGGTGCCCGCGCGACCGTGATGGCCGGCAACCTGTCGGCCCACGCGCTGGGTCGGGCGGCAGGCGCCTCCCTCGGCCCGCTGCTGTTCTCAGGCGGCATCCTCGCCAACGGAGTCTCGGCCGCCTTACTTAACCTCATGGCGCTGGTCTTGTTGGTCAGGTTCGTGCGAGAGTAGAATCCAACCTCGGAGGTTGGCGGAACCAACCTCCGAGGTTGGATGGGGGACATCAATGCCTCGACGCACGCCGGCTCTCGTCGCTGGGGAGTGCTACCATGTCTTCAACAGGGGCGTCAATCGATGCAAGATATTCCTTGAAGCGGAGGACTATTCGTCCTTCCTTCTCCGACTGCATCACTTCCTGATCGGAAGACGAAGTCGCCGTATCGGCGCGAAAGCGCCACTCGGCGGGACTGCGATATTGGCCTACTGTCTGATGCCTAATCACTTCCACTTGGTCGTGATCCCTTCCCACGACTGTCTGTCATGGCAGATGCGAGATCTCTCCGTTTCGCATACAAAGTACATCAATCTGAAATACGGGCGCGTCGGACCCGTATTCCAAGGACAGTTCAAGGCCGTGCGTGTCGGCGCAGACGATCAGCTGGCGCATCTGACCGCATATCTTCACGTGAATCCACTGCGCGCGGGGCTGGAATCAAGCCTCGGATCATGGCCGTACACGAGTTACCTCGAGTATGTCGGACTGCGCGGCGGCACGCTCCCGTCGCCGGAACTCGTTCTCAACTTGGTCGGCGGTTCCCGTCCCTACCGGGAGATGATGGCCCAATACGACGCTCGAACCGACACTTCACTGGCCCGAATCACCCTGGAGGACTGACGTGTCCAAGCGCGTGAGAATCCTGCCAACCTCGGAAGTTGGCGACACGATGACCCTCCTACACTCCGCCTCTCAGGTCCTGACCCTGGCCGGCGGGCCGCAACGCGGCCGCGGCTTGGGAGCGCTGGGCATCATCCCCGACGGTGCGGTCGCCTGGGAGGGTGAGCGCATCCTGGCCACCGGTCCCACGTCCGAACTGCGCCGGCGCTACCCACAAGCGGAGTTGCTCGACGCCGCCGGCGGCGTGGTCATGCCGGGCTTTGTCGATCCACACACGCACGTAGTCTGGGCCGGCGACCGGGCGGCCGAATTCGAGATGCGCCTGGCGGGAAAGACCTACCTGGAGATCCTGGCCGGCGGAGGCGGGATCCTCTCCACGGTGCGCCAGACGCGCCAGGCGGACGTGGGCATGCTGATCGCACAGGCGCAGCCGCGCCTGAAGGCGATGCTGGCCCACGGGACCACCACCGCCGAGGCCAAGAGCGGCTACGGCCTGGAGACGGCGACCGAACTGCGCATGCTCGAGGCTGTCCTGCAGCTGGACGATAGCGGCCCACTGGAATTGGTGCCGACGTTCCTCGGCGCCCACGCGGTCCCGCCGGAGTACGCCGGGGAGCCCGAGGCCTACGCGGAGGTCGTTTGCCGGGAGATGCTCCCGGCGGTCAAAGACTGGTGGACGACCCACGCCCGGGGACGCCCGCTGCCATTCGTCGACGTGTTCTGCGAGACGGGCGCCTTCGACCTGGCCCAGTCGCGCCGGATTCTGGAGACCGCCCGCGGGCTGGGATTCCCCCTCAAGATCCATGCCGACGAGTTCGACGGCCTGGGCGGTACCGGCCTGGCGGTGGAGTTGGGGGCGCACTCCGCCGATCACCTGGTCCGCACGCCGGCCGCCGATATCGCCGCGCTGGGGGCGTCTGACACGGTCGCCGTCGCTTTGCCGTGCACCCCCTTCGGGCTGGCCGAGCCGGACTACACCCCGGCCCGGGCCATCCTGGAGGCAGGCGGCCTCCTGGCGCTGGCGACGGACCTCAACCCCGGCACCGCCTGGTGCGAGAGTATGCAGTTCGCCATCGCCCTCGCCTGCCGCTACTTACGCCTGACGCCTGCGCAGGCGATCGCGGCTGCGACGATCAATGCGGCCGCGGCGCTGGGGCGGCAGGCCGAGATCGGCAGCCTGGAACCAGGCAAGCAGGCCGACGTCCTGGTCCTGGGAGTGCCTGACTACCGCCAGCTTGGGTATCGCTTTGGCATCAATCTTGTAGCCAGGGTGATCAAGCGCGGCCGTATCGCAGCCTGAGGCGCTCGCCCTGGCGTCCAGACGTCAGACGTCATTCGGCTTGCAGCCGGTGCGGCCAGCCTGAGGTGAGGTGGATGGAACTGCCCAGCACGGAGACACTGCTCAACGTGGCGGTCGTCCTGATCCTGATCGCCGTCGGATGGGCGATCCTGAGGATCGTCTTGCGCGTGACCGCCCGCTTCGTCCGGGTCGGATGCTTGATCCTGGTCGTGGCCGTCGGCCTGATCTGGCTGACCGGGGCCTTCAGCTAGTCCCCGCCCTGAAGCGGTTTGCTAGGTTGCCGCCGGCGGGCGCGCCCGGTCAGTCGGCGAAGAGAATCTCCAGGATATCCCCCAGATCGTCCTTGCCCTCCAACGTGCGCAGGTCGTAGACCTCGGTGTAGCCGCAGTTCTGGCACGAGACGAAGGCATAGCGGTACGGCTGGACTTCGAACAGTCGGGACACGCCCGTGCCCGACATGGCCAGCCGCTCAACGTGCCCCCCGGAGGCCTTGCATTTCGAGCACACGTACGCCTGGCCCAGTTGTTCCTCAACCTTGGCCATCATTCCCCTCCCTGCCTGCACTTGTTTCCGGGATCAGCCTTCGCCCGGGACGATCAACCACATCAACAGGTACGCCCCGAGCCCTGGGATGCCGCCCGGGATCAGCGCGATCAGGAAGCCCAGGCGGAACCAGGTCGGGCTGATCCCGAAGAACTCGCCCAGACCTGCGCAAACGCCGGCGACCACCCGCCCCCGGCGCGAACGGCGCAATGCGCGCACACCCGTTTGAGACACGTCCCACCTCCCCGGTAGCCTTGGCCCTATTGTGCCGGCTTCGGGCCCCGCCGCATGACATTCGCCTGACAGGAACCCGAAAAGCGCAGGGGCACGGCGGAAGCGCCGTGCCCCTGTCCCATATACTGCGTTGCCTTGCCTGGTCTAGTAGTCCGGCATCGGCGGGGCCGCCGGCGCCTTTTCCTTCTCCGGGACATCCGTGACCAGCGCCTCGGTTGTCAGGATCATGGCCGCGATCGAGGCGGCATTCTCCAGAGCGCCCTTGGTAACCTTGGCTGGATCGATGATCCCGGTCTTGACCATGTCGACGTAGTCGTTCTTGATCACGTCGTAGCCGATGTTCTTGTTCTTCTTGTTCTTCTGTTCACGCCGCACGCTTTCGACAACCACGGCTCCGTGCTGGCCGGCATTCTCGGCGATCTTGTGCATCGGCGTTTCGAGCGCCTTGCGCACGATATTGATGCCGACGTTCTCATCCTCGCCGTCGAGCTTGAGCGCCTTGATCGCCTCCATGGCATTGATCAGGGCCACACCGCCGCCGGCCACGATGCCTTCCTCCACCGCGGCCCGGGTGGCCGAGAGGGCATCTTCCACGCGGTGCTTCTTCTCTTTCAACTCGGTCTCGGTCGCCGCGCCGACTCGGATGACCGCCACGCCGCCGGACAGCTTGGCCAGCCGCTCCTGCAGCTTCTCCTTGTCGTAGTCGCTGGTCGACTTGTCGATCTCGACCTTGATCTCTTCGATGCGGCCCTTGATCTTGGCCGGCTCGCCGCGGCCCTCGACAACGGTCGTGTCTTCCTTGTTGACCGTGACCTTGCCCGCCCGACCCAGGTCGTTCAGGGTGACGCTCTCCAGCTTGCGGCCGAGCTCCTCGGTGATCACCGTTCCGCCGGTCAGGATGGCGATATCCTGCAGCATGGCCTTGCGCCGGTCGCCGAAGCCAGGGGCCTTGACGGCCACTACATTGAGCATGCCGCGCAGCTTGTTCAGCACCAGCGTGGCCAGCGCCTCGCCGTCGACGTCCTCGGCGATGACGATCAGCTCGCGCTTGCCGATCTGGACCAGCTTCTCCAGGATCGGGACGATGTCCTGGGCGGCCGAGATCTTCTTGTCGTGAATGAGGATGTACGGCTCGTCGATCTTGGCTTCCATGTGCTCGGGGTCGGTGACGAAGTAGGCCGAGATGTAGCCGCGATCGAACTGCATACCCTCCACGTACTCCTTCTCAAACTCGAGGCCCTTGGATTCCTCGACGGTGATGACGCCGTCCTTGCCGACCTTGTCCATGACCTCGGCGATCAGGTTCCCGATCTCCTGATCCTGGGCCGAGATGGCCGCCACCGAGGCGATCTCTTCCTTGGTGGTCAGCTCGATGGCCTGTTCCTTGATCGAATCGGCGACGGCCTTGGCCGCCACTTCGATGCCGCGCTTGAGCATCATCGGGTTGGCGCCGGCGGCCAGGTTCTTCAGGCCTTCGGTCACCATGGCATGCGCCAGGACGGTCGAGGTGGTCGTGCCGTCGCCGGCGATGTCGTTGGTCTTGGTGGCAGCTTCCTTGAGGAGCTGGGCGC
>DAIRVC010000189.1:0-4634 GCA_036803025.1 Anaerolineales bacterium
TCCGGCTGGGTGAGCTGGCGCAGCCCAAGGAAGTGCCACGCGTCGGTCTGCAGCAAGCCGACCGCCAGGGTAGCCAGCGAGATGGCCTGGCCGGTCAAAGCCAGGACCGACCAGGGCAACCTCAGGCGGTAGAGCAGCGGGCCGGGGTTCATCGCCGCGACGGCCAGCACGGGGACCAGGCTCAGACCGCCGATCACATTGAACATCAGTCGGTAGGCACGCTCGGCCCGCGGGCCGAATACGCGGCGTACCAGCCGCTTGGCCCACAGACTGGCCAGCAGGCTGTGCAGAACGCCGTAGGCAGCAACCGCCGCCAGTGTCATCAGTGCAGCGCTCATTCCCGGAATCATCACTTCCGCACGTCGAAGCCTTCCCTTGTTAGAAGGAGGAGACTCGGAGAAGTTACATCGCCCCGGCTTCCGAAGTCCTGTGCACTTCGGAAGCCGGGGCGGGGGAGAACCTTGGCGAGCGCCTCAGCCGGGCGCCGCGGCCGGGGCTTCGTCCGGGCCGGACGGTTCGCCCTCGTCTGGGCCCTCCAGGCGCTCGAGGGCATTGACGGCCGGGCCGACAGAGAGCCAGAGCAGGGCGGTGATGATCACGGCCGAGCTCAGGCACCATAGGCACGTGGCGCCGATCACGAACGGCTCGAGGAAGGTCAACCCGACCATGAAGAGCGTGCCGAAGGCGGTCATGCCCAACTGGGCGACCGCCGCGTTGTCCGCCAGGCGCCCGGGTCGGATCCGGCTCACCAGCCAGGTGAGCAGGATGGCCGCGTATCCGGCCAGGCCGACCAGGCCGACCGGGACGACGCCGAACAGCTTCGAGTACGGGCTCTGCTGGACGGCATTGCAGTCCCCGACCGGACCGCACATGGCCAGGTCGCCGGTTGTCTCGACATAGGTCAGGTAGACTGCCACGGCCGCGCCGGCGACGGCCAAGATAGGCACAGCCCAAGTCTGCCAGTTGGCTGGCCGGTAGGGCTTCATCGCCCGCAGGCGCAGGCCGACGCCGATCAGGCTGAGGATCATGCCGATCAGGACGAGAATGGCCAGGGAGTTGCCGACCGGATCCTGCAGAACCCTGGCGAGTACGCCGCCCGGTTGCGAGTCCAGCGTGGGGAGGATTTCGACGGCCGGGGCTGGGGTCACCCCCGCCTGCTCGGGGGAGGCGTTGGACGGCTCGGGGGTCGGGTTGGATTGCGCTGGCGGCTGGGTCGCGGCAGCTGCCTCCGTAGGCGCCGGCGTGGGGAACAGGCCGAAGGCTTCCGTCAGGCCCGGGATGTCCGGCCAGGCAAGGCCGCCCTGTGCCAGGCCAGCCTCGATCATCCCCGGGAACTGGTCGGGGATCTCGCGCGAACCGACCAGGTGTGTCTCTCCGACGAACAGCGCCGGAACCCCCAGCCGGTCCTCGGTGACCTGGAATGCCTCCAAGGCGGCCCCGAACAAGGCACTGCCTCGTTCGGTCGAGGCGTTCACCAGCAGCAGCTCGAGCTGTCCGTCGTAGATCAAGGCCAGGTCCGGCCAGGCCTGGGCGTTCTCATCCCCCTCTGGGAAGAGGACCATGCGCGCGTCCGGAGAGTAGTTCTGGACCAGGGGGGGAAGCACGTCCTGGATGACGATCTGACAGTGCGGGCAGGTGGGCGAATAGAAGAGGACTGCCTGAACAACCGGGTCAGCCTGAGCCGCACCGGGCGAGACCAGCGTGAGGGCCAGGACAAGCGCGAGCAGGACGGTACGCGAGGCGCGGTTCATAGGCATCCTTAGCGGCTGAGATGAGTAGGCTGATTATACATCTCCGGCATTGGGCCTCGGCCGGAGCGGGCCCGGCTTGCGCCGCCCGAACAAATGTGCTATGCTGTGCGTGATACAATCGCCGGCCGCCGGACCCCCTGCAGCATGGCTGATCCAGAGTTCATCGTTATCCGCGGTGCCAAAGAGCACAACCTGAAGTCCATCGACCTGCGCCTCCCGCGCCGGAAGCTGGTCGTTTTCACCGGGGTGTCGGGGTCGGGCAAGTCCTCGCTGGCTTTCGACACGCTGTATGCCGAAGGGCAGCGGCGCTACGTCGAGTCGCTCTCGGCTTACGCGCGGCAGTTCCTGGGCCAGATGGAGAAGCCGCGCGTCGATTTCATCGGCGGCCTCAGCCCGGCCATCGCCATCGAGCAGAAGGCGGTCAGCAAGAACCCGCGCTCGACCGTCGGGACCGTCACGGAGATCAGCGACTACCTGCGCGTCCTGTTCGCCCGGCTGGGGACCCCCTACTGTTACAACTGCGGGCGCAGGGTGGCGGCCCAAACCTCGACCCGTATCGTCGATCAGCTCTTCGCCCTGCGTCCCGGGACGCGCTTCCTGTTGCTGGCCCCGGTGGCGCGCAAGCGCAAGGGCACGCATGAAGACACGCTCGGCGCGGCGCGCGCCGCCGGCTTCGTGCGGGCGCGCGTCGACGGTATCGTCGTCGATCTGTCCGAGCGGCTCAAGCTGGCCAAGAACAAGAAGCACGATATCGAGATCGTCGTCGACCGCCTGGCGGTGCCGCCTCAGGGGGATGAGGCGGCCCGGCGCGACTTCCGCTCGCGGCTGGCCGACTCGGTCGAGACGGCGCTGCGCAGCGGCGGCGGCGCGCTGGTGGCCAGCGTGGTCGATGGATCCGAAATGGAGATGTCCGAACGCCACGCCTGCCCCCACTGCGGCATCTCCTTCCCGGAGTTCTCTCCGCCGATGTTCTCGTTCAACTCCCCGCTGGGCATGTGCCCGGAGTGCAACGGGCTGGGGGTCAAGCTCGAGTTCGATCCAGCCAAGTTCGTCGACCCGGAGAAATCGCTGCGGGATGGGGCGGTCCGCACCTGGGGGACGTTGAGCAGCGGCAAGGGCGCCCGCATCGTGGCGCAGGCGTTCGTCAAGGCCTACGCCGTCGACCTGAATACCCCCTGGAAGCGCCTGCCCAAAGCGGTGCGCGACGGCATCCTCTTCGGCTCGAAGAAGGTCAAGGTCCGCTGGGAATGGGGCAGCGACCACGGCAAGGGCTCGTGGGAGTCGACCTACGAAGGCACGCTCAACGCCACGCGCCGCAGATTCCATCAGACCCGCTCGGAGGGCATGCGCGAGTGGTACAGCCGCTTCATGTCCAACCGGCCCTGCCCGGCCTGCGGCGGGACGCGCCTGCGCCCGGAGGCGACCTCGGTCCGCTTCGGCGGAAGGACCATTGTCGAGATCAGCGCCATGTCGATCATCGAGGCGCACGAGTTCTTCTCCTCGCTGCAGCTCGATGAACAGCAGACGGCCATCGGCGAGGAGGTGCTCAAGGAGATCCGCGAGCGCCTGACCTTCCTGCTCAACGTCGGCCTGCACTACCTGACCCTGGACCGGGCGGCTCCGAGCCTTTCGGGCGGGGAGGGCCAGCGTATACGCCTGGCGTCACAGATCGGCTCCGGGCTGACGGGCGTGATGTACTGCCTGGATGAGCCCTCGATCGGACTGCACCAACGCGACAACCGCCGGCTCCTGGATTCGCTGCTGCGGCTGCGCGATCTGGGGAACACGGTCGTCGTCGTGGAGCACGACCGCGAGACGATCGAGTCGGCCGACCACGTGGTCGACTTCGGACCGGGCGCCGGCGCGCGCGGCGGGCGGATCGTGGCCAGCGGCACGCCGGCGCAGATCCGCCGCACGGCCGCCTCGCTGACCGGCCGCTACCTGCGCGGCGAACTGATCGTCGCCGCCGGCAACGGCAAGGGCAACGGGCGGCGCCGGCCGGACGGGCGCTGGCTGACCGTCAGTGGGGCGCGCCACAACAACCTCAAGGACCTGACCGTCCGTTTCCCCATCGGGCTGTTCACCTGCGTCACGGGAGTCTCCGGCTCGGGCAAGTCCTCGCTGATCGCCGAGACGCTTCACCCGGCGCTGGCGGCGAGCCTGCACGGCGCCGAGCAAGAACCCGGGGAGCACGACGGACTGGCTGGGCTCGAGCACCTCGACAAGGTGATCAACATCACGCAGGATCCGATCGGGCGCACGCCGCGCTCCAACCCGGCCACGTACGTCGGCGCCTACGGCCCGATCCGCGACCTGTTCGCCCTCACGCCCGAGGCACGTGCCCGCGGCTACAAGCCCGGCCGCTTCTCGTTCAACGTCAAGGGCGGCCGCTGCGAGGCGTGCGAGGGGCACGGCCAGAAGCGCATCGAGATGCACTTCCTGGCGGACGTGTGGGTGACCTGCCAGGAGTGCCACGGGACGCGTTTCAACCGCGAGACGCTCCAGGTGCGCTACAAGGGCAAGGACATCGCCCAAGTGCTGGATATGGAGGTCGGCGAGGCGCTGGCGTTCTTCGAGAACGTGCCCGCCTTGAAGCGCATTCTCGAGACACTGCACGAGGTCGGCCTGGACTACATCAAACTCGGCCAACCGGCGACGACGCTCTCCGGCGGTGAGGCGCAGCGCGTCAAGCTCTCCCGCGAGCTGTGCAAGCGCTCGACCGGCCGCACCCTCTACCTGCTGGACGAGCCCACCACCGGGCTCCACTTCGACGACGTCGGCAAGCTGCTGCGCCTGCTCCAACGCCTGGTCGACGCCGGCAACACGGTGGTGGTGATCGAGCACAACCTCGACGTCGTCAAGACCGCCGACTGGGTGATCGAC
>DAIRVC010000190.1:0-4544 GCA_036803025.1 Anaerolineales bacterium
ACTCGCCCGGTGGCCGGGTCCCTTCGAGCGGCGGGAGTGCCACGACCAACGGCAAGACGATCGCCAGCAGCACCAGTGCTGCCAGGAGGAGGCCGGCCGTTCTCACGACGCGCTTCATGACGCCTGCCTAAATGGCCCCGAGGCGATCTCTGGGGCGCGGGACACGGGGCCTAGATTCACCGCCTGGCTCCCCTCGACCCCGGCTTCCGCGACGCAGCCCGCTGTCGCGCCACCCCGTAGGCCGCCAGCGCTCGACCGCGCGCCCAACCGTGGTCGACGATCGGACCGGGATAGTCCTTCCCGATGCGGCAGCGTGCCGCCCGCTGGGTCTCCTCGGGCATGTCCCACGGCCGATGGGCATAAGCCGGCGGCACGCCGGCAAGCTCGGGTACCCAGCGGCGGACATAGTCCCCCTGCGGGTCGAACTTCTCACCTTGGATGACCGGATTGAAGATTCGGAAGTAAGGGGCCGCGTCGGCGCCCGTCCCGGCCGTCCATTGCCAGCCGCCGTTGTTGGAGGCTAGATCCGCGTCGATCAACTCCTGGCGAAAGTACGCCTCCCCCAGGCGCCAATCGACGAGCAGGTCTTTCACAAGGAACGAAGCACTGATCATCCGGGCCCGATTGTGCATCCAGCCGGTCTGGCGAAGTTGGCGCATGGCGGCATCCACAATCGGGTAGCCGGTCCGTCCGGTTTCCCATGCCTCGATCGAGTGCGGGTCGTCGTCCCAGGTGATCCCCTGGAGCTCAGGGCGGAAGCTCTCGCGGGCGACGCGCGGGAAGTGGTACAGGATCGCGCTGTAGAACTCGCGCCAGATCAGCTCGCCCAGGAAGATCTCTGCGCTGCGGCGGGCCTCACGCGTGGGCGCCGATCGGATCGCTGCCGAGGCGGCGGCCACCGCCTGACGAGCGGAGAGCATGCCGAAACGCACGTACGGGGAGAGCCCCGAAGTGCCGACCAAGTCCATTCGGTCGCGCTCGAGCGCGTAGCGGTAGATCGGCGCGTCCGGGCCCATGGCAAACGCGGTCAGGCGGCGACGCGCCTCGCCCTCACCGGCGGGAAAGGCCGCCGCACCCGGAGAGCCAGGGATCGTCAGGCTGGGCAGGTCGGGCATTGTCGCCAGGGAATGAGGCGCAGCCAGCATCGCGCCCGGTTCGGCCGACGGCAGAGCTCGCCATGCGCGGCTGTACGGCGTGTACACGGTATACGGTCGACCATCGGGTTTGCGCACGGCCGCCGCATGCTGGAAGGTGATCCCCGGGCAGAGCGCCAGCGGCAAGCGCTCGGCGACTCGCCCGTCCCGTCGTTGTGCGTACGGTGAACCATCCTCCTCCGCGAAAACGGCGACGGCTTCGGTCTCCTGCCGAAGCCGCGCCAGTTCTTCGACGGCATCCCCCTCGCGCACGACCAGCCGGCTTCCGCGCTGACGCAGGTCAGCGTCCAGTGAACGCAGGCCGTCCCATAGAAACGCCAGGCGCTTCCCGGCCGTCCGATTGGAGCGCACAAGGTGGTGATCGATGACGAAGGTTGGGATGACCTGGTCCGCGTTGGCCAGGGCTTGTGACAATGCCTGGTTATCGTACAGACGCAGATCGCGCCGGACCCACCAGATCGCCGTGCGAGGATTTCTGCCCACCTACACACCCTGGCCGCCGAGGCGGCCCGGCGCCTCAGCGCAGGAGGTCTTCCAGCGCCGCCCTTGCGTCGGCAAAACGGAAGGCATATCCGAGGGCTCTCAGACGTTGCGAGATCGGGCGCTGGCCATCCAGGACGACCGTGGCCTTCTCGCCCATGAGCAACCGCAAGGCGAAGGCGGGCACCGGGAACCAGTACGGCCGATGCATGACGGCCCCGATCACCCGACCGAACTCCGCATTGGTCGGCGTCGTCGGCGCCGCCAGATTGAGGACCCCGCGTGCCTCTTCGTTCTGGATGGCAAACCGAATCGCGCCGACCACATCGGCGAGGTGGACCCACGCCAGGGGCTGCCGCCCTCGGCCGAGGGGTCCGCCGAAGAAGAAGCGGAAGGGCAGGAGCATCATCGGCAGGACGCCTCCTTCCCGTGCCAGGACCACGGCAGTGCGCAAGATGGCTCGGCGTACGCCGGCCGCCTCGACCGGTTCGGTCGCCGACTCCCATGCGGCGCAGGCCCGCGCCAGGAAATCGGAGCCGGCCGGCGCGCTCTCGTCCAGTTCCGCCGGATTCTCGACGCCGTAGTAGCCGACGCCGGACATCTGGATGACGACCCCCGGCTTCCGCTCAGCGGAATGGACCGCCTCCGAGACGGCGCTGCCGGCGTTCGCCCGGCTCCGGATGAGGCGGCGCTTCTTCTCGGTCGTCCATCGCCCGAAGAGGGTCTGGACCACGTTTTCGCCGGCGATGCTTTCCCCGGCCAAATTGACGATCGCATCGGCGCCGTCGGCCAGTTCGGCCCAGCCGGCCGCGGTCTGGCCGTCCCAGCCGACAATGCGGACCGAGGCCGGCAGGCCGGCGACCGCCCGCGGAGCGCGGCTCAAGACAATGACCGAGTCACCTGCCTCGGCCAGGTCCCTGGCCAGGGCGCGGCCGATCATGCCGGTCCCACCTGTGATCACCACGCGCATTGCTTGCCTCCAACTCCATCGCCGCGGCTATCCCGCCTCGGCGACGATTCTTTCCAGCCATTCGAGTACCGGGCGGCCCGAGTCGTCCAGGTGTCGCAGGGCCGCCTGGCGATAGTGCACCAGGAAGTCCGTCAACTGCCGCGCATCCCCGCCTCGATGGGCGAGTAGACCTGCAACCCAGTGCAGCTCACCACGAACGAGATTCAGGTCGCCGAATTCGAGCGCCGCCTGAATGGCATTCCCCAGAGAGTCCCGGATCCCGACCAGGACGCTGGTGTCCATGCGCGGCTCAAGCGACGCCCAGGCGTCGGCGTCGATCCGCGTGCGACGGCTGCGAAAGTGGGTGGAGGCCCGGCGATAGGCCGCCGGTATCGCCCGTCCCTCCGCTGGAGGCACCGACGCGGAGAGCAGTCTCTCGACGGCCTGGGGAGCCTGCTCAAGCCGGTCCCCCAGGTAGTGGCCGGGGACATACCCAATCATCTGGGGGTTGTTGACGAAGATCAGACCCCCGAAGGCCGCACTCACCCGCTGCTCGGTGATGTCGGAGGCCATCGCCCGCAAGCCGGCTGCCGTTTCCAGGCGCTGTGCAGCCAGGAGCACGAGGTGGGGCTTGGTGGTCTCCAGAACCTCCGCCATCCGCTGCAGCGGCACATCCGCGCCCAGGTATGTGACCGCGTAGCCCCGTCGCCGCAACAGTAGTGTGAGCAGCAGCGGGGCAAAGGTGTGCTGCTCCTGCGGCGGGCAGGCGACAATGAACCGGGAGCGCCGCGTCGGCGGCGCGGCAGCCAGCAGCAGCGCCTCCAGGCGCCGGTGCGCCAACTCAGAGGCAAAGTGCTCTTGCTGGACGCTCAGCCTGCCCTGATACCAGCCCTGGCCAATCTGAGCCAGGCCCTCGCCCAATACTTCGAAGCAGACGGTCTCCGGCGGATAGAGGGCCAGGGCCTGCTGCAGGATCTGCTCGGCCATGGGTTCATTCAGCTCGGCGCACGCCTTCAGCCAGGCCTCACGCAGGTCCACGATCGCCTCGCCGGCCGCCAACGTGCCACTGACGTCTGGTGGTCCTGGGATAGCATAGGCCGGTGCCTGCAGCGGGTCCAGGCCATCGCCTTCCAGCCCTCGCCAGAGCTCGACGGCGCGGCTGATGCTCAAGCCTTCCGCCTGGCGCGCCGCCAGCCAGCGCAGGCAGTCGATATCGCGTTGGGAGTACAGGCGGTGTCCGCCCCTGGTGCGCTTCGGCCGGGGCACGCCGTAGCGTCGTTCCCAGGCGCGCAGCGTGTCCGGCTTGAGGCCGGTCTCGCGCACAACGACCTTCAAGTTGAACGAGCCGCGGCGGTCATCCATCGGCATCCGGTCGCTTTCGTCGGTAAGGCCAACAGGATAGGTTAAGGCGCTGCTTTTGTCAAGTTCTTGTCCATATTCCCATTGCGGCCCGAGCGGGCGCGCTCAGGCCGCGAACGCGCGGAGCGCAGGCGGTCCTCTGCCTGCGCTCCGCTCACGAGCATTATGGAAGATCAGGAGCAGCCGTAAGTATTGTTCAGTCCATCGGTGCTGATATCGATGGTCTGGCCCTCGCGGATCTCGCCCGAGAAGACTTGCGGATCGCCTTCCACGTTCTGGTCGAAAGCCTGGTAGGCCCCCGGATTGACCTGGCGCGCGTTGTTGGGCGCGTCGAACATCTCGACCAGGATGAAGCCTCCCGGTTGGATCATCATCGGGTGGTAGGTGCAGTTGCGCAGGTAGGCCGGCGCCACCGGCTCGGCCTGCAGGACCGGCAGCGAGGCGGCATCGCCGGCGACGCTGGCGTAGCTGCTCAGATACACCCAGCCATCACGGCCGGCCTCCTCGGGGCGGTCAACGAATAGCCAGTCGCCAGCCTGGTTTCGGCCGGTCGCCGGAACGCTCTGTCCGTTGTCCATGTAGCTGACCGGGTTGTAGGCCGG
>DAIRVC010000191.1:0-4531 GCA_036803025.1 Anaerolineales bacterium
GGCCTGTGCTGCTAGATCGCGGACGGCAGAGGTGCTCACGGGTTTGGGTCCTGCGGGCCATGCCCGTCGCGGACTTCGGGCGGGGTGACGGCGCGCGTCGGAGGACGGCGGACGCGGTCGTAGAAGAGAATCGCCAGGATGGCGGCCACCGGGATCATGCCGGCGAAGATGGCCGTCGCCGGGCTGCCCAACGGGCGCGGCCGGGCGCTAAACTCCGCCGGCGCAGCCTGGGCCGCCGTCGATCCTGCCGTGTCCGAGGCCGAGGGCGCTTCCGGCGCCTGCCCACTGTCGGCCGTCATGGCCTCCGGCACCGGATTGAGCACGGCCGGCAGCTCCGGCGCGTCGAGCAGCGCATACGAGAACCAGGCCCCGCTCAAGAACTCCTGGCGCACGTTGTGCGGCCAGGTCGCCAGCAGGACATTTCCCTGGCTGACGACCGCCTGCGGGCAGCAGGGGTCGAAGCTTGACGTGGACGGACCGGAGATGATCGGCTCGAGAGGCAGCCACTGATCGTCGACCAGCCGGCTGTACCACATGCCGTGAATCTCCGGATTGGGCAGGCGATTTCCCAGGACCATGTGGATCTGGCCGGCGCTGTCCTTCAAGAGCGCGGCCGTGCCGTACCCGCCGACATGGGGGAACGGCCGGACCGGCTGCGACCAGGTCGCCCCGCCGTCGAGCGATTGCCGCATCCAGCGCGTCGGTGGGAAGCCGTCCTCGTAGACGATGTAGACATTCTGGCCGCGGGAGATGATCGCCGGCTCACCAACCATCTCAAGATCGGAGTCGGCGCGGGCGAGAATCGCGGCGTGCTCGGATCGCCCGGCATCGGCACTCAGCCGAACGTAGCCGAACTCGATGCCTTTGCCGCTGCTGTCGATCGTCCCCCAGGCGAGGTGCACTCGCCCTTCGTCATCGGTCTCGAGCGACACGGAGGCGATGCTTTCCTGGCTCGATCCTGTACGGGCGACTCCGACCGGCTCCGACCACGTCTCACCCTGGTCAAGGGAGTGGGTCACGTACAGCCCCTGGCCATGCCGATCCCCGGCAAAGGCGATCACCAGCCCGGAATCCCCCACACGGCCGATGGCGGCTGCGGCGACCGGGCCGGCGTTGATGCCGGCCGGGATCGCCTCCGCCCAGGCCTGCGATCGGTCGGCCTCAACCGCGTACGCCTGGGTGTAGAAGATGTTCCCCTCGGACTGAGTCCCGCCGAAATAGATCAGGCGGATGACCCCATCCTCACCCAGGAAGGCATCTTGCAGCGAGGGCGCCACACCCATGAACGGTGGCAGCATCACGTCGACCGGCGCCGTCCAGCCGGAAGCGATCGTCCACTCGCGCGCCATCAGGGTGTAGTCATTCCCGTTGGAGCGTTCCAGGTCGAAGGCGTAGACCGTGCTGTTCTGATCGGCCACCAGCAGCGGCGCCCGCAGCATGTCGTAATACTCGGGGATGCGCTGCGGCGTCGGCCAGGCATACAACGTGCTGGCCGCGCCCTCGGCCGAATCCGGCCGCCCGGTCAGCAGCACCAGCGCTGCGAGCGCGGTGTGAAGGAGAAGACGCCTTTTCAACACAAGGAGATTCATGTGATTCCGGTCGGAGTCGATTCAGCCGAAGACGTAGCGCCGGACCATTGGGACCGGCGTACGCTCCACGGCGGACATGAGCGCCTGCAGGACCAGCGTTGTCAGGACGAAAAGCAGCGGGGCCAGGAGCAGCAGTTGACCCAGCAGCCAGGGAAACCCGGCCTGGATGCCCAGCAGCGCCAGGCTGAGGAAGATCAGATTGGTCAGGTACAACCCGTAGGCGCGCCGGCCGACGGACTCGAGCAAACCGGCGGCCGGGATGGTCTCCCGTCGGATGAGCGGCAGCAGGAGCACGGCGAACACCGGCGTCAACAGGGATGGAATGGCGGGGTCGAAGGGCCCCAGGGAGCCGATCACGGCCGTCCCGTAGCAGATCGCCGTCCCAGCGACAAGCAGCCAGCCGATGCGCTGCAACGAAGGCACGAGCCGGACCGTGTGGAGCGAGTAGATAACTCCCAGCGGGAAGAACACCGCCCAAAGGGCGATGGTCGTCCTCAACCCCGGGATCGTCAACAAGCGCGCCCACTCCGGCAAGGCGAAACCCAATAGCCCCGGCTTGATCACGATGGCAGAAAACAGCTGATAGATGGCGATCACGGCGATCAGGCGGCCGGGGCTCTTCTCGGCTGCCCGGACGATGAACGGCGCCAGAAGGTAGCAGAACACGGCCAGCGGGACGTACTCGAACGGGTACCCCACCAGCAGGTTCTTGATGTAACCGAAGACACTGGTGGTCTGACCCTCCAGCAAGAAGATCAGGACGTAGAAGCCGAGGGACCAGAGGACATACGGCACCAGGATGTGGCGCAGACTTAGCAGGATCGTTCGATACGAGGCGACCAGGTCCTTGCCGCGCACGGCATAGGCCAGGTAGCTTCCCGAGAGAAACAGGAAGATGGGGACGGCGACCAGGCCCAGACTCTGAAGCGCCTGGAGGGCGGCCCACGCCTGCGGCGAGGGCATGCGCGCGCCGAATTCCCGCGCGGCAACGAGGCTCAGGGCGATCGAATGGTTGAGGATCACCAGCAGGATGGCGATGCCTCTCAGTGCAGGGAACTGTCGGCTAAGCACGCGGGGCCCGCCTCTCTTGAGCACCAGACCCGGCTGGCACATTCTGTTTGGCCGCGTGCCTGACAAGCGATGAAACATCGCCGTCGGGGAACGGATATGTGAGGGCGGGAGCGCGCAGGTACTCGGTGGTGCGATTCTTGCGGGCCAGGTCGTCGACGACGCGCCGTACCTGCTCGGCGGTCAGGCCGAACTCGGTCCCGATGACCTCGGGCGTCGCCCCCTGCTCCCAGCGTCGCCATACGCGATCGAGCATATCGAAGGAGATGCGGAAGAAGAACTCCTCCTGCGTCGACCCGGCGCTGTAGGTATCCGAGGTGGGCGGGCGCCGGCGGATATCCTCCGGCACCCCCAGCTGCTCGGCCAGCATGTACACCTGGGTCTTGAACAGGTGCTGGATCGGGGCCAGATCGACGGCGCCGTCGCCATACTTGACGAAGAAGCCGAGATCGTGCTCGTTCTTGTTGGCGGTGCCGACGACGGCATAGTTACGCAGTTCGGCATGGTAGTAGAGCATCGCCATGCGTGTGCGCTGTTTGAAGTTCGAGGCG
Organism: Anaerolineales bacterium; assembly: GCA_036803025.1. Classification (GTDB taxonomy): domain Bacteria; phylum Chloroflexota; class Anaerolineae; order Anaerolineales; family E44-bin32; genus DAIRVC01. The sequence goes on from DAIRVC010000191.1 coordinate 3,209, forward strand.
GCCACCACCTGGTAGTACTCATCCGCCATCAGGCGCTTGCGCTGCTCGACGCCCTGCGGGCTGACGACCGTCAGGCTGAACACGTTCAGGGTCTCCTTGTCGAGCAGGTCGTCGGGCAGGCTGATCTTGCACTTCCATCTCGGGGCGTACTCCGGGAAGATCCGGCGCACGGCTTCGTCGCGCCGCCTGTAGCAGCCTGCCCCTTCGAGCGCCTCGGTGATGTCCTCGGTGACGGTCTCGATCCCCAGCGCCTCGGCCCACGACCGCGCCAGCGTGACGCTCTCGGGGCTCGATTCGCGCTCCGGCATCAGGACGGCCAGCACGCGCTTCGGCCCGAGCGCCCTGGCACACAGCGCCATCACCACCGACGAATCGACGCCGCCACTGCAGCCGACGACGGCACCGCGCCGTCGGAAGCGCCCTTGCAGGTCTTCCCGTAGGGCGAGCGAAAGCCGCTCGACTTCCGAAGCCGCGTCGATGCGCAGCGCCTCGGCCGGTGAACGATGTGTGTCCAGCGATTCTTGTCTGTGCATGATCAACTCAGCGCGCCTGATAAGGTCTGATCCGCTCCGGCGAGGAGGGCGCGCGGGCTCGTTCCGCCCTGCCGCGCCCCCCTCGCCTGAAGGTCAAACGATCGCCTATCCCGGCTTCGCAGCTACTGAGAGCAGTGGGCCGGGCCGATCAGGCCGTTGTTGTATTGGTCGAGGAGGGATGCGGTGCTGATGAAATCCGCCCGCACCGCCCGAGAGAGCGTGCTCGTCGGCGAGTACGTGCCGAACAGCACCGCCGCATGGGAGAGTTGTGCGGTCACGGCCGAGGTGTCCGCCCCGTTCAGTCCGTTCAGGACAGCGGCGATGTAGGCGTGCGCCAGGATGTAGTAGGCGTTTCCGCCCGAGGGCGAGGTCCACAGGACCTGGTACCAGGTTTGCCCGCTGGAGAAGAAGCTCGTCCCCTCGCCCACCTGCGCCCAGGTGTCGTCATAGGGCGCCGGGCCGAAGGAGGAGTGCGTCTTCCAGTAGCCCGGGGTCAGCGTGCATCCGACCAGGCAGGGGACGTCGACTGCGACGGACCAACTGTCGCTGCCCGCCGTCGATGTATCGGAGGTGGTAAACACCGCGGTGTTGTCGACCACATATCGGCCGCAGCTCAGGTACGGTCCGACAGTCCACGAGTAGGTGAACGAGAAGGAGGTCGTGCCGTCGCCGGCGCACACCGTGCCCAGCGTCCCGCCGAAGGAATCGACCACCTCGACGCACTCGTCCGTCACGACCGGATCACTGTAGTCGATCGCCGCGGTGCCGGTGACGATCGACCCGTCGGCAA
>DAIRVC010000192.1:0-4495 GCA_036803025.1 Anaerolineales bacterium
GGCGGCGGTGCACCCCAGGGCGTGTCGGTCGACCACTCCGGGCCCGCCGGAGAACCGCCGTAGTGACGCAGCGCGTTGCTGGGGCCGGCCGGCGCGCCGGAGACGTCGCGGATCAGGTCGCCGGCGCCTTCATTCAGGTGCCACAGCCCCAGCGTGTTGCCGTCACGCGCGAAAGGCGCGGAAGGGCGCGTGAACGGGGCGGTGTAGCGCAGGGCGCCCGAGATGCGGATCTCGTCGAGCCAGCCGCGGAACGAAGGGTTGGCGGCAGGGTCCAGGTCATGCTTCTCCGCACCGATGACCAGGAAGGGGTCGTCGAGATACGTGGTGGTCCGACCGTCGCGGTAGCGGAGGTCGCCATCCGGCCCGTCGCCCTGAGCGTCCAGGCGTCCGTCGATATATACCTGCATGAGGCCGTCGGCGGCGCGGCGTGTGACGGCCACGTGATGCCATGCGCCGTCATCCAACGCGTACGCGCCGCAAAGCGTTTCGCCGATCGTGCCGTTGTTCACGCCGAAGGCGATGCGACCGCCGAAGAGCGAAACCCCGTAGTCGCCCAGGTCGCCGGACCCATACACATCTCGATCGATGAGGATGTTCCCGCTGCGCCAGTTGTCGCCGCCCGGGGTACAGGTCGGCGAGGAGTTCTCACCCTCCAGGGCCTTCATCCACCACTCGATGGTGAAGTCGGTGCCGCCTACATCGATCGGGCGGGCCGGTCCATCCAATGCGATGCTCACCCGGTCGATCCCGCTCGTCCCGTTGCCGTAGAAGCGAAGGGAATACTCGGCCTCGGGATAGTACAAGTGATAGTCGTTCTCGACCTGGTTGTAGACGGACAGGGACTGCCCGTCGCGCTCGAGCGATCCGCTGCTGTAGGGGGTCGAGCCGACGTGCACCGTCCAGCCGGAGAGGACCGTCCCTTCCAGGCTGACGTAAGCGCCGTTGTACTTGAGACTGAAGTGCACATGCGGTCCCGTGGCGAAACCGCCCACGCACACCTCGCAGGCGATCGTCCCCAGGCTGACGTTGCGCCCCATGGCGCCGCTGGGGACCGTCCCCAGGAGGTGGTAGTAGCTGGTTGTCCACCCTCCGCCGTGATCGATCTCCATCCAGCAGGAGGCGCGGCGAATGCCCGTGCCGGCGGCCGAAGCGACCGCGTACAGGTTCGGGGGCGCGGCGCAGGTCGCGCCGCCGGTGTAGAAGTCCATCGACGAGTAGGGCGGCGGCGCGCTGCCGCCGTTCCAATTGTGCGGTCCGCCGAAGTACCAGCTTGCACCGAGAGGGAAGGGGAACTGAAGCAAGTTGGCGGCCGGTGCGGCTGGGGGGTTGATGTCGTTGGTGGTGTCCAGCGGGTCGGTCCCCGGGAACATCGCGCCGAAAACTGCGGGGAAGCCGGACGAATCGGTGGGCGAGACCGCCTGCGACCAGGCCGACAGTCCGCGCGTGCCGCCCAGTACCACCGCCACAGCGTAGCTGCCGGAAGAGGAGGCCGATACGCGGACATCCGTCCCGTCAGCCAGCTCGACCACCGGCGGCGAGCTGATCATCCGGGCCAGGCCCGCGCTGCGGCTGCCCCAGGCGTACAGGTGCTCGTAGAAGGCTGTGGCCAGGTCCGTGGCCGTGCCCTCGATTTGTGAACGGACGACCGCCGGGTCCGAGTCAGGCAGGGGCCCGAGGACCGCGCCGTAGCGCATCTGCAGGACGGCCAGGAGGACCTTCGGATTCACGCTGGAGTAGTTCGCCCACTGGGCCACGTCCTGCGCGAACGCGGCCAGAGGCGAGCCGATGGCCTGCAAGTACGCCTCGATATTGAAGTCGCCGACATTGGGTCCCCAGACGAACTGACCGTCGGAGACAAGCAGGATTTCGGGCGTGGTCTGCAGTGCCAAACCTGAGCGAGCGGTCTCGAGGGGTGGCCCGAACGGTGCCCACCATTGGCTCGCGACGAGATCGGCGAGCACGGGCTCCAGGGTCAATCCGTGACTGAAGGCGTAGGCCAGGGCGGTAGATCGGCCGGGCTGGAGGCTGCCGGAGGCCGTCTCGCCGCCGCCGCCGGCGGGAAGGGCGAACTCGGCGAGTGCAGCCCGCGCGGGCGCTCTGGGCGAGCCGGCGAGAGGATCGGCCGCCATGAAGACGCCGCCGGAGGAGGCGCCCAGCCACAGACCGCCCAGGAGCGCGGCCAGGACCGGCCTTCCGGCCGCCAGCACCTTTCTCCGCGGTGTCAGGCAGTCTCGCACTCGCTCCCTCAGGGAAACCCGGGATGCCTGGGTGCGACCCAGGACGGTGGGGCCGTGCAATTCGCGTACCGCACGCGGCAGCACGGTCATCCTACCGGTTCAACTCCACCGAGGCAATTGAACGAAGGTCCCGTGACTCCGGCATCATTCACACGCCCGCCCGGAGGGCCTCGGCCGCCAGGCGCCCCGCGCCGCCTTCGGGGTCCAGTTGGCTCGCCTGGCGAAGGAGAGCGATGGCCCGGGCGCTGTCGCCCTTCAGGCGAGCCACCTGTGCGGCACGGAAGTCCAGCATGGCCATTTCGGCTTTGAAGCCGCGCGGGGCGTGCCGGAAAGCTTGATCGAGCGCTTGCTGGGCGCGCTGGTGGTCTCCCAGCAGCGCCAGAGCCCAGGCCTTGTTGCCCCACATCTCGGCCCAGCGGTATGTGTCGACCACATAGCGGATGAGGAACGAGGCACCTTTGCGCTGGAGGGCCTTCTCCGCCAGATCCAGGGCGCGTTGGGGTTCGATCCCCTGCCGGAGGTAGACCTCGGCCAGACCGCTGTAGGGTCCGCTGCCCTCCGGCCGGATGCTGATCGAACCTTCGAAGGCGCGCTGGGCTTCCTCGTAGCGGCCCTGCTTCAAATAGACATATCCCTGGTTCTCCAAGGCCACAGCCTGTGACTCGGCGGGGACTTGGGCCTGACCTTCGATGAGGCTCTCCCGGAGCAGCTCCTCGGCCTCGGCGTAGCGCCCGGCGTAATCGAGGACGGTCCCCTCCAGGAATAGAGCCATGGCGCCCTTCGGGTTGGCTCGGCGCATCCGCCGGACGCGCCGCAGGGCGCCCTCGTAATCGGCGCGGCGCACGGGGAAGAAGACCCACAAGGTGGGCAGTACGGCGATGCCGAAGCCCATGACCGTCACCGCCAGCAGCCCGCCGCCGAGGAGGAGCAAGGATGCAATCAGAGGGTGCCCGAGGTGGTTGAGCATCCAATCGATGATCGGTGGAACACCCAGCACGACTGCCCCGATCGGGAGGAGGATCAATATCGCCCGACCCAGTGAATGCAGGATCTCGCCGAAGACCGACCCACGCGCCTGCCCGCTCATTCGCCGAGAAAGCACGGAGCTGATCACCACGAACATGAGGACGTAGAAGGCCATCGGGATCCATACGTCCAGCTTTCCCTCGTACTTGGGCAAGAGGCGATCGACGAAGTTCATCGTCAGCCAAAGGACTGGGAGGGAAAGGAGCGTTGCCAGGATGAAGGCCGTCCGCTGCCCGGCTGGGAGCTTGGCCTGCGGCGTGCCGGGAACGGGCGGGAGGCGCTGTGGATCAAGCCCGGTGACCGACTGCGGCAGCACGTCGGCCGTCTTGCGCAGATCCTCCTTGGCAGCGCGGTTGGCACGGCCCATGACCAGCGCGCCGAGGAGAATCGCGCTCCCGCCGATCAGGCCAGCGACCAGAAGGGTGGGCAGGAAGGCCCGCAGCGCTTCCCAACGCGATGTGTCGGGCCCAAGGCCCCCAACCGCCCGAGGCAGGAGCAGCGCTGTGGCTGCCACCATCAAGACAGTGACCGCTAACATCCAGAGGAGCCCGTAGCGCGCCCCTCGCTCTCGGCGAGCCCGTGCCCGGCTGGCCTGGTCGGTCTGTTGCAGGTCGATGTTGTCGCTCATCTTCCCCCCGATTCGGGACTTGTTGCGGCCGACCGGGCGGGCCGAACGCCGTGTCCGCCAGGCGCGCCGCAGGGCACTGTCCGCTTCATCCTACTCTGGCCCCGGACTGCCGGCCACCGTACTCTGGTTCCTGCCGGCTGGACGGCCGGGATCTGGCCGGAGGCCAAGGCCAGCCGGGTGTGGGCGCGTCCTTCGGCCGAACCTGCGACCGGCGGCGACTGCGTGTCTCAACTCAACGGGGATCAAGGTGCCGGGATGCTGCGGGCCTGGACCATGCTGTATGCGGCCCAGGCTCGATCGAGCGGGGCCTCCGGGCAAAAGGCCAGCGGAGAGGTCTGGCAGGCCGGCAGGATGCCCTGGTTGTAGGCAGCCTCGACCCAATTGAAGTACCACGAGGTGGGCAGGACGTCGGCGAAGATCCCGCTCGCCGCCGGCGGCTCGTAGGAGGCGCCATTCTTGATGCGAAGGAAGAAGACGCTGCCCTCGGCGCGCGTGTGCTGCCGATCAGGGCAGAAAGCCCGCGGGTTGGTGGCACAGCCGACGGTGAAGCCGTCAGTCCACAGACTTTCGATCCAGCCGAATCCCCAGAAGGTCGGGGCAACAT
>DAIRVC010000193.1:0-4494 GCA_036803025.1 Anaerolineales bacterium
GCCTTCGCCTACGTGTGGCTCTCGACGGCGCTGCCTCGCTCCGGCGGTGACTACGTGTTCGAGAGCCGCGTGTTCGGCGGCGGCACGGCCTTCACCGTGGTGATGTCCGGCTACGTGATCTGGATCCTGCAGTGGGTGGCCCTGTCCGGGTGGCTGCTCTCCTACCTGGGCTTCGCACCACTGTTCCTCGGCCTCGGCGCCACCCTGCAAAGTCCCGGCCTGTCCAACCTGGGCGTGTGGTTCACGCAGTCGACCGGGATCATCATCACCAGCATCGTCAACGCCCTGGTCGCCCTGGTGATCCTGTGCTCGGGCTTCAAGAACTACGTGCGGCTGCAGTGGGTGATGTGGTACGTCGTGCTGATCGCCTTCGGCGTGATGTTCGCCGTTCTTTTCTTCACCCCGCCGGCGCAGTTCGTCGAGCGGCTGAACGCCTTTGCCTCGGCCTCGGGCGGTGGCGCCAACTTCTACCAGACGGCGGTCGACGCCGTCGCCGCTGCAGGCATCGACCTCAACCCACCGCCGACCCTGCTGGCGACGCTGCTCGTCGCCCCCATCGCCTGGACCTCGTTGCAGTGGGCCACCTACTCGGCCCAGCAGAACGGCGAGATCAAGGACGCTCGCTCGTTCAAGAACCAGTCGATCATCCTGGTCGGCTCGCTGATCGTGACCGGCATCCTGCTGGCCTTGATCGCCGCCGGATTGGAGCGCCTGGCCGGTCCTCAGTTCTTGTATGTCGCCGGCGCCGGGTACTGGTCACTGATCCCCGAGGCGACGGTGGGCGGCTTCTATCTGTGGCCGAACATCATCGCCGTGGCCGTCACCGCCAGCCCGATCGTCGTCCTGCTCATCGGCCTGGGCTACATCCTGAACTCGCACCAGATCGTCCACAACTGCTACATCGGCATGACCCGCGTGATGGTGGCCATGAGCCTCGACCGCTTGCTGCCCGAATGGGTCAGCAAGGTCAATGAGCGCTACCACACGCCGGTCAACGCGCATGTGGCCTACTTCCTGGCCAGCATCCCGGTGATCCTGGCCTACAACTTGGTGCCCGGTTGGGTCGGGCTGACGCTCGGCGTGACCTTCGGCTGCGGCTACGTGTTCATCATCACCTGCCTGGCCGGCGCCCTGCTGCCCTACCGGGCCAAGGACGTCTATCAGGCATCGCCCGGATCCAAGTACACGGTCAACGGGCTGGTGGCGCTGCTGTTCACCGTGCTCGGCATCGCTGCGTTCGTTTGGACCGCGTGGGCCCTGGCGCCGCAGGCGTTCACCAGCGCCTTCCTGATCTGGGTGGTCCGGCTGGGCTCGATCGCTGCGGTCGTGGCCTTCCTGTACCCGATGCGCACCCATCTCTCCAGCTGGCTGCGCGGCGACAATGCGCCGTGGCTCTCGGCGCTGGGCATGATCGGCGGCGGCTTCGGCATGGCCATGGTCGTCGCCTTCCTGCTCTCGCCGGCGTTGGGCGTCCTCGGCAATTGGAACTTCGAGGACTTCCCGGCCGGGCTGTGGGCTCAAATCATCGCCTTCGGGATCATCGTGCTGTCCGCCGTCTGGTATCTGATCGTCAAGAATCGCCAGAAGACGCGCGGCATCAACGTCGACTTCGCCTTCAAGGAAATCCCGCCCGAGTAATTGTTTCACGGACGGCCGGAGGCCCGGCGAACCTGCCGGTGCCTCCGGCCTCTGCGATACGCCGCCGCCTTCGCCAGCGGCGGTGTATCGCAGGGGTGTCCCCGGATGCGTCCGCCACAAACTTGCTCCGTTCGGAGGTCGGCATGAAGGATCAAGCCAGGGTCGTCGTCATCGGCGGCGGCATCATGGGCGTCAGCGTCGCCTACCATCTGGCCAAGATGGGCTGGAAGGACGTGATGCTGTTGGAGAAGGGCGAGATTGCCAGCGGCGAGTCCGGGTGGGCCGCCGGGCTGGTGACGCAGTTCCACACCTCGCCCACATTGATGCAGATTCGCAAGTACAGCATCGATCTATTCAGCGAACTCGGGCTGATCAAGCACGTCGGCAGCCTGCGTCTGGCGTCGAGCGAGGCGCAGCTCAAGGAGCTCAAGCGCAACATCAGCCAGGCGCGCGCCATCGGGCTGGAAGTCGAGGTCATCGGCCCCGACGACGCCGCCCGGCTCTTCTCCGGCCTGTCCAAGGAAAGCCTGTATGGAGGTTTCTACATCCCGCGCGATGGCCACCTGGATCCCTACCTGACCACGACCGACCTGGCGCGCCGCGTGCGCGAGATGGGTGTGTCCGTCCACACCGACACGCTGGTCACCGGAATCGAACTCGCCCCGACGGGTGAGATCCGCAAGATACGCACCAACAAGGGGGACGTCCGTACCGAGATCGTCGTCAACGCCGCCGGCATCTGGGGGCCGCAGGTGGCCGCCATGGCCGGGTTGCACATTCCCACCACCCCGGTCGATCACCAGCACATCGCCTTGAAGGCCGTCCCGGGGCACGAGTTCAGCCACGACACTCCCTGCCTTCGCGATCCCGACAACCTGGTCTACCTGCGCGAGGAGCAGGGGGGGCTGGTCGTCGGCGGGTATGAGCTCAACCCGAACCCGCGCTGGATCGACGGCGTCCCGTGGGAGCACGGCAGCAAATCGCTGCCGCCGGATTACGACCGCTTCGAGCCGCTGTTGGAGGGCGTCATCCGCCGCATCCCGCACCTCGATCGCGCCGAGATCGTGACGCTGGTGTGCCACCCGGGTGCGTACACGCCCGACAGCCGGCCGCTGCTCGGACCGCTCCCCGGCGTGCGTGGCTTCTGGTGCGCGGCGGGGCTTTCGCTCAACGGTTACGGCGGCGCCGGCGGCATGGGCAAGGTGCTGGCCGAGTTGATCATCGAAGGCGAGCCGTCGCTCGACGTCTTCGGCTTCCACGCTTGGCGCTTCGGCCGATCCTACGCCGACCCGTCCTTCGCCGGCGAGCGAACGCGCGAGGGCGTCAAGTACTACTACCTGCTGCGCTATCCCAACGACGAGAACGAGTGGGCCCGCCCGCGGCGCGTCAGCCCCGTCCACTACCGCTGCCAGGAATTGGGGGCGATCTTCGGCGAGAAGAACGGCTGGGAGCGCGTCAACTACTTCCAGCCCGGCAAGCCCTGGCGCCGCATGGGTGCCGATCAGCGCCAGTGGGGCTGGACCCGGCCGCCGTATTTCGACCGGGTGCGCGAAGAGCACCTCGCCTGCCGCGAACGCGTCGCCCTGTTCGACATGTCGTCCTTCGGCAAGATCGAGCTGCGCGGGCCGGGTGCGCTGCCGCTCCTGCAGCGGCTGGCCGACAATCAGATCGACGTCCCCGCCGGCCGCGCTGTCTACACCCAGTTCCTCAACACGCGCGGCGGCGTCGAGGCCGACGTGACCATTACGCGCCTCGCGCCGGATTGGTTCCGCGTGGTGACCGGCTCGAACTTCATCGGCAACGACCTGGGGCTGGCGCGCATGGGCCTTCGCCCCGGCGACCCGCCGGTCGAGATCCGGGACGTCACCGAGGAGTACGCCACTCTCGGGCTTTGGGGGCCGAAGGCGCGCGAGGTCCTGCAAGGGGTTTCGTCCAGCGACGTGTCCAACGCCGCTATTCCCTACATGAGCGCCAAGCTCATCGACCTCGCCGGGGCGGAGGTTCTGGCACAGCGCGTGACCTACGTCGGCGAGCTAGGCTGGGAGTTCTACGTCCGCGCCGAGCGGGCGATGCAGGTCTGGGACGCACTGATGACCGAGGGGCGCAAGCACGGGATCGAGCCCGGCGGTTACAAAGTGCTCGACTCGCTCCGCCTGGAGAAGGGCTACCGCTACTACAGCATGGACGTCACGATGACCGAGGATCCGTACATGGCGGGGCTCGGCTTCTGCGTCCGGCTCAACAAGGGCGATTTCATCGGGCGTGAGGCGCTGGCCAAGATCAAGGAGCGCGGCCCGGCGCACAAGTTGTGCACGCTGACCATCGGTGCCGAGGACTATCTGACGCTGTATGGCGGCGAGGCCGTGGTTTCGGGCAAGGATGTCGTCGGCCGGCTGCGCAGTGCCGGGTATGGGTTCACCGTCAAGAAGAACATCGCCTACTCGTACCTGCCGCTGTCCCACGCCAAGGTCGGCACCAAGCTTCAGGTCGACATGTTCGGCGATCTGATCCCGGCCGTCGTCGACGAAGACGTGCTCTACGACGCCAAGGGCGAACGCCTGCGGGTGTAAGCCGGCCGGCAAGCACGCGTCAGCGTAGGGGCGGCCCCATGGGTCGCCCCTGCCCCATCCAGCACCCGGAGGGCTCCATGACCATCACCGTCGACGAGGTGATCGCCCGCATCCCGGCCTGGAAAGGCCGGGCGGTATCGACCGAGCCGCTCGCCGGCGGGCTGACCAACACCAACTTCCGTGTGCTGGCGGACGGTACGCCGTATTTCGTGCGCATCCCCGGTGCGAGCACCGAGCTGCTCGCAGTCGATCGCAAGAACGAGTATCACAATACGCGGGCTGCGGC
>DAIRVC010000194.1:0-4410 GCA_036803025.1 Anaerolineales bacterium
CCCGGGCCGTCGCCCGGCTTGACGACCGAATCTTGGACAAGAAACCGCCCGCTGTTCGCGGGCCGTACTACACAATGCTGCACGGGACGATTCAGCATGCCGTCTTTCATGCCGGTGAGATCTCCTTTCTTGCTTCCCTCTTGGGCAGACGCCCGCGCGCGTCCGTGCACCATCCCGACGGGTGAGGCCGCCTGACTGGCCCCATGTTGCGCCCGCGACCAGGTATGGTGACGAATGGACGAGGCGCCTCGGCGGCGCGAGAATGAAGCCCGCAGGCCGGTAGACAGGATCGGTGAATGAAGAGGCTTCACGCGTTCGACGTGTACGTTGAGCTCGGACAGAAGCGCGTCTTCGCCGGGGCGGTCGAGTGGCCGGGCTGGGCACGCAGCGGGAAGGACGAAGAAGCGGCGTTGAAGGCGCTCGTGGACTATGGGCCGCGCTACGAGCGGTCCATGCGCCCGGCCAAATCGGGCTTCCAACCTCCCGCTGACGATTCCGCTTTCCGAATCGTGGAAAGGCTGAAGGGCGACGCGACGACCGACTTCGGCTCCCCAGGCGCCTCACCCGCCGCCGATGACCGGCCGCTCGACCAGCACGGGCTCGAACGTCTCGTCGCGATCCTTCGGGCCGGCTGGAAGGCCTTCGACGCCGCGGTTCATACGGCCGGCGACAGGACGCTGCGCAAGGGCCCGCGCGGCGGCGGGCGGGGGACCGAAGAGATCGTTCGGCACGTGCTCGAAGCCGATGCGGCCTACCTCGGCCGAATCGGCCAGCGTGCGCCCCAGGGCGATTTGCGTCTTATCCGCAAGGCCATGCTCGACGGGCTGACTGCTTCCGCGCGCGGCGAGGTCCCAGTGGTCGGGCCACGCGGTGGGCGGCGTTGGACGGCGCGCTATTTCGTCCGCCGCGCCGCCTGGCACGCACTCGACCACGCCTGGGAGATCGAAGACCGCCTCGCCTGAAGAACCTGGCTTTCGGCTCCGACCCAGGACAGGACGATGCCCATTCACCTGCCGTCAAACCACGAACTGGCCGAGTTCATCCTGCCGCGCCTGGAAACCTGGAACGTCCCCGGCGTCGCGGTCGCGATCACCGACGCGCACACGACCCTCGTCGCCGATGGGTTCGGGCTGCGCGACATCGAGCGGGGCCTGCCTGTCGGGGCCGAGAGCCTGTTCGCCATCGCCTCGAACACAAAGGCCTTCGTCTGCACCGCACTCGGCCTCCTGGTTCAGGAGGGCAAGCTCGCATGGGATGACCGGGTGCGGCAGTTCATGCCCGAGTTCGAACTCTACGACCCGTATGTGAGCGACGAGCTGCGGATCCGCGACCTCCTGTGTCATCGGAGCGGCCTGGCGACATACGCCGGGGATCTCATCCAGGGCAGCAGCCTGCCGCCGGATGAGATCCTGCGGCGCATGAAGCACCTGCCGCAGGCATTCCCTTTCAGGGCCGGCTACGGATACTGCAACCTGCTCTACCTGGCCGCAGCGAAGGTGCTTACCACGATCTCCGGCGAGTCCTGGGAGGCTTTCATCCGTCGCCGGCTGCTGGAGCCGCTGGGGATGTCGCGGACGGTCCTGTCGGCCCGTGATTTGCCGCAGGGTGGCAACGTCGCCACACCGTATGAAGAAGTGGACGGGAAGCTCGTACCAGTCGCTTACCACAAGGAGGACAACGTCGGGCCGCCAGGCGGGATCTGCTCGACGTCCTCCGACCTGGCGCTCTGGCTGCGGTTCCAGCTGGCCGGCGGCTTCGTCGACGGACAGCGGCTGGTCGATACGGCGATCCTGGATGAGACCCGGACCCCGCACACGCCCATTCCGATCTCGCCGGGCAACCGCTACCGCTATCCCGGTATCCACCTCCTGACCTACGGCCTGGGGTGGGTGATCATGGACTACCGGGGCCGGCTGCTTGTCCGGCATACCGGCGGACTGGATGGGATGCTCTCGGTGACCGGCTTCCTCCCCGAGGAATCGCTCGGCGTAGCCGTTCTCAGCAACCAGAATCCGAACAGCTTTTACATGGCCCTGTTCTACCACCTGATCGACACACTGCTCGATCTGCCGGTGGTCGACCACAGCGCCAATATGCAGCGTGGTGACCAAGAGCAAGCCCGCGCCACCCGGCGGGAGTGGGAGGAACGCGAGCGGTCCCGGCCAGCGTTGACTGCCGCGCTTCCCCCCGCCGCATTGGCCGGCCGCTACGCGCACCCTTACCTGTGCGAAGCCTCCATTGAGCGGGAAGGCGACGCGTGGATGCTGCGGCTGCTGATCCATCCCGACCGGCCAGGGCGCCTCGAAGCCTGGGATGGTCAAAGCCTGCTCTGCCGGTGGTCCGAGCCCGGCTGGAAGGAGAGTCTGATCCCCGTCGAGCGTGACGACCGCGGCGAGGTCGCCGCCTTCCGTGTCCGGGTGCGTGAAGAATGGATCGATTCGTTGGAGTATGCGTTCCGGCGGGCATCGCCGAGGTCGGATGATCCCAGATCGGCGTGAGGGGAGGCACACATGCCCAACGGCAAGATCGGTGATCACCCGATCACCGACATCCTCATCCACCACCGTCGTGTGTTCACAAACGAGATCGACGAGCTGATCCGCGCCATCGTCGCTGCCGGAGGGCGGGAGAAGCTCGACGGCCTGGTCGACTGGTTTGACCCCCCGGCCAGTGATGAACTGCGCCGGCGGCTGGAAGGGCTGCGCCGGGCACTGGGTTGACCGGCCAGAGCCTGGCGCGGCGGGGATGATCGAAATGCCGGTTCCTCGGAGTGACGTGTCCATGGACGAATTGATGCATGACGCCTGTGAGCGTGCTTCACGCTACCTGGCCGACCTGGGAAGGCGCCGGGTATCGCCCGCGCCGGCATACCTTGCCGGGTTGGCGGCATTCGGCCTCCCGCTCCAGGACGAGCCCATCGAGCCGGCTCTGGTGCTGGAGGAGCTGGATCGCCTGGGTTCTCCGGCCACAGTGGCCAGCGCGGGCGGACGCTATTTCGGCTTCGTCATCGGCGGGAGCCTTCCGGCGGCGTTGGCGGCCAATGTACTGGCTGCGGCTTGGGACCAGAACGCCGGGATGCGGGTCGCATCGCCGGTCGCCGCGGCGCTGGAGGACGTCAGTGCCGGCTGGCTGGCTTCGCTCTTCGGGCTGCCCGTCGGCTGCGGCGTCGGGTTCGTCTCCGGCGCGACGATGGCCAACTTCAGCGGGCTGGCCGCCGCTCGGCATGCCTTGCTGCGGCGCTGCGGATGGAACGTCGAGGCGCGCGGCCTGTTCGGCGCGCCGCCGATCACGGTCCTTGTCGGCGACGAGGTCCACGTCAGCCTGCTCAAAGCGCTCGGCCTGCTCGGCCTTGGGCGCGAGCGGGTCGTGCGGGTCCCCGTCGACAGCCAGGGACGGATGCGGGCCGACGCGCTGCCGGCGATCGCCGGACCAACGATCGTCTGCCTTCAGGCAGGCAACGTCAACACCGGCGCCATCGACCCGCTGTCCGAGGTCTGCCGCCGGGTGCAGGCGGAGCAAGTCTGGGTGCACGTCGACGGCGCCTTCGGACTCTGGGCGGCTGCATCCCCCAAGCGGGCAGCGCTGCTGGATGGGATCGGCCTGGCCGACTCCTGGGCCACCGATGCGCACAAGTGGTTGAACGTGCCCTATGACAGCGGCCTGGCGTTCGTGCGCCAGGCCTCCGACCTGCGGGCGGCCATGGCGGCCACGGCCGAGTATCTGGTCGAGGGCGAGCGCCGTGAGCCCGCGCACTTCACGCCCGAGCTCTCGCGCCGTGCGCGCGGGATCGAGATCTGGGCGGCGCTTCGCTCGCTGGGGCGCGCCGGTCTGGCGGCGATGGTCGACCGCTGCTGTGACCTGGCAGCACGCTTCGCCGAAGGCTTGCGCAGCGCCGGCTTTGAAGTGCTCAACGAGGTCGTGCTCAATCAGGTGCTGGTTTCCTTCGGGAGCGCCGAAAGGACACGGGCGGTTATCTCCGCGATCCAGGCGGAGGGGACCTGCTGGTGCGGCGGGACCGTCTGGCAGGGGAAGGCAGCCATGCGCATCAGCCTCTCGTCCTGGGCGACAACCGACGAGGATGTCGACCGCAGCCTGCAGGCGATAGTGGATGCGGCGAAGCTTACCTCCGACTCCCAAAGTCCGGCGGACTTGGGAAATCGGAACAGGAGCGCCCCTTGACTACCTACTACCTGACCATCGGCGTCGCCATCACGGGCAGCGTGCTCTATCACATATTCCAGAAGGCCACTTCTCCGACTATCAACCCGGCACTGGGGCTGTCCGCCACCTACCTGACCGCCCTGGCGCTGACCGTGCCGCTGTACTGGGCCTTTCCGCACGAGGGCACGCTGCGGGAGGCGCTTGGCCGGTTGAACTGGGCCAGCCTGGCCCTCGGCCTGGCCATCGTAT
>DAIRVC010000195.1:0-4392 GCA_036803025.1 Anaerolineales bacterium
GGTGCACGCGTCACCAGTGTCGACATTCAGTGGGAGGAGGCCACCGCGGCCATGCAGGGTTTCAGCGTTCGCCGGACCTGACCTCCCCGGCGCACATCCCCGCTTGTCACCTCACGCGCCGACCGGCGCCTCAGAACTCACGACCACCGATCACGCCGGCAATCTCGCTCACCCCGCCTGTTTCCGCGCGCCAGACCAGTGACGAGTAACCGGTGGGCGCCGACAGTGCGAACGCGAACGCCGCGCCGATGCCCGGTCTCTGACGCATGGCCCGGTAGAACGCCAGGTACTCGCGGCCCTTCTCGGCCGGGCTGGTAGCGCCGCTTGGGTTCCCGAACTCGCTCACGAACAGCAGTTTGTCCGGGTAGCGCAGGCGATACTCCTCGACCAGCCCCCCGCCGTTCAAGGACACCCTTTCGGCCTCGTCGCTCCAGTAGCAGCTGACGCCGATCCAATCGCACGCCTGAGCCGCCTCGTCGGCATCCTGAAGGAACTCCAGTGCATTCCCTCGCTGTCCGGAGATGGTGTCCCCGGGTGATAGCCCGGGGAATCCGAAACTCGCCTCAGGGTACAGCCTGCGGAGCGCCTTGAGCACGGCCAGACACCACTCGGCGAACTCACGCCCGCCATACCACGAACGCTGCCAGCCTTCCGATTGCAGGTTGGGCGAAGAGTGGACTTCAAAGTGACGGATGCCCAATCGATACAGGCGGCCCAGGTCGGGCTCGACGCGCCCGGTGAACTCCTCCGGAGTCATTGGCGCACCGCTGAAGTCGGATGTCAGACGACAGGTCAGGAATAGCGCCGGGTTCGCATTCCGCAGGCGTTCGATCGTTTCCCGGCGTTCGCTTTGGGCCACGCACACGGCCTCCAGCCGCGCCGCCGAAACGAGCGCCACATCCGCCTCGGTCATCGGCGCGCCGACCCTCGTGTGTGCCCCGATCAGGCATTTCCCGGCCGTCCATGACACGCCGTGGGCAGCCGGCCTGGACGCGCCTTCCGGCCAGATCATGAAAGGCGTCGGGTCGAGGATGTCCTTGGGGTAGTTCGTCTCGCCGCGCTCGGTGGCGCCGTCCCGCTTCAGGCTCATGTGCAGGTGCGCGGCCGAGGAGTTTCCGGTCGAATCGGCTTTGCCGATGATCTGGCCCGCCTCGACATCGTCGCCCACCTGCACCATTGCACGCGCCAGGTGAGCGTAGATGGTCTTGTAGCCGTCCCGATGCCGGATGCGAATGTGAATGCCATAGGCGTGGTCGCGCGGATTGCTGTGGACCTCGTACACCGTGCCGTCGGCGCAGGCGTAGACGTTGGTGTTGGTCAAGGCACGGATATCCAGGCCTTCGTGCCCGGGCATACCGTAACGCGCGTAGATGCGGGGATTGGCGCCGAAGCGCTGCGTGACCACGGGGTAGTCGGTCGGCCAACGCAGCGCGAACGGCCGGCGCAGCTGCCCATACCGATCGCGGTCGCGCACGCGCTGGCTGAGTTCCCGCTCCAGCTCCGAGGCATCCGCCGCCTCGATCACATCCAGCCTCACTCCCGGATGGTGTGTGTTGAACCAGGCCGCGATGTCCCCTTGCGCGGGGTACCCGTCGGGCGTGTTTGCGATCGTGACCACTTGACGCGGCGCCATGTAGCTCGCCGCCGTCGCCGGGTCGGGTGTCAGATTCGACCCGAAGGTCAACACATAGTCTTTGCACACGCGGACCCAGGACCAATAATCGCGCTGCGGAAGCAGAATGATCTGAAAGGACATGCGACCTCCGCGCCCTGGGTTAGCCGAACCCCAGCCCCTTGGCCTTCATCGAAGTGAAGCGGTTCTTCCCGATGATCAGGTGGTCGAGCACCTCGATGTCCAGCAGACGCCCGGCCTCGACCAACGCGCGTGTCACCGCCACATCCTCGGGGCTCGGCGACGGGTCGCCGCTCGGGTGATTGTGAGCGATGATCACCGCCGCCGCGTTGGCCTGGACCGCGTCGCGGAACACCTCGCCCACACGGATCGCCGAGGAGTTCAGCGAGCCCTGGTAGATCTCGGTCGTGCGGATCAGGCGATTGCGGGTGTCCAGCAGCAACACGCGCAAGTGCTCGCGATCCAGTACGCCCATGTCGTACAACAGCAGTCCGGCGGCATCCTCCGGCGACTGAACCACTGCCCGAGCAGTCGCCTCGGCAACAGCCAGGCGCCCGCCGATCTCGATAGCCGCCTTCAGCTGCGCGGCCTTGGCTGCTCCCACCCCTCGACGACGACGCAGCTCCTCGAAAGTAGCGCGGTGCAGACCATCCAGGTCCCCGACCTCCTGCAGCAGATCGCGCGCCAGCTGGACGGCATTGCGGCCTTGGACGCCGGTGCGCAGCAGGATGGCGATCAGCTCGGCGTCGCTGAGCGAGGCCGCGCCCTGCCGCGCCAGACGTTCGCGCGGCCGCTCGTCCCGGCTCCAGTCCTTGATCCGGTCATGCGTCCCGCTCTCTCGGCGCTCCCCCATGCTCTCCCCCTACCTGTCGCAGGCCGGCGGCCGGACTATACAGCAGCGCCCTGGGCGTGTCAACGCGCCCGCACACGCGCAGCGCCGGCGCCGCTCGCGCAGACTCAGCGGCCGTGCTAGAATCGCATGCGCCGGGAGGACTGATGACACCGCTCCTTGACCTCAGCTCCTTGCACGGGTGGCTCCTGTACGTGACGGCCGTCCTGGGGGCGTTCGCCGCGGCCCTCTGGCTGGGCCTGATCTTCTGGACCTACCGGGACGCGCGCGCGCGGACCCACGACCGACTGGTGCACATTCTGGCCGCGCTGCTGGTGGCGGCCTTGAACGTTCCCGGCGTGCTCATCTACCTGATCCTTCGCCCGCCGCGCAGCCTGGAAGAGGAGTACCAGCGCACACTGGAAGAAGAGGCCTTGCTGAGCGAGATCGAAGACCGCCCGGTATGCCCCGGCTGCAGCGCGCGCATTCGCCGGGACTGGCAGGTCTGCCCGGTGTGCCTGACCAAACTGCGTAAGCCCTGCCTGGCCTGTGGGAAGATGATGGAGCTGCCCTGGAAGGTGTGTGCCTTCTGCGGCACGCCCGTCCCCGGTGCCCGCAGTGAGCCCTCCCTGCCCGAGGAAGCCCAGCCCCCCATCGAGTAGTCGCCGGCGGTGTGCAGCCGAATCAAACGGCCGAGGGCGTGGCCCTCGGCCGTTTTGCTTTCCGATCGGACCTAGCCCCGTCGAAGTGCCGACCAGCCGGCGTAGCGCCCGATATCCGACAGCTCGTCTTCAATACGCAGGAGCTGGTTGAACTTGGCCACCCGGTCGGACCTGGCCGGCGCGCCCGTCTTGATCTGACCCGTATTCAAGCCGACACACAGGTCGGCGATGGTGCTGTCTTCGGTCTCACCCGAACGGTGCGAGGTGACCGCCCGCCAGCCGGCGCGCTGGCACAATTCGACCGCCTCGATCGTCTCGGTCAGCGTCCCGATCTGGTTGAGTTTGACCAGCAAGGCATTGCAGGCGTGCTCCTCAATCCCCTTCTGCACTCGCTCAAGACTGGTCACCAGCAGGTCATCGCCCACGATTTGGACTTTGTCGCCCAATTCCTGCGTCAGCAGTTTCCAGGACTTCCAGTCGTCTTCCGCCAGCCCATCCTCGATCGACACGATCGGATACTGATCCGTCCACGACTTCCAGTAGGCGACCATCTGCTCGCCGCTCAGCTCCTTGCCCTCGCGGCGCAGGACGTAGCGCTTCTTCTCGCCATCCCACAACTCCGAGGCAGCCGGGTCGAGGGCGATACCCACTTGATCGCCGGCCTGGTAGCCGGCCTTGGCGATGGCTTCCAGAATCACTTCGACCGCCTCGGCGTTTGCCTTGAGAGCCGGCGCGAAGCCGCCCTCATCGCCGACCAATGCGGTGTAGCCTTTGGCTTTGAGCACCCCGCGCAATGCATGGTAGATCTCGGCCCCCCAGCGCAGCCCCTCGGCAAAGCTCGGCGCGCCCAGCGGCATGACCATGAACTCTTGCGCATCGGTCGACTGCCAGCCCGTGTGCGCACCGCCGTTGAGGATGTTCATCATCGGCACAGGCAAGACGTGGGCGTTCACGCCGCCCAGGTAGCGATACAGCGGCAGCTCCAGCGCGCTCGCCGCGGCGCGAGCCACAGCCAGGCTCACACCCAGAATCGCGTTCGCGCCCAGGCGGGACTTGTTCGGTGTCCCGTCGATCTCAATCATGGCCGCGTCGATCCCCCGCTGATCGGTCGCCTCCCAGCCCAGCAGGGCCTCGGCCACCGTCGTGTTGACGTTCTCGACGGCCCGGGTAACACCCTTGCCTCCGTAGCGGGCCTTGTCCCCGTCTCGAAGCTCCAGCGCTTCATGCACCCCCGTCGAGGCGCCCGACGGCACGATCGCCCGCCCCCA
>DAIRVC010000196.1:0-4307 GCA_036803025.1 Anaerolineales bacterium
CCGCGGACACGACGGACGAACTCCAACCGGTGCGCGACCCCCTTGAAGCCGCGGATCCCGGAACGCATCGCCTCGGGCGAGAAGCCGGCCGCCGCAGCAATGGCGCACGCGGCCACAACGTTGCGCAAGTTGTGCTCGCCGCGCAATTCGACCTCGGCCACGGGCACGATCTCAGTTTCACGCCCGGCCAGGCGCAGCGAGATGCGATCGCGACTCACGCTCGTCCCCTCGCCGGGGACCTGCGGCTCGAGCCCGAAGCTCAACAGCCGGCCGCGCACTCGCTCACGCAGCGCCCAGGCCCGCGGATCCTCGCGGCCCAGGACGGCGACCCCGTCGCTCCCCTGCTGATCCAGGATGCGCACCTTGGCGGCCGCATACGCCTCCATCGTGTGATGGCGATCCAGGTGATTGGGAGTGAGGTTGAGCACCGCCGCAACCGTCGTGCTCCGCGTCATCAGCTCCAACTGGAACGACGACAGCTCCATGACCGCCCAGTCATCGGGCTTGATCGAGTCGAGGTCGGCCAGTAGCGGGCGGCCAATATTCCCGCCGACCCAGGCCCGCCGCCCGCTACCCGCCAGGTGCGCCTCCGCCATCCGTCCCACCAAGGCCGTGGTGGTCGTCTTGCCGGCCGAGCCGGTGATGCCGATCGACGGGGCGGGGCACGCCTCCAGGAAGATCTGCGAGTCATTCGAGAGCGCGATGCCGCGCGCGCGCGCCTGATGTGCCAGCGGCAGATCGGCGGATACACCGCCGGACAGGCACACCAGGTCCGCCCCGTCGAGCAGCTGCGGCGGATGACCGCCGAGGGCATAGCGCAGCGGAAGGTCGCTGAGCTCCTCCCGCTCCGCCACCAGAGAATCAGGCGCCTTGATGTCGCTCACCGTCACCTGCGCGCCCTTTCCAACCAGGTACCGGGCCAGGGCCTTGCCTTGCCGGGCCAGCCCCAGGATGACCACCCGACGCCCGGTCCAGTCCGTCGCCATGGATCGGTCACGCGGCCTTCTTCCGCCGCGGTCGCTCCGGGCCGGCCTGGGCTGCGCGACCGCGTGAGCGCTCGACTTCCTCGTCCACGCCGATCCACAGGTGATTGGGCATCACCGAGCGGGCGGCGCGGATCGGGACGGGAGTGCTCTCGCGCTCTCCGCCGTTCAGGCTGGCCGGGTTGATCAGGCACAGCGTCGGAGTCCGGCCGTACTTCTGCGTGTAGAACTCCACCGCCCGCTGCACCTTCTCCTTCAAGCTGCGCGAGCTGTCGTCGTACCAAAGCATGCCGATGTCCATTGCCCGTATCCCTCGTCAGATCAGCGCCATGGCCACACCGACCATGGCGGCCAGAAGGTTGACCAGCCAGAAACGCTGCACCACCTGCGTCTCGCTCCAGCCCAGGAGTTCAAAGTGGTGCTGCAGGGGCGCCATCTTGAACAGGCGCCGCCCCTTGGTGATCTTGAAGTAGATGATCTGCAGGGCACTGCTGGCCGTGACGCTGACCGGGATGATGGCGATGACCGGGAGCAGCGCCCATTGGCCGGTCATCAGCGCCACAACCGCGAGCGTGGCACCGATCGAAAGCGATCCGGTGTCACCCATGAACAGCTCGGCCGGGTGCACGTTGTACCAAAGGAAGGCGAACAAGGCCCCGACCACGGTGAAGCAGAAGCGCATCAGGAAGATCTGCCCTTGCAGCATGGCCACCACGCCGTAGGCGGCGAAGGCTGTGGCCGCGATCAAGCCGGCCAGACCGTCCAGCCCATCGGTCAGATTCACGGCGTTCGTGGAAGAAACGATCACAAACATGGCTACCGGCACGTACCAGATCCCCAGGTTGATGACCTCGGGGATGCTCGGCAGGATCAACTCCGGCGCCTGCAGGCCGTACTTGAGCACCAGCGCCGCGCCGAGCGCGAGCAGGACCTGGAACAGGAACTTCCAGCGGGCGCGCATCCCTTCGCCCCGCCGCACGCCGCGCACGCCCTGCCAATCGTCAATCGCCCCCAGCACCGCGAAGGCGACCATGACCAGCATCGGGAACAGGATCGAGCGCCCGATCACATCCATGGGGCTGACCAGGGTGACCAGGTTCAGCACGCCGGTGATGATCAGGATCGGGATGACGATCATGAAGCCGCCCATGGTCGGCGTGCCCAGCTTGGTGATGTGCCGTTCCGGTCCCTCGATGCGGATCTGCTTCCCGATCTTGAGCAGGTGCAGGATGCGGATGAAGGGACCGCCCCAGATGACGGTCAGCAGGAAGCTGATCCCACCCAGCGCCAGAGCGACCGCCGACTGATTCATGAGGTCTGCTCCAGTGCGCTGACGATGTGGTCCATGTGCATGCCCCGCGAGCCTTTGACCAGCACCACGTCGCCGTGGCCGACTCGCTGGCGCAGGTGCGCCACGGCCGCCTGGCTGTCGGGGAATTCGGTGACCTTGAGCTCGGACATGCCGCTGCGGCGGGCCTCGTCGGCGATCCAATGCGCCCGCGGGCCGACGGCCACCAACTCATCGGCCACCTCGGCCGCGCGTGCGCCGACCATGCGGTGGCCGCGCTCCTCATAAGTGCCCAGCTCGAGCATGTCGCCCAGGACTGCCACCCGCCGGCCGTCCAGCTCCGAGAGCAGGTTGAGCGCCGCAGTCACCGAGGCCGGCGCGGCGTTGTAGGTGTCGTCTAGAAGCAGCGATCCGCCCGGCCCCTGGACCGCCACCAGACGCAGCTGGCTCTGGCTGGCCTGCAGGCCGCCGACGATTTCTTCCCAGGTCAGCCCCTCAACCAGGCCGACAGCCGCGGCCCGCAGCGCGGTGTGGGCCGAGTGCCGCCCAAGCAGCGGCACGCGCACATGCACCGCTTCGCCCTGATAGTGCAGGACGAAGCGCACTCCCTCCAACCCCAGCCCCTCGATCTGGTCGGCCCGCAGATCCGCCTGTTCGGACAGCCCGTACGTGAAGACGCGCGCCCGCGTCCGCTGCGCGAGCCCCATGACCAGCGGCTCGTCCAGGTTGAGCACTGCCACACCTTCCGGCGCCGGCGGCAGGCTTTCCACCAACTCACCCTTCCCGGCCACGATCGCTTCCAGCGTGCCGGCCCGCTCCAGATGGACCTGGCTGATGTTGGTGACCACGCCGACGCTCGGCCGCGCCAGGCGGCAGAGCAGAGCGATCTCTCCCGGGACGTAGAAGCCCATCTCGAGCACCGCCCGCTCATGCGCTTCGGTCAGGCGCAGCAGCGTCAGCGGCAGCCCGATCTCGTTGTTCAGATTGCCCGGATTGCGGACCGTGTTGTAGCGGCTGTCGAGGACCTCGGCCGTCAGTTCCTTGGTGGTCGATTTTCCGACACTGCCAGTCACGCCGATCACGCGCAAGTCGAGCTGGCTGCGCCAGTGCCCGGCCACGCGCTGAAGCGATTCCAGTGCATGCTCCACGCGCAGGCAGAACGGCGCGGCCGGCAACGCGGCCGGCAGGCCGCCCGCGCCGGGGCGCAGGTCGACGACCGTCAGGTCCGGGCCCAGGTCGCGGTCGACCAGCGCCGCGACCGCGCCGCGCTCGAAGGCCTGCGGGATGAACTCGTGCCCATCGGCTCGCCCACCCGGCAGGGCGACGAACAGCCCGCCGGGGATGACCAGGCGCGAGTCGACGGCCGCGTCGGTGATGACTTGCCCGCCACCGATCCCGGCCTGCCCCGTCAACGCCTCAATGACATGCGCCAACGTCAGCATGCACGCGTCTCTCGACTCAGCCCCCGGCCGCCATCTGCGCGCGCAGCGCGTCCGGGGGGATTTCCAGAATCAAGACCAGTCGCTCAACAACATCGTGGAAGAGCGGTGCGGCGACTACCGATCCCCAGGGCGAGGTCTCCGGGCGATCCAGCCGCACCAACACGATGAAGCGCGGATCCGATACCGGCCCCCAACCGATGAACGACGCCACCGTCCAGGTCGGGTCGTAACCCATCTCGCTGGGGATCTGCGCCGTCCCCGTCTTCCCGGCCATGGCGTAGCCGGCGATGTTGCCGAAGCGCGTCTCAGCCGACAGCGACTGGGCCAGCATTTGCGTCAGGGTGGCCGCCGTCTCGGCCGAGATCGGCCGTCCCAGCACCGTGGTGCCGGGTGAATACACGCCCTGCGACCCGACCACCTGCCGCACGATATGCGGCTGGACCATCACGCCGCCGTTGGCCACCGCCCCGACCGCGGTAATCAGCTGGATGGGCGTGACCGAGACGCCCTGCCCGAAGGCGTTCGTCCCCAGATCCGACTCCGTCCAGGTCGGGTCGTTCGGCGTGCGCAGCGACCCGACGATCTCGCCGGCCA
>DAIRVC010000197.1:0-4250 GCA_036803025.1 Anaerolineales bacterium
AGTGGAAGAGGTGATCGCCGAGAATCCGAAGGTCCTCGAGGTCGGGGTGGCCGGTGTGCCTGACGCCTATCGCGGCGAGACGGTCAAGGCCTGGGTAGTCGTCAAGCCGGGTGAGACGCTGACCGAAGAGGAAGTGCGTGCCTGGTGCAAGGAACGGTTGGCGCCCTTCAAGGTCCCGACCAGCGTCGAGTTCATCAAGGAGATCCCTAAGACGACCGTGGGCAAGATCCTGCGCCGCGAGCTGGTGCGCATCGACAAGGAGAAGCGCGGCGCGCCGCAGGCTTAGCGCTTCGCCCGTCTCAGAGGCAGCTCAGGCTCCCGGAGCGATTCCGCTCCGGGAGCCCTTCTTTCTTGTGTCATTGGGAGCTCCGGCCGTAAGGCCGGGGCGAATCAATCGCAGGACAGGGGGGCTCGCGCCTGGTGCGATTGCCACGTAGCCCCGCACTCACGTGCGGGGCTCCTCGCAATGACATTCCCAGCCGGTTGTCATTGCGAGCCCCGGCCGTGAGGCCGGGGCGTGGCAATCTCCGCGCGCATCGGCGAGTTTGGGCATGGAGGAGATTGCTTCGGCCCCCATACGGGGGCCTCGCAATGACAGACGGGGCTAGTCCCTCAGGTAGAACGGCACGTCGATGATGGCGCGCGTGTGGCCATGGCGCCGGCGTTGGTAGAGCAGGGCCACTTTGAGCAGCCAGGCGGTCTGGTTATGCAGCAGCACCTGCCACCAATGCGCGGGGACGAACTCCGGCAGGACCACGCTCGCCAGAGTCCCGTCGTTGTTCTCGGTATCCGTCCGATCGAGGAACGTCAGGATCGGGCCGACGATCGAGCGGTACGGGGAGGGGACGACCTCGAGCGGGACGTCCAGGCCCCAGCTTTCCCACTCGGTTCGCACGCGCGCGGCGTCGCCGTCGTTCAGTTCAACGTACAGACCAGTGACCTGGTCGGAGATGCTGCGGGCGTAACGCACGGCCTCGATCACGCCGCGGTGCACCCCCGAGATCGGCACGACGACGCGCGGCTCGGAGAGCGGCTTCAGCGACGGTGGAAGACCGTGCAGCGTCAGCTCGCGCGAGACTTCGCGATAGTGGCGATTGACGGCGAAGAAGGCTGCGTACAGGATGGGGATCAGGAGCAGGACGATCCAGGCTCCGTCGAGGAACTTGCTTACCGCCACGACCACCAGGGTGACGGTTGTGGTCAGCGCTCCGAGCCCGTTGATCAGCGCCTTGAACGTCCATCCGCGGGTGCGATCGCGAAACCAGTGGACGACCATACCGGCCTGCGACAGGGTGAAAGCCAGGAACACGCCGACGGCGAAGAGCGGGATGAGCGCATGTGTGTCGCCATTGAAGACGACAATCAGCACCCCGGTCAGCGCCGCCAGCAAGAGCATGCCGTTTGAGTAGACCAGCCGGTCGCCGATGTGGGCGAACTGGTTGGGCAGAAAGCGGTCCTTGGCGAGTACCGAAGCCAGGCGTGGAAACCCGGCAAAACTGGTATTGGCCGCCACCGCCAGGACGGCCATGGTTCCAGCCTGAACGAGGACGTACAGTAGCCCCCCACCGAGGACGCGCCGGGACAGCGCCGAGAGGATCGTCTCCTGCGCGCCGGCCACGATGGCGAAGTACTGAGTCATCCAGATCGAACCCAGGAACAGCGCACCCATGAGGAGCGCCATGACGATCAGAGTCTGGCGAGCGTTCTTGGTCGCCGGAGGCTGGAAGGCCGGGATGCCATTGCTGATAGCCTCAATCCCGGTCAGCGCGGTGCAGCCCGAGGCAAACGTGTGCAGGATCAGGAAAGTGGTCAGTCCCGCAGACGGCGGAGGGGCGGTAGCGGCGTATAGGGCAGGCCCTTCCGTCGCGGCGCGGACGAGACCATACGCGAGCATTGCCAGGAAGGAGGCGATGAAGAAGTAGACAGGGATCGCCATCAGCGTCCCCGATTCGCGTACTCCGCGCAGGTTGGCCAGAGTGACGATGACGAGGACGATCAACGCCAGCGTGGTGCGATGCGGCCATAGCTCGGGAAAGGCCGAGGCGATGGCTGCCGCGCCGGCTGTCAGGCTGACGGCGGCGGTCAGCGTGTAGTCGATCAGCAGTGCGGCCGCAGCCACCAGGCCGACGTTCGCGCCCAGGTTCTCGCGCGCCACTGTATACGAACCGCCGCCGTGCGGGTAGGCCGGAATGGTCTGCGCGTAGGAGAGCGCCACGATCACCAGCAGGGCGCCGATGGCCAGGCCGATGGGCCAGGAGTAGGCCAGACCGGCGGCCCCCGCCACGACCAGCCCCAGGTAGATCTCCTGGTTGGCGTAGGCGATCGAGCTGAGCGCGTCCGGCGAAAAGGCCGCCAACGCCCGGATCTTGTTCAGGCGTTCGGCGGCCATGCGACCGGTCGGCAGCGGGGGGCCGGTCAACCATTCGCGGATGCCTCTCACGCCTGGTTATCCTCCGAGATCGTCCGGACAGAAGAAAAGGGCGTGGGCCCTGCCCACACCCTTGAAGGATATACCGGATGGCGCTTCGGCGAAATGCTCGGCCACGGGCTACTGGACGGGCACCGGCGTGCCGCTGATCTTGGGCTGCACCGGCTCGCCGAAGATCTTCTCGAACTCGGTCCGGTCGATCGTCTCGATCTCGATCAGCCGGCCGGCGATCGCATGCAGCTGCTCCCGATAGGTCTCCAGGATGCGCTTCGACCGTTCGTAGGCCTGGTTGACCAGCGTGCGCACGGCCGAGTCGATCTGGACCGCCACCTGCTCGGAGTAGTCGCGCTGCTCGGAGATCTCACGGCCGAGGAAGATCAGCTCCTCCTTCTGGCCGTAGACCATCGGCCCCAGTTCGCTGCTCATCCCCAGCCGGGTGACCATCGCCCGGGCCAGCTTGGTGACACGCTCGAGGTCGTTGGAGGCGCCGGAGGTGATGTCGTTGAAGACCAGCTCCTCGGCCGCCCGCCCGCCGAGCAGGCCGGTGATCTCGGCCGTCAGCTTGTTGCGCGACAGCAGCGTTCGGTCTTCCTCGGGCAGCGCCATGGTGAAACCGCCCATCATGCCGCGGGCGATCACGCTGACTTTGTGGACCGGGTCGGCCTCGGGAATGACGTGCATCACCACTGCGTGACCGGCCTCGTGGTAGGCGACGATGCGCTTCTCTTCCTCGCTGATGATGCGGCTCTTGCGTTCCGGGCCGGCGATGATGCGCTCGATGGCTTCCTGGAACTCCGACTGCCCGATCGAGTGCTTGTCCCGGCGAGCGGTCAGGATGGCGGCTTCGTTGACGACGTTCTCCAGGTCGGCGCCGACAAATCCCGGCGTCGCCTTGGCCACCGTCATCAGGCTGACCTCGCTCTCGATGGGCTTGCCCTTGGCGTGGACTTTGAGGATGGCCTCGCGGCCGCGCATGTCGGGACGGTCGAGGACGACACGGCGGTCGAAGCGGCCGGGCCGCAGCAGCGCCGGATCGAGTACGTCCGGGCGGTTGGTGGCAGCCATGATGATGACGTTGGTGTCGGTGTCGAAGCCGTCCATCTCGACCAGCATCTGGTTGAGGGTCTGTTCGCGCTCGTCGTGGCTGCCGCCCAGTCCGGCGCCGCGTTGGCGGCCGACGGCGTCGATCTCGTCGACGAAGACGATGCAGGGTGAGTGACGCTTGGCCTGGTCGAACAGATCGCGCACCCGGCTGGCGCCGACGCCGACGAACATCTCGACGAACTCCGAGCCGGAGATGGAGAAGAACGGGACGCCGGCCTCGCCCGACACGGCCTTGGCCAGCAGTGTCTTTCCCGTCCCCGGCGGGCCGATCAAGAGGACGCCCTTGGGGATGCGTGCCCCGACGGCGATGAACTTCTCCGGCTCCTTGAGGAACTCGACCACTTCCTGGAGTTCCTCTTTGGCTTCGTCGACGCCGGCCACATCCTCAAAGGTCACCGTCGGCTGATCGCCGGTGAACATGCGCGCCCGGCTCTTGCCGAACGCCAGAGCCTGGTTGTTGGTGCCCTGCGCCTGACGCAGCATGAACCAGATCAACCCGACCACCAGGAGCGCCGGCAGGATGTAGGTGATCAGGCTGATGATCGTGTTCCAGTCGCTCGGCTGACGGATCTCCCACTCGATCCGGTCGGGCGAGAGCGCCTCGGGGGTCACGCCCAGCGCCAGGAGCTGCTCTACGGCGGTCGAAGTCGGTTCTTTGCGCGACAGCGCTTCGCGGCCGTCGCGGAAGGTGATGCTCAAGTTGTTCTCGTCGACCGTG
>DAIRVC010000198.1:0-4239 GCA_036803025.1 Anaerolineales bacterium
GGGCGGGGCGATTCTGACCTTAAGGCTTCCGGCAGCCGATCCGTCACTCCCCCAACCGTCTTCCTAATCGATCCAACACCTGTTCGAAGGGCAGTCGCCGCTGGCTGCGCGACCGCGCGTCGGTTAGGTGCTCCTGATGGAATGCGATGGTCGTGCCGCGCGCGGCCTGGATCACCCGGACCTGGAGCGTCGAACTCCTCGACCATCCGGACGGCTGCCAGGTCATGCGCAGATGGTGTTCCGGCGACAGCACCCGCACCCGGCACTCCGTCCCATCTCGCAGCGTGAACTCCTTGCCCCTCGCCAGGCCCCCCTGCAGCGCACTGCCCAGCCAGAGGCGCAGGCCGGCGGGGGACATCAACAACTGCCAGGCCGCCTCGGCGCTGATGGGAAATGTCCGCCGGGCCCCGACCTGGTAGCCGGCGCTCTTCGACAGGCCAACATTGCCCCGGGTTGCCTTCTTGCGCTTGTGTGGCACAGCGGCCTCCAACGTCCGCGTGACCGGCCTCGCCTGGGCGGAAGCCGGCGCGTGCGCCGGTCAGTCCGGATCGCCAGCCGACCGGCTCTCGCCGGACAGGACCCGCGCGCGCTGCCACGGCGGCAGATCCTCCTTCTCAGCCAGCGCTTCGCGCAGTTCGTAGATCTGATCCCGCAGCGCGGCCGCCTTCTCGAACTCGAGCGCCTCGGCCGAGCTGCGCATCTGCTTCTCCAGATCCCGGATCAGGCGCGCCAGCTCATCCCGCGGCAGCTGTGCCGCGGTCATCGGCTTGTACTCGGCTTTCTCCTCGGCGACCGCATGGGCCGCGAGCTGATCGGTCAGGTCGTGCACAGCTTTGACGATGCTGACCGGCTCGATCCCGTGCGCCTCGTTGAAACTCAGCTGCTTGGCGCGCCGCCGGTCGGTCTCGTCGATCGCCTTGCGCATCGAGTCGGTCGTCCGGTCGGCGTACATGATCACCTTCCCCTCGACGTGACGGGCGGCCCGGCCGATGGTCTGGATCAAGGCGGTATCGGAGCGCAGGAAGCCCTCCTTGTCGGCGTCGAGGATCGCCACCAGAGAGACCTCCGGAAGGTCGAGCCCTTCCCGCAGCAGGTTGATCCCCACCACCACGTCATAGATTCCCAGCCGCAGGTCCCGCAGGATTCCGACGCGCTCGATCGTCTCGACCTCGGAATGCAGATAGTGGACCTTGATGCCTAACTCACGCAGGTAGTCCGAAAGGTCCTCGGCCATACGCTTGGTGAGCGTGGTCACCAGCGCGCGCTGACCGTGCTCGACACGCCGGCGGATCTCGGTCACCAGGTTGTCGATCTGGACCTCGATGGAGCGGACTTCAACGACCGGATCCACCAGACCAGTCGGGCGGATGATCTGCTCGACGACCTGTGCGGCATTCTCCAACTCGTACGGGCCCGGTGTGGCTGACGTGTACAGGATCTGGCCGGTGCGGCTCGAGAACTCGTCGAAGGACAGCGGGCGGTTGTCGAGCGCCGAAGGCAGCCGGAAGCCATAGTCGACCAGGATCTCCTTGCGGGTGCGATCGCCTCCATACATGCCCCGGATCTGTGGGATGGTCATGTGACTCTCATCGATGACCAGCAGGTAGTCGGGCGGGAAGTAGTCGATCAGCGTCCAGGGCGGGGAGCCGGGCGGCCGCTGGTCGAGGTGCCTCGAGTAGTTCTCGATCCCGGCGCAGTAGCCGACCTCGCGCATCATTTCCAGGTCGTAGTGTGTCCGCTGTTCGAGTCTTTGCGCCTCGAGCAGCCGTCCTTTGGCCTTCAGTTCGGCCAGTCGCAACGCCAGCTCTTCTTCAATCCCCTGCAGCGCGGCCTGGAGCTTCTCCTCCTCGGTGATGAAGTGCTTGGCTGGATAGATCGAGGTCGACTGCCGCTCCACCAGCAGCTCCCCCGTGAGCGGATCGAACTCGGCGATCCGTTCGAGCTCATCCCCGAAGAAGCCGAGACGCAAGCCGTGCTCCTGGTAGGCCGGAACGATCTCGAGCGTGTCGCCGCGCACGCGGAACGTTCCCGGACGAAGCTCCATATCATTGCGTTCGTAGTGGGATTCGACCAGCTGGCGCAGGATGGCCGAGCGCCTGTAGACCCGCCCGACGTCCAGGTTGAGGACCACGCGGCCGTAGGCTTCCGGACTGCCGATACCGTAGATCGACGACACAGAGGCGACGACGAGCACGTCGCGCCGCGAGAGTACCGAGGCCGTGGTCGAAAGCCGCAGTCGCTCGATCTCCTCGTTGATTTCGGTCTCTTTCTCGATGTACAGGTCGTTCTTGGGCACGTAGGCTTCGGGCTGATAGTAGTCGTAGTAGGAAACGAAGTACTCGACGGCGTTGTCGGGGAAGAAGTCCTTGAACTCGGCGTAAAGCTGCGCACCGAGCGTCTTGTTGTGGGCCAGGACAAGCGTCGGCCGCTGGACCCGGGCCACAACGTTGGCGATGGCGAAGGTCTTGCCCGTGGCGGTGGCGCCCAGGAGGACCTGGTGCTTGTCGCCGCGTTCGAGGCCGGCGACGAGCTGCTCGATCGCCTCGGGCTGGTCGCCGGTCGGATGGTAGGGGGCATGCAACGTGAATTCAGGCACCGCCGCCTCCTATGGAACAGATGGGCTAGGATTGTACCACGGGCAGTCTCCCGGCCGCTCTGGCGACAGTGTGCTAGACTGCCCGGGCATTGCCGGGCCGGCATCAGCGGGCCGGCGGGTCCGACCGGACCGAGGCGGTTTGGCACCTGATCAGCTTACAACCATGGCGTGCGGAGCCCAAATGATGGGAGCCGATGTGCTCATCACAGGAGCGGCCGGGAACCTGGGGGGCTTCCTCGCCCGCCGGCTCCTGAGCACCGATCTTCGGCAGAGGCTCATGTTCCATCGCAGGCCGCTGGCGAGCGATCTGAGGCTCGATGCCCGAGTCGAGGCCTGTCAGGCCGATCTGGCGGAGCCTCAGACGCTGGAGCCGGCCTGCCGAGGCGTGGGCTGCGTGGTCCACTTCGCGGGCGTCCTGTTCGCCCCTCGGCCGGAGAAGTTCTTGCCTCGCACCAATACTGCCTATGCCGGCAACTTGATCGAGGCCTCACTGCGCGCCGGCGTTCGACGGTTCATCCTGATTTCGTTTCCACATGTCGAGGGCCCGACCACCCCCGAAATGCCGGCCTCGGGCAGGCTCGACGCCCAACCGATCTCCGTCCATGCCCGGACTCGGCTGGCGGCGGAACGGGCCCTGTTCTCGGCAAGTGAACGAGGCGGGATGGAAGCGGTGGTCCTGCGTGTGGGCACGGTCTATGGTCGCGGGGTGCTGATGATCGAGGCTGCGCGCCGGCTTCTGGCGCGGCGCCTGCTGGGCGTGTGGCCCAATCCAACGTGGTATCACTGGCTGGCGCTGCCGGACTTCCTTTCGGCGGTCGAATCGGCCATTCGCCGCCCGGCGCTTAGCGGAGTGATTGGCCTGGGAGACGATCAGCCGCTAACGCTCCAGGTCTTCCTCGACCGCGCTGCCGACCACTGGGGACTGCCGCGGCCATGGCGCGCGCCTCCGGCCGTGTTCTTCCTGGCGGCAGGACTGGTCGAACTGTACGCAGGTTTGTTCCGCAAGGCCTCGCCGCTGACGCGGGATTTCATCCGCATCGGCATGGTCCCGCATGTCATCGACACGCGTCGGATGCGGGATGAGGTGCTGCCGCAGCTGGCCTATCCCACACTCGACGAGGGCCTCAGCCTGCTCTAGCTCGTCGAGGCCCATCGCTCAGGGATAGTCGATCTCGCCCGGCTTGGCGCGATACGTTCCCGCCGGCCGCCAATTGGTCAGGTCGATGCCCTCCGTGGTCTGCCCCGGGTTGACGACCACCGCGGCACCGCTGGAGTAGGTCGCTTCGAGCCCGCTCGTCGCATAGCCAACGACCTGGTAGCGCCCGGGCGGAATCTCATCGAACGAATACCACGTCTGCCCGGAGGCGGTGCCCACCCACCACCAGTACGTCGACTCCAGGTTGTAGGCCAGGACGACTACGATAGGGACGGTGCCTGGATACGAGAAGGTGCCCTCAATGCCGCCTGGGGCGGTGCCGGTATTCGTCGGCAGCACGGCCGAAGGGACCGGCGCGCTGGTGACTGTCGGGACCACCCCCGGTGGCAGCGGGATCGCCCCCGGGCCTCCATACCAGTCGCACAGGTCTACCGTCGCTGGGCGTGATCAACTGCGTTCCGGTCTGCGCGCACACCCCGATCAACTG
>DAIRVC010000199.1:0-4194 GCA_036803025.1 Anaerolineales bacterium
GCGCCGAGACCTCCGAGCCGGACATGCTGAAGCGGAAGATGTTGTCGATGAACAGCAGCACATCGCGGCCCTGGTCGCGGAAGTATTCCGCCATGGTCAGCGCCGTCAGGCCCACGCGCAGCCGCACGCCCGGCGGCTCGTTCATCTGGCCGTAGACCAGGACCGTGTCCTTGAGCACGCCGGACTCGATCATTTCGCGGTACATCTGCGTCCCCTCGCGCGTGCGCTCGCCGATGCCGGCGAAGACCGAGTTGCCCTTGTGCACGGTGGCGATGGAGCGGATCAGCTCCTGGATGATGATCGTCTTGCCAACTCCGGCGCCGCCGAACACGCCGGTCTTCCCGCCGCGGGTGAACGGAGCGATCAGATCGATGACCTTGAGCCCCGTCTCGAACACCTCGACTCGCCGCGACTGATCGGCAAAGGCGGGCGCCGGACGATGGATCGGGTAGGTCAGGCGCGTGTCCACCGGTCCCTTGCCGTCGACCGGGCGGCCGAGCACGTTGAACACGCGTCCGAGCGCGGCCTCGCCCACCGGAACGAGAATCGGCGTACCCAGGGCCACGGCCGTAGCGCCCCGCGGCAGTCCGTCGGTGGTATCCATCGCCACCGTGCGCACGCGGCTGTTCCCCAGGTGGCGCTGCACTTCGAGCACCAGCGGTTCGGCGTCCGGACGCTCAACCTCCACGGCCTCGAACATCTCCGGGAGCTCGTTCGGCGGGAATTCGCAATCCACCACGCCGCCCTGGACCTGCACCACGGTTCCGATCGACCTACCCATGCACGCCTCCGTCCAATCGCCGGTTTACGCCCGGCGGGCCTGTGCCAATGCTTCCGCCCCGCCGGCGATGTCCAGCATGTCGCTGGTGATCACCTGCTGGCGGACCTTGTTGTAATCGAGCCGCAGCGCCGAGACCAGCTCCTTGGCATTCTCGGTGGCATTGCGCATCGCCACCATGCGGGCCGCATGCTCGCTGGCCTGCGACTCGAGGATCGCCTGGAACACCTGCAGCGCCGTGAATCGCGGCACGAGCTGATCGAGCAGCTCGGTCTCCCCCGGTTCGTAGATGTAAGCCGAAGGTCGTAGCGACTCTCCGGCAAATTCCGACACGCGCCCGCCCTGCGACTCCAACTCCAGAGGAAGCAGCTTGACCCCGCGCGGGATCTGGGTCAGCAGGTTGACGAAGTCGGTGTAGACCAGGTGCACCTGATCCGCCCGACCGCTAAGGAACTCGTCGACGGCCAGGCGGCCGATGGCCGAGACATCGGCGAAGGTCGGTTCGGCCGGCAGGCCGCTGAACTCCGCACGGAGCTCGCCGCGGCGCCGGACAAGCATCTCCCGGCCCTTGCGACCGATGACGACGTAGTGGACCTCCGCCTCCGAGCGGCGGAACTGCTCGAGCGCAAAGCGCACGACATTGATGTTGTAGGCCCCGCACAATCCTCGATCGCTGGAAACCAGCAATACCAGAATCCGGCGCTGTTCGGCGCGCTCGGTCAAGAGCGGGTGGAGGTAGGCTCGGCCTGGCTGGTTCGAGAGGTGCTGCAGGACCTGCCAGGCCTTGGAGGCATACGGACGCGTGGCTGCCACCGCCTGCTCGGCCTTCCGCGCCCGGCTGGCGCTCACTGCCTGCAGGGCGCGCGTGACCTGGGCGATGTTGCCGACGCTGCGAATGCGGGAGCGCATCTCCCGGGCGGAAGGCATCGCTCAGCGCTCCGGGCTCACGCGCCCGCCTGCCAGGTGCGGCTGAAGGCGTCGAGCGCCTCTCGAATCTTGGCCTCGGTCTCGGCCGTGATCTGCTTCCGCTCGGCGATATCGGCCAGCACTTCAGCGTGTGTGGTTTCGAAGTTGCGCAGCATCGCCGCCTGCCAGGCTTTCACGCCCGTGGCGGGGACTGCGTCGGCGTACCCGTTTGTCCCGGCAAAGAGGGAAAGGACCTGCTGCTCGAGCGACATCGGCTGGTACTGCGGCTGCTTGAGGATCTCCTGCAGGCGCTGGCCGCGGTTGAGCTGAGCCTGCGTGGCCTTGTCCAGGTCCGAACCGAACTGTGCGAAGGCTGCCACCTCGCGGAACTGGGCCATGTCCAGGCGCAGCTTCCCCGCCACCTGGCGCATAGCGCGCACCTGAGCCGAACCGCCGACGCGCGAGACCGACAGGCCGACGTTGATCGCCGGTCGGATGCCGGCATAGAACAAGTCGCTCTCCAGGTAGATCTGCCCGTCGGTGATCGAAATCACGTTGGTGGGAATGTAGGCTGAGACGTCACCGAGCAGCGTCTCAATGATCGGCAGCGCCGTCAGCGAACCGCCCGAGCCTCGCACCTTGGCCAGGCGCAGCTTCGAACCGTCCGCGCCCTTGAGGGCCTGCTCGGCGTCGTGGCGCGCCATCGGCCCGTCGTACACCTTGCCGTCGACGGATTGGCCCGCCTCGACATCTCCTTCGACGCCCGCCGGCGCCAGGACGAACCGGTCGGCCATGCGGACCGCCCGTTCGAGCAAGCGGCTGTGCAGATAGAAGACATCGCCCGGGTAGGCTTCGCGTCCCGGCGGTCGGCGCAAGAGCAGCGAGACCTGCCGGTAGGCCCAGGCGTGTTTCGACAGGTCGTCGTAGACCACGAGTGCGTCCCGCCCGCTCTCGAGGAACTCCTCGCCGATGGCGCAGCCGGCATACGGCGCAATGTACTGCAAGGCGGCCGGCTCGTCCGCCGCCGCCACCACCACCACCGTGTGCTCCATGGCGCCGAAGCGTTCGAGCGTGGCGACGCTGCGGGCGACGGCGGCGCGCTTCTGCCCGATGGCGACATAGATGCAGACCAACCCCTTGCCCTTCTGGTTAATGATGGCGTCGATGGCGATCGCCGTCTTGCCCGTCTGGCGATCACCGATGATGAGTTCACGCTGCCCGCGGCCGATCGGGATCATGGCGTCGATGGCGGTGATGCCCGTCTGGACCGGCGTGTCCACGTCCTGCCGCCGGACGACGCCCGGCGCGATGCGCTCGATCGGCCGGAAAGTGGACGACTGCACCGGTCCCTTACCGTCGATCGGCTGCCCGAGGGCGTTGACCACCCGACCCACAAGCGCGTCCCCGACGGGGACCGAGGCGATTCGGCCGGTGGCGTAGACCGTCATCCCTTCTTCGATTCCGCCGTAGTCCCCCATAACGATGACGCCGACGGCGTCCGCCTCCAGGTTGAAGGCGATGCCCATCACGCCGTTGGAAAACCGGACGAGCTCTTGAGAGCGCACATCGGCCAGGCCGGACACGCGAGCGATCCCATCCCCGGATTCCAGGACGGTCCCGACATTCCTGATCTCAACGATCGGGGAGAATGCTTCGATCTGGCGGCGTAGTTCAGAGGACAGGTTCTGGAGCGGGTCCGTCATCATGCCTCCAGGACGGGGGGTAAGGCGCTTCGGGAAGGCGTCGCCAGCGGCCCCTTGCAGGCCGCGGCTCGACGCACCTGCCCGCGCCGGTTGCGCGCACCACTACTTTCGTGGGCCTACGAGATGAACCGTCGAATGATAACTGAACCGCTCCGTTTTGTAAAGTCGTTCACAAGCGCGAGCGTCAGTCGGGCCCGACGGGAGCCCGTTTCTGTCCCCGCCCCAGCTGCACCGAGCGCTCATACGCGGCCCAGATGGCACGCGAGATCGCCGGCCGGAAGCCTGCCTTTTCGAGGTAGTAGAGTGCGGCGGCTGTCGTCCCCGCCGGCGAAGTGACCTGGTTGCGCAGCCGCGCCATATGGCTCGGAGAAGTCTCGTAGTATGCCACCGAGCCCTTCAGCGTTTGGACAACTAACTCCTCGGCGATCCTGCGCGAGAAGCCCAGATGGACGCCGGCATCAACCATCGCTTCCATGAACAGGAAGGCGTAAGCCGGCCCCGTGCCGGAGAGCGCGGTCGCCATATCCAGCTCATCCTCGTCCGCTGCGAAGATCTGTTTTCCCATGCACTCGAGCACCTGCCGGGCGATCTCGCGCTGGGCGGGGCTGACGGCATCGGTGGCCGTCCAGACGGTGATCCCCTGGCCGATCTGCGCCGGAGTATTGGGCATGGCGCGCACCGCCGCGGCATGGGCCAGCTTGCCGGTCAGGTCGCTCAGGCGCGCGCCGGCGACGATCGACAGAACGAGCGCCCCGGCGGGGATTCCCCCCTGCAGTCCTTCGAGCACGCCCGGCAGACTCTGCGGCT
>DAIRVC010000200.1:0-4167 GCA_036803025.1 Anaerolineales bacterium
GCGTTCTTTGGCCAGCTCGATCGCCTGCAGGACATTGGGCGAGTTGCCGCTGGCCGAAATGCCCAGCACGATATCTCCCTCGTTCACCAGGCTGGCCAACTGCTCCGAGAACACCTTGTCATAGCCCTCGTCGTTGGCGTAGGCTGAGAAGATGGCCATGCTGTCGGCCAGGCCGACGACGCGGAAGGGCGGCCACTGTTCGTGACGCGTGTTCTTGGCCAGATCGCACACCAGATGCGAGGCGGTCGAGGCGCTCCCGCCGTTGCCCATGACGAAGATCGTCCGACCGGCCAGGCGCGCCTCCTGAAGGATCGTGATCACCTGCTCAACGCGATCCATCGGGAGCCTGTTCAAGGTGGTCTGCAAATCCGAAACGTAGCGAATGAGGTCTTTCACAGAAGATGACTCCTCGGTCCAACCCCTTGGCGAAGGGTGATGCCCATCCGGCTAGCGCCGGTAGTTGAAGATGACCTTCGTGCCGTCCGGCTCGAAGCGGAAGGGCAGCTCGCGCAGGTCTTTGAGAGCCTGGCGGACTTCCTGGCGCTTGCCGTCCGGGCAGTAAACCAGCAGGAAGCCTCCCCCGCCCGCCCCTGTGATCTTGCCCCCCAGCGCCCCGGCCTGGCGGGCGGCTTTGTACATGGCGTCGATGCTGCCGTTGGTGATCTTGCTGGCCAGACGCCGCTTGAGGTCCCAACTGATATCGAGCAGGCGGCCGATGGAATCGATGTTGCCCTTGCACACCTCGGCTCGCGCCTCACGCGCCAGATCCTTCATTTCGCCCAGGATGGCGGACCGGTCGCTGATGTTCGCCTCCTGCTCGCCCAGGATCGAGCTGGCATCGCGCGTGATCCCGGTGAAGAAGAGCAGCAAGTTCTCGTTGAGCTCCTGCTCGAGGTTGGGGGCCAGGCCGACCCGTTCCTGCCGCGTCTCGCCCTCGCGGGTGAATTCCATCCAGCGGAAGCCGCCCAGCGCGGCGATGGTCTGATCCTGGACGCCGATCGGTTTGGAGAGCGTCCCGATTTCGATCTCACACGCCTCGCGCGCCAGCTGGTCGGCCGAGACCATCTCGCCCTGGTAGGCGTGCATGGCGTGCAGCGCGCCCACGGTCACCGCGCCGGACGAGCCCAGCCCCGAACCGGCCGAGGGGATATCGGCCATGGTCGTGATCTCGACGCCATGCCGGATGCCGGTCACCTTGAACGCTTCGCGGATCAGCTCGTGCTGGATCTCATCCACATCGCTGACCAGCTCGGTGCGCGTGTAGCCGACGCGCAGCATGTCATCGAAGCGCTTCTTGATCGTGACGAAAATGTACTTGTCGATGGCTGTGGTCAGTACGCAGCCGCCCTCGGCCCGGTAATAGGCCGGGAAGTCGGTCCCGCCGCCGAACAGGCTGACTCGCAGCGGCGTCTGTACGACGATCATCAGGCAACTCTCTTGGCCAGCGCGCCGCGGAAGTACTCGACCGTGTCCGCCAGGCCGTCTTTGAGGTCGATCGAAGGCGACCAGCTCATGGCGCGCTGCGCCTTGCCGGCGTCCAGGAAGATGCGGCGGGTCTCACCCAATTTGGCCGGGCCGTGGCGCGGCGGATGGCGATAGCCGGTCGCCTGGCGCATGGTCTCGTAGATGGCATTGACCGACGTCCCCCGCCCGCAGCCGAGGTTGTAGATGCCGCTCGGCACGTTGGCCTCGGCCGCCAGGAGATTGGCGCGGGCGCAATCGCCGACATACACGAAATCCCGCTCCTGCTCGCCGTCGCCGTTGATGACAACCGGATCGCCGACCAGCATCTGCCCGGCGAAGATCGCCACCACGCCGGCTTCGCCGTTCGGATCCTGGCGCGGGCCGTAGACGTTGGGGTAACGCAGGACGACGTAGTCCAGACCGTAGTTGATCCGGTACATATGCAGATAGTGCTCGACGGTGTGCTTGCTGGCGCCGTACTGGCAGATCGGATCGACAGGGTGCGCCTCGTCGCACGGCAGGTAGACCGGCTCACCGTAGACCGCCCCCCCGGAGGAGATGTAGATGACCCGCTTGACGCCCACCTTGCGGGCGCACTCGAGCAAGTTGATCGAGCCGAGGATGTTTACCTCGGCGTCGAAGAGCGGCGCGGTAACGGAATTACGCACGCTCATCTGCGCCGCGTGATGATTGAGCAGCTGCGGGCGCTCCTTCTCGAAGATCTCCCACAGCCGCGGGCTGCGGATATCGGCCTCGTAGAAGACCGCCTTCGGGTTCAGATTCGCCCGATGGCCGGTCGAAAGATCGTCGACCACGACGACATCCCATCCTTGCTCCACATAGCGGTCGACTACATGCGAGCCGATGAATCCGGCTCCCCCGGTTACGAGAACCTTCATGCGTGCCTCCAGTTGATCGTGAGCGGGCTCAGTAGGCCCCGCGCGTGCGCAGCACGGCCGGGGGCGTCTGCCAGAGCAGCTGCAGGTCGAGCCAGATCGACCAGTTGCGGATGTAGTGCATGTCGAGGCGGACGCGGTCCGCGTACTCCAGGTCGGCGCGGCCGCTCACCTGCCACAGCCCGGTCAGTCCCGGGAGCGTCGTCAGCAGGTTGATGCCCCACTGGTCGTAGCGCGCCATCTCCTCGGGCGAGATCATGCGCGGGCCGACCAGCGACATTTCCCTGCGGATCACATTCAAGAGCTGGGGAAGCTCATCCAGGCTGTAGCGGCGCAGGAACGCCCCGACGCGCGTCACGCGTGGATCGGACTTGATCTTGTGGTTGCGGGCCAGTTCGGCCGCCAGCTCCGGGTTGTCGGCCAGGATCCGGTCGGCATCCTGGCGCATGCTGCGGAACTTGAATGCGTCGAACTGGCGCCCATTGATGCCCATCACCCGGCGCCGGTGGATGACCGGCCCGGGGGACTCGAGTTTGACCAATACTGCGATCGCCAGGAGCAGCGGCGAAAGCACGATCAGGGCCGGGATGGAGACCGCGTAGTCCAGCGCGGTCTTCATCGCCCAATCGGCGCCGGTCAGGCGGACACGATTCACGCCGACCAGCGGGACGTAGGCGAATTCCTTGATGCTCAGGCCGGTCGTGATGATCTCATACAGGCCGGACGACATGCGCAGCTGCACCCCGCTGGCCACCCCGTAGCCGCGGAAGATGGCCAGCATCTGCTCGCGCGTCAGCGCGCTGCTGGCCAGGATGAGCTCCTCCACGCCGAATTCGGCGATCAGCCGGTCGAGGTCGACCAACGACCCGACCACGGGGAGTCCCGGGATGAGCTCCTTGCCGAGCGGTGCCTCCCCGTCGGCGAAGCCGACCAGGTCCAGGCCGGACGTGCGCCAGCGCAGCAGCTGCTCGGCCAGCAGGCGGGCTTCCTGATTGCCGCCGACGATCAGCGTGCGCGACAGGAAGTAGCCGCGCGCCCGCATCAGATACACCAGCCGGCGCAGCGTCAACCGGCCCAGCGAGACCAGGGCGAAGGTGAAGAACCAGGCCAGCAGGACCCAGCCGCGGGCGATCAGCAGCTCCGGCTCGAGGAATCCGGCGATGACTACAATCAGCACCCCATAGCTGGTGCCGCGAAAGACCCGCGCATATTCCTCGGTCCCACCGAGCAAGTTCTCGCGCTGGTACAACCCGGCGATCGCATAGATGACCAGCCACAGCGGCGTCAGGATCAAGACGACACGCTCGTAGTAGTCCCGAGCGGCGAGCACATCCGCTTCGAACAGCGGCAACCCGAGCTCGAAGCGGACCCAGTAGGCCAGGCGGAAGGCGGCCGCAGCCATGAGGAGATCGCTGACGATCAGCGCCGCAATCAATGCGCGCCAGATCCACTTGCGCGCCGCCGGCCGGGCGGACAGCCCGGCGCGTACGCGCGCCGGCGTGTCCAACAGCCTATGAACGGCCGGAGCCGATGAGCTCATCGTAGACCTCCACCAACTGCGCAGTGACATGCCCCCAGTGATGATGCTTCTCGACGTAGGCGCGGCCCGCCCGGCCGATCGAGGCGCGTGCCTCGCCGTCGGCCAGCAGGCCGCACACGGCCTCGGCCATTCCGGCCCCGTCGGCGATCGCGG
The DNA here is from genome assembly GCA_036803025.1 of Anaerolineales bacterium. Classification (GTDB taxonomy): domain Bacteria; phylum Chloroflexota; class Anaerolineae; order Anaerolineales; family E44-bin32; genus DAIRVC01. The sequence goes on from DAIRVC010000200.1 coordinate 4,054, forward strand.
CTGCCCGACCCGACCGGTCGAGATACAGACCTCGCGCGGCAATCTCGGTCATGACCACCGGCGTGGCGCAGGCCATTGCCTCCAGAACCTTGTTCTGAACCCCAGCCCCGTAGT
>DAIRVC010000201.1:0-4153 GCA_036803025.1 Anaerolineales bacterium
TGATCAGCGGCGTCATCGTCGTCAGCAGGTAGTTGGTGAAGGCCACGATCTGCCCGACCGTCAGGCTGCCGCGGATCGCCTGCAGCCCGCCCTGCCAGATGACCAGCACCATGCCCAGGTTGACGAAGACCGTCAGGGACGGCCCCATGGCCGACATGAAGCGCATGACCGTCACCGAACCGGCCGTGAAGGCCTCATTGGCGCTCTCGAAGCGCCGCGCCTCGAAGTCGGCGCGCACGAAGGCTTTGACCAGCCGCACCCCGGCGATGTTCTCCTGCAGGACGGTGTTGAGGCGGTCCAGCCTCTTCTGAACCCCGCGGAAGAGCGGCTCCATCTTCAGGACGAAGAACACGATCAAGGCCGAGGTGATCAGCAGCAGCGGCAGCATGGTCAGCGCCAGGTCGCGGCTGGTGCGGATCATCAGGATCAGGCTGCCGATCATCAGCAGGGGGGCGCGGGTGCCGATGCGCAGCGTGATCTGGGTCAGGTGCTTGACGGCGTTGATGTCGCTCGTCAGCCGGACCATCAGCTCTCCGGTCTGCCGCCGGTCGAGGTTGCCGTGGGAGAGCATGTGGATCTTGTCGAAGGTCGCCCGGCGCACGTCGCGGGCGACCCCTTCGCCGACCTGGATGGAGAAGATGTTGTTGCCGATGGCGATGACGGCGCTGAGCACCGAAATGCCGAGCATCAGCAGGCCGGTGCGGACGACAACCTGCTGGTCCTGGGCGTTGATGCCCTGGTCGATGATGCGCTGGATCAGGCGCGGGATGGCCAGGTCCAGGACGACCAGCGATGCGAGCAGCACCAGGGCCAGCACGGCCCGGCGGCGATAGGGGCCGACGAAGGCTAGAAGCTTGCGCAGGGGGCGCATGTCCCGGCCATTGTACGCGGGTTCGGGCAATCGAGCCTCGAGGGGTTCTGGCGAGCCCGCTGCCCGGGGCACATCCTCACCCCGCCCCCTGCCTCTTTCGAGGGCAGAGCTGATGGGCAGCGAGTCACAGGTTTGAGGCGGGGGTCAGTGGGGGCGTCTGGCTGCGGATCACCAGGCAGCCGGCCCGGCTGGGGTGGTCGAGCACCAACGCCTGCGGCTCGACGCCGCGCAACAGCCACAGGACGAGGAGGTCGCCTCCGGCGGCCAGCGTCAGCGTCAACCCGAAGAGCATCCACCAGGCCGATCCGGCCGCCAGCGCAGCCAGGTAGGGCAGCAGCCCCAGGGTCAGGCCGGGCAGCGCCGTGCCCCAGCGGTAGGCGCGAGCGGGAATCGCATCCGGCAGGTGGGCGTAGGGATTGAGCGTGCGGGCGGCGATCCCGAAGCGGACCCGGCGCAGCGGCACTCGCCCGAAAAGCGACCAGCCCAGCGCGTGGATGGCCTCATGCAGCGGAACGGCCGCGGCGACGGCGGCCAGCAAGCTGAGCAGCGCCGGCAGGTTGCCCAGCTGCGCGGCGACCGACACATCCGGGTGAAGCCAGGCATAGGCAATCCATAGGACCGCCGCCAGGGGGAGGCTGAACGCCAACGACAGCGCGTTGGCCCGGGCGAGCGAGACGGAGCGGTCCTCGGTCGGATTGTTCGTGATCTCAAGCCCGGTCGTCAAGACGACCTCCCCCGACGGACGACGACTCCCGACGCCGAAGGCCTCAGGCACCGAGTGCGATTTGCGGGGCGGAAGGCACGCGACCCGGCCCGCTCTTGGCCGGCATCCACCGGTCGGGACGTCAGCCCGCGCCCGGCCCAGAACGCCCAGGATGAAGCCAGTCCAGCCGGAGCTGTTCCAGCAGCGCGCAGGCGATGATCATGTGCCCGACCTGGTTCACATGGACTCGGTCCGGGGCCAGCTCGGTCGGCTTGAGCCATGCCAGGGCATGGTCGAAGGCCGCCTGTGTATCGACGAACACCGCCTTGTTCTCGGCCGCGATTTGGCGGACCACCCCGCAGAACCGATCCATCCGCGCTCGTATGGGGTCTTCCCGATCCGTCTCGAGGTAGTAGGGCGTCATCAGAATCAGGCCATGCAGGCCCGGTTTCGCTTGTCGGATGACGTCCTCAAGCGTCTGGGCATACTCATCAGGGCTGATCGAGGTCCCGCCTTCCTGCCAGGGATCGAAATGCCGCCACACGTCGTTGATCCCGATCATGATGCTCAGCCAGGCAGGCTGCAGGTCGAGGACGTCCGTCTTCCAACGGGCCTTGAGGTCGCGGATGGTGTCCCCCGAGACCCCCCGGTTGAGGACGCGGATACCGTAGTCCGGGTAGGTGGCGGTCAACGTCGAGTGCACGAGATGGACGTAGCCGTCCCCGAGGCTGGAGTCGGAGGCCGCCTCGACTGCGAGGCGCGACCGCCCACAGTCGGTGATCGAGTCCCCGATGAACAGGAGCCGATCGCCTGGCTGAAGAAGCAAGGGTGCACCTCGGAGTGGGCGGCGGGGCTGTGCAGGAGGCTGCCCCCCGCCCCCACTCTACGCCCGCCGGGCGGGCATCGCAAGCCGCTCTGGCACTCTGTGCCCCACCCGCCCGGAGAGTCCCAGGGGATCGCCGGCCGGCCAGGGGGCGAAGCACGGCGGAGGGGACTGTCCGGTTTCCCCATCCGGAAATGTCACAATTGCAGGGCGAGGGGAGTTCCCTATAATGGAAGCAGCACTCTTCCCCGCTCTTCTGCGGCTGGCGCACATCCCCGGGGGCATCCATGCGCGGCAGACTCATCCTCCTGTACGGGATCGGCCTGATCTTCGGCCTGGCATTCGCGGCGTGCAGCTTTCCCGCCCTGGTGACCGACACCGGGACGGCCGAGGAGGCCGAGCCGGTCGGGCCGGCCGTGCCGGCCCAGGTGCCGGTCTCGGTCCCGCCGGCCAACACCGACGGCGCCGAGACGATCCTGATTCCCGGCGGCACGTTCTGGATGGGCAGCCAGGAGGACGACCTGGAGGCGGAGGCCGACGAGAGGCCCGCCCATCAGGTCACGCTGGCCGGCTACCGCATCTACACCCACGAAGTCACCAACGCCATGTACGCCCGTTGTGTCGAGGCCGGCGCCTGCCTCGAGGTCGAGGCGCTTGCCGGGGGCCCGACCGCGCACTACGCCGACCCGGCCTTCGCCGAGCACCCGGTCAGCGGCGTGGACTGGCTGATGGCGCGTGATTACTGCACCTGGGCCGGCGGGCGGCTGCCGACCGAAGCGGAGTGGGAGCTGGCCTCGCGCTCGATCGACAGCTTCCTCTTCCCCTGGGGTGAGGAGGAACCGACCTGCGAGCGGGTCAACATGTTCGACTGCAGTGCCCCGCCCGACACCCTCGCGGTCGGTTCTCTGGCGCTCGGCAACAGCGCCTATGACGTGTGGGACCTATCCGGCAACGTCTGGGAGTGGGTGTACGACTGGTATGACGAGGACACCTACTTCTTCTCATCGGTCATCAATCCGCTCGGGCCGAACTACAGCGAGACGAAAGTCGTGCGCGGCGGCGGGTTGTATTCCGAGCCGGTGATGATGCGCTCGGCGGCGCGCCAACCGGTCGACCCGAACCGTGTGTACGACGACGTCGGCTTCCGCTGCGTGGCGATGGGGCCGCTGGAGCTGCCGGCCGGATACGTGCCGGTAGAGGAGGTGCACGAGCGCGTGCCGCCTTCCCTGGAGGGGGGCGGGGACCGCGTCCTCGAGTATGACCCGGACCCGGAGGTGTGGGTCGAGATGGGGCGGATCGGTTTCACCTGCCCGAGCATCGGGGATATGCTCGTGACGCTCGACTACACCGCCTCCTGCCCGGCGACGCTGACCGTGTCCGTGGACGGGGTCCCTTGGCCTTGCGGGGTCGACCCGTTCAGCGGTCTGCCCACCTGCGAGCACGCCACGCCGGCCGGCTATGGGGGAACGGGAACGGCTCTGGTCGAGTGGTGCGTGGAGGTCGACGGCTTCACGTCGTGCGGTGCGAGGACCGTGCCGCTTCCTGATCCCGACGACTGCGAGCCGCGGGATGGGCCGCCCGCGTTCTCCTTCTCGGCCACCTGTCCTGAACGCGGTCTGGTCATCGGCTATCTGGAGTACGAACCCCCGGTCGATTGGACCCTGGTGCAGCTCGATGGTGCGGATATCCCCTGGTGGCGGATCTCGCCCACACAAATTGGCGTCCACTTGCGGGAACGGCCGTGGGACCATCCCTA
>DAIRVC010000202.1:0-4143 GCA_036803025.1 Anaerolineales bacterium
GCTGACCTCCGCGCGGCCCATCCGAGGTCTCATAGGCTCGCTCTTCGAGCACCTGGACCGGCGAGCCGGGGGCGAGATGGAGCTGCCGGCATTCCTCCTCGTCCGCCAGGCGGACGAGCAGCGTTCGATCGACACAGTTGATGTTGATACCGAAGCGGTCGGCCAGCGTCGCGTACAGCGGGCGGTTGTGGAAGTCCAGTTTGTACAGATCGCCGGCGAGGCTTTCGGGCAAGTAGCCGGTCCCGACCATCAACGGCTCGTCATCGACCAACCACAAGCGCTTGAGGCACATGACCGGCGCGCCGGGTTCGATATGCAGGGCCATGGCCACCGCCGGCTCGGCGGGGACGGAGCAGACGTCCAGCACGCGCCGCTCCACGGCCATGCCCTGCTGTCGGAGCGCCTCGGTGATGCTGACATAGGAACTCAGCGACCAGCGGTCGGCTATCCGCTCCGCGACGAAGGTGCCCCGACCGCGCACCAGGTAGATATGGCCCTCAGCCGCCAACTCGCTCAGCGCCTGACGGACCGTCCCGCGGCTGAGGCTGAAGCGCTTGATCAGCTCCTGCTCGCTGGGGATCTGCTCTCCGGGCAGCAGATGCCCCTCCGCGATGCGCTCCACCAACCAGCGCTTGAGCTGGAGGTACAGCGGGATCGGGCTGGCTTTGTCCAAGGACTCCATCAGGCCCCCTTGCGCTGACGTATAGACGTCTATATTACTATAGCCAGAATGAAGGTGCCTGTCAACGGGCCGAAGTGGGGGAAGAGCGCTAACGGCTTCCCTAGCAGCGAATCTACTTCGGGATCTGTTCGGGGGGAAGCTCACTTGACAGTGATTCCCGACCTGTGCTACCCTCCTGACATCTATACGTCTATACGTGTGGCGCCCCGGTGCCGCAAGATCCCGGTCCGTAGCTCCAAGACGGGACTCCCGGGGGGGAGATCGCACCTTGGCGGCGGCTCCTCAGACCACAATCCTCCCCATGGACCCGTCGGCGGTGGAGGCCTGCTGCCGCCTCGAAGCTCGGGCGTTCAATGAGCTCCGCCGCCTTTGGGGGCAACCGGAGCAGGCGGCCCGCAGACCGGAGTGCCTGGCGGAATATGCGCGTCGCTACCCGCAAGGAGCGAAAGTCGCCCGTGCCGGTGAGCATGTGATCGGCTACTGTCTTTCCCATCGCTGGGGCTCGCTGGGGTGGATCGGGCCCGTTGTGGTTGAGCCTGAGCGACAGGGCCACGGTCTCGGGCGGGCTCTGACCGAGCCGGTGGTCGAAGCGCTACAGTCGGACGGCTGCACGAGCATCGTGCTCGAGACCTGGCCACATCACCTCCCCAATATCCGCTTCTACATGCGCCTTGGCTTCTACCCACTGGCGCCGGTCTTCCTCCTGGCGAAGCCCGCACGAGCGTCTGGCCGATCGCCTGCCGGCACCTGGTTCGGCGCGTTGGCGGATCGGCGCGCGGCGATGGACGGGCTTCGCAACCTTTCGGACTCCGTTTCCTCGGGCACGGACTACCGCCCGGCGGCGGAGGTTGCCCTTGCCTGCCGGGTCGGCGATGCCGTGGTCTGGGGAGATCTGGACCGTCCGTGGGCCGGGGCGGTGGTGCACACCGCTTCGCAGCTCCAAGAGCCAGCACCAGATTGGCTGGAGGTCTTCTTGCTGATCATCCGCCCCGGCCTTGAATCGCGTCTGGGCGATTGCCTGGCCGAGCTGCAGGACCGAGCGGCTGGGCTCGGCCGGCGGGCGGTCCGCCTGGCAGTCTGCGCCTGCCACGCCGCCGGATTGCTTGACTTGGTGCGCGATCGCGGCTTCGAGATCGTCAAGTCGCGTCTACGCCTGGCGTTGGCGCACGTCGCCGTTCCGCCGGCGACGGTCGATTACGTCAGCTTCGGCATCTGAGGCGGCGATGGAGAAACAAGCCATCGGGGTTGATATCGGTGGTACGCGGACCAAGCTGGCGCTGGTCGATGAAAGCGGCGCCATCCACCTGCGTGCGGTGCATCCCACCCCCAGGCAGGCGCGTCCGGAAGCCCTTGTAGCCGAGCTTGTGACCACGGTCAAGGCGTTCCGTCACGAGGTCGAGGCCAGCGGCCGCCCCATCGAGGGCATTGGATTCACCGTCCCGCACTTCTTCGACGGGCCGGACTGGGCCCAGTGTCAGACGAACAACATGCCCAGTCTGGAGGGCCACCCGGTCCGCCCGGCGTTGGCCGATGCCTTCGGCGACAAGATCGCGATGATCAACGATCTGAGCGCGGCCGGGATCGCCGAGTACGCGTATGGACGCGGACAGGGCACGGAGCGCATGCTGCTCATCGCCATCGGCACCGGCGTGGCCATCAGCGTTGTCACACGCGATCAGGGCCTCATCCACTACTCCTGGGATTCGACCGGCGACACCGGGATGATCATCGTGGACCCCTCGGCCGAGTCGCTATGCACCTGCGGCGGCCGGGGCTGTCTCGAATCACTGGTCTCCGCCCCGGCCCTGAGGCGCCGCGCTCTGGAGGAGATCGAGCGAGGCAAAGACACACAGCTGGCGCGCATCAAGGCCGAACGCGGCGATCTTGAAGCACGCGATATCTCCGAGGCGGCGCTGGCCGGGGACGCAGTTGCCCGGGACATCCTCGACCGGGCAGGCTTCTTCCTGGGAGTGGCTTTGACGTCCTACCTGCACATCTTTCGCCCGAACCTGATCGTCCTGGCCGGCGGCGTCGGGCAGGCGGGCGCCTTGCTGATCGAACCGATCCGGCGAACGATGGGGCGCCTGGCCAGCCCCTGGTATCTTGCCCGCCTGCAAGGAATCGAAGTCTCGGCCCTTGGGCAGGATGGGCAGGCGATCGGCGCTGCCAGCCTGATCCTTCAGCCGGGGCGGTTCATCCGCTGAGACCTGAGGACGATCCCACGCCGGCAAATACTGCAAGAGCAAGAACCGTAGGAGACGAGATCGGAGGTGATCCAGGGGCAAACCAGCAGGTTCGATCCAACGTAGCCGATATGCACCCCACGACAGGAGGAGTTCGATGAAGAGGATGTCTATCTGGAGCATGGTGCTGCTCTTTGCACTGCTCCTGACGGCCTGTGGCGGCGCGGCCGCCCCGGAGGCCACTGAAGCGCCGCCGGTCGAGACGGAAGCCCCGGTGGTTGAGCCCGAAGCACCGCCGGCCGAGCCGGTCCGCATCGCGTTCTTCGTCCCCTGGACGGAGGACGTCTGGTACGTGGCCGCCATCGCCGGCGCGCAGGAACGCGCCGAAGCGCTGGGAATCACGCTGGACGTATACGACGCCGGCTATGCCGTCGAGACCCAGATCCAGCAGTTCGACACTGCCCTGATCTCCGAGCCGGACGCCATCGTCCTGAGCTCGGTCGACCCGGCAGCTATGGTGCCCAGTGTTGAACGGGCGCACGAGGCCGGCATCATCGTCGTCGACTATGACCGCCCGCTGCGCGCCACCACGGCACTCGACGCGCTGCTGGTCCTGGACACGCCCGGCATCGGCACACAGGGTGCCCAGGCGATCGTCGACTACCTGACCGAGAAGTACGGCGAACCGCGCGGCACTGTCATCCGCGCCTTCGGTGACCTGGCCGACACCTGGGTAACCGACATCAGCACCGGCTGGGATCCGCTCATGGCCCAATACCCCAACATCACGGTGTTGGAAGCCACCAGTGGACCTTGGGAACCGGAGCAGGCGGCGGCGAATGTTGAGCAGCTGCTGGTCACCAATCCTGATGTCGATGCGATCTTCCTCGACAGCGACTGGCTCGGCTCCGGGATCACCGCTTACCTCGAGTCGGCCGGCTACGGCAGGGTCGGCGAGGAGAATCACATCTTCTACGTCGGCGTCGGTGGGATGCCTCAAGCCCTCGACTACATCCGCGAGGGCTGGATGGACCTGACCATCAACAATCCAGTCCCCGACTTCGCGGCGGCGGCCGTTTCCGTGGCCTACTCGCTGGTTCAGGGCGAGACCCTGCCGGCCGAGTGGGTTGAGGAAGGCCGACCGTGGTCGCCAGCGGCGATCATCAACGCCACCCCGACCGAGGATCTGCCCTACGCCGGGCCGTTCCTCAACATGCAGAACTTCATCGTCAACAGCGACAACGTCGACGACCCCACGCTGTGGGGCAATATCGTGGC
>DAIRVC010000203.1:0-4099 GCA_036803025.1 Anaerolineales bacterium
CTTGCCACTCGCAGCCACATGGCGCGAGAATCGCGACGAGGCCTTTCTCGCAAGGGGAGACCGCCTCCGGCCGACCTGCCTGGCCCTGCACAATCCCGGAGCGGAAATGCACGCCTCGTCGGGTCCAGCTCCGCGAGCTCCGTCCTCCCTCCCCCGCCCAGGCGGCGCGCAGCCCGCGCCCCATGTGTGCCTGCCGGGGCAGATAGCCGTGAAGACGATAAGTCGAGGTGGTCGTGTCGAGTGATGTCGCCGCCGTCGTTCTCGGCGTGCTGCTGTCCCTGGCGGCCCTGGGACTCGTCCTGATGGCCCGGCGCCTTTGGTCCGACCGGCGCGCGGCGCGCGATCTCGAGCAGCAATTGGCGCAGCGCGATCGGGCCCTGACGCTGCTCAACGATATGGCGTCCATCGCCAGCCACCTGGGCGGCGTGGACGAGATCCTGGATGAAGTGCTCGCCCGTACACTCGAAGTGATGGGGGTCGAAGCCGGCGGCATCTACCTCCTGGAGGATCCCGGCGACAGGCTCCATCTGGCAGCGCAGCGCGGGCTGAGCCCGGCCCTGGCCGCGCGCATCGAGAGCGTCGAAGTCGGCGAGGCCTTCCCCGGACGCGTCGTCCGGTCCGGTCGACCGGCGATCATCGCCGACATGGCCCAGGACCCGTCCCTCAGCCAGGCCGGGGTGCGCGAAGCCGGGTTGCGCTCCCTGGCTGCGGTCTCGCTGACCGTCAAAGCCCGCTCGCTGGGGACCCTGTTCGTCGCCGCCACGAACAGGCGCGCCTTCTCCTGGCTCGATGTCAGCCTGCTGGGCGCCATCGCCCATCAGATCGCCGGAGTCGTCGACAGCGGCCGGCTCCTGTCGGCCATGCAACGGCGGGCCGAGCAGTTCAGGCTGCTGCACGAGACCGAGCGGGTGATCGCTTCCATCCTTGACCTGGATGCGCTCCTGACCCGGCTCGCCGCACTCATCCGCGAGACCTTCGGCTACTACCTGGTCGAGATCGGTCTGGTGGAGGGCGAGGCGCTCGTGTTTCGCGCCGGCGCCGGTGGCGAATGGGGCCCTGATTTCCAGGCCTTTCGCATCGCCGTCGGCGAAGAGGGCATCACCGGTTGGGCAGCGGCCCAAGGCGAAACCCTGCTGGTCCCCGACGTGAGGCGCGACTCCCGCTATGTGGCGGTCGCGGCCACCCGCACCCGCTCCGAGCTGGCCATCCCCATCAAGATCAAGGACACGGTTATCGGGGTCCTGAACGTCGAAAGCGACCGGGCCGAGGCTTTCGACGACACCGACGTAGCCGTCCTGCATGCTCTGGCCGGCCAGGCGGCGACCGCCATCCAGAACGCGCGCCACTTCGAGTCGGAGCGCCGCCGGGCCGAGCAATTCCGAGTCTTGGCCGAGGTCGGAAGGCGAATGACGCTGACCATGGACCTTGGCGAATTGCTGCTCCAGGTGGCGCAGCTGGTGCGAACGGCCTTTGGCTACTACCACGTCGGCATCGGGCTGATCGAAGGTGACGACGTCGTCTACCGTGTCGGGGCCGGCATTCTGTGGGATTCCCCCGGCTTCGCCTTCAAGCCCTCGCGCCTGCGGGTCGGGCGCGTGGGGCTAACCGGGCACACGGCCGCCTTGGGTCAGCCGATCGTGGCGCCCGACGTCAGCCGTGACCCGCGCTACGTGCACATGCACGGCAGCGAGACGCGCTCCGAGGCCTTGATGCCGATCATCGTCAAGGGGAAAGTGATCGGCGTGTTCGACGTCCAGAGCGACCGCTTGAACGCGTTCGACGAGACGGACATCGCCGTCCTTGAGTCCCTGGCGCACCAGACCGCCGCCGCGATCGAGAACAGTCGCCTGTATAGCCAGGCGCAGCAGGCGGCAGTGATCGAGGAGCGGCAGCGCATCGCCCGCGAACTCCATGATGCCGTCACTCAGACCCTGTTCTCGGCCAGTTTGATCGCTCAGGCGCTCCCGGCGGTTTGGCGGCGCGATCAGAAAGAAGGAGCCGAGCTGCTCGACCAGCTGCGGCAGTTGAGCCGCGGCGCCCTGGCGGAGATGCGCACGCTGTTGCTCGAGCTGCGGCCGGCGGCCCTGACCGAGACAAAGCTCGAAGACCTGATCCGTCAGCTCGCCGAAGCGACCTCCGGGCGAGAAGGCCTGCCGGTGGCGGTGACGACGGAGGGGAGCGGGATCCTTCCCCCGGACGTCCACGTCGCCTTCTATCGGATCGCGCAAGAGGCGCTGAACAACGTCGCCAAGCATGCTCGAGCCAGCCAGGCTTCAGTGTCCCTGGACCTCACGCAGGCGGCCGGCGCCATGTTGTCCATCCGCGACAATGGCCGCGGCTTCTCGGCCGAGGATGTGCGACCCGGCGAGCTCGGCTTGGGGATCATGCGCGAACGCGCCGAGGCCATCGGCGCCGCACTGACGATCGAGAGTCAGCCCGGCCAGGGGACCCAGGTGAGACTCAATTGGCGGCCCGCAACCGAGGCGGTCACGGCCTGAGGCGGAGGGAGGGTTCAGGTGCCGGAAGCAGACCGAATCAGGGTGATGCTGGTTGACGACCACGGCATGGTGCGCAAGGGCCTGGCTGCCTTCTTGAGCAACGCAGCTGACATCCTCCTGGCGGGTGAGGCCCGCGACGGACAGGAAGCCGTCGAACTGTGCGAGCAGCTGCGGCCCGATGTCGTCTTGATGGACCTGGTGATGCCAAAGATGGACGGCGTAGCGGCGACGCGCCTGATTCGCCAACGCTGCCCCGAGGTCCGGATCGTAGCACTCACGAGCTTTCAGGAGAGAGACCTGGTGCGCGATGCGCTGCAGGCCGGGGCGATCAGCTACCTGCTCAAGGACGTCACCGGAGAAGCCCTGGCAGAGGCTATCCGCTCCGCCCATGCCGGCCGATCAACCCTGGCGCCCGAAGCGGTCCGGGCGTTGATCCAGGACAAGGAAGACGATTTGCAGCTCATCGAACCGCTGACCGATCGCGAACGTGAAGTCCTCGAGTGGTTGGTCCAGGGGCTGGAGAATCCCGAAATCGCCGTCCGACTGACGATCAGCCCCTCGACGGTCAAGGTCCACGTCAGCAACATCCTCTCCAAGATGGGGGTTGCCAACCGCAAGGAAGCCATCGCGCTGGCCTTGAAGCACGGCCTGCCCACCCGCAGGATCTAAGTTGCCGGCCGCCGATTATCCGCCCTCCTGACTGGATCGCGGCAGTCCTGGTTCCGGTAGGACCCTCCGCCGGACCTCCCCATCCCCGACCCGCCCATCCGCCCGCTCGGCAGCCACATCCGGCGTTTCTCCCCCATCTGGCCTAGGCCACGAACTCCCCGGCCGGCAGATGCCTGATGAATGCCTTTCCTGTTTACTGAGACCGGAGCGGTTGTTCTAATCAATCTCGGCCCTGCTGGACGTGAACCGGTGATGAAGATCGTGTTGGCGGAAGGGCGGTCGGACGTGCGCACAGCCTTGCGGGCGCTCCTGGAAGAGGATGGCTCGCTGCGCGTCGTGGCTGAGGCGGTCGACGCTGATCAGGTCGCAGGTGCCCTCGAAGCGTCCTGCCCAGATCTCATCCTTCTCGAATGGGAGATCTGTCGCAAGCGGTCTCCGCGTGTGCTGGCCGAATGGGCCGGCTTGTGCCCCGGCATTCAGATCATCGCCATGAGCTCCGACCCCAAGGTCGGCCCGCAGGCCCTGGCCGCCGGTGCGCGCGCCTATGTCTGCAAGTGCGACTCCCCCGACCGGCTTCTGGAGGCGGTCCGGGAGGTTCAGGGGCTCCGAGGAGCACCTGAAAGGGAGGCATGATGGATACCCAGAGGCTCCGACTTCAGACCATCAGCGTGACCGTGGAGCGGCCCCGCGGCGTGCAACTGCGCGCACGGTTGGCGCTTGAGGCAGTCCGCATGGCCGTCGTACGCGCCTTGCGGTTGCGGCGCCACGGCGCCAAACCCTACACCGAGGACAGCGTGCGCTGGGCGTACCTATCGAGCATTCACCGGATCGGCCCGAGGTTGTGAGAAGCTTGCGTGACTTCTCCAATCCTCCTTTCCTCCGGGCTGTGGGCGCCTGCCGCCGGTCTGGTCCCCCGGCCGGCGGGCGCCCGG
>DAIRVC010000204.1:0-4095 GCA_036803025.1 Anaerolineales bacterium
TCAGGGCGCCAGACGCAGATCGATCAGTTGCGGGAACCATCCCTGGGTTGAGAACCGCAGACCTTGCAGGCGCGAGCTGGCGACAACCAGGTTGACGTAGTCGCGAATGGGAAGAAGGAGAGCCCGATCGCGAGTGATGCGCGCGGCCTCGGCGTAGAGCGCCACCCGGCGGTCAGGGTCAAGCGAAGCGCGCGAGGCCTCCAGCAGGGTCTCGTCGAGGTGCGCATCGCGATAGCCGGACCACGAGTATAGTCCGTCGCTCGAGAGCGTCGTGCGCAGCAGGTCGGGATCCGCCCCAAAGAAGTTGACCCCGATCAAGTTGTACTCTCCGGCGGCCTGCAGTTCTTTGAGTGCGCCGAAGCCGGCCGCCACCTCGACGGTCACGCTGGCGCCGACCTCTTCCCAGGCCGCCTGCAGCAGCTGAGCCACCTCGGGGTTCGATCCCCAGTTCGGTGCGACGATGTGCAGGCTGAAGGGCTGGCCCTCACGTTCGCGGACTCCGTCGCCATCTCCGTCGATCCACCCGGCGGCTGTCAGGAGGGCGGCTGCCTCCTGCAGGTCCATCGCCGGGTAGGGCGAGCCGGGATCGAAACCGATGGTCACCGCCGAGAGCGGGCCCTCGGCGACCGGAGAGAAGATGCCAAAGACAGTCTCGACGATCGCTGCCCGATCGACGGCCCGCGTGAGCGCCTGGCGAACGCGCAGATCGTCGGTCGGGGCTTGCAGCGTATTGAAGAGGAATTGCGACGGCTGGCCTGGAATGCGGACCGGGTAGGTGACGAAGTCACCACTTTGCTCCAGCCGCTCTGCGTCGCGCGGCTGTATCTCGCCGATGACGTCGATCTCGCCGCTCTGCAGTGCGATGGCGCGCGTGGCCAGATCCTCATAGAAGGTGAAGACCACCCGCTCGATGGCCGCCTGGTCCGCTTCGTAGATCGACGGTCCCCAGGCGTACTCGGGATTGCGTTCGAGGGTGAGATGGTCATTGGGGATGTATTCGACGAAGCGGTACGGTCCGCTGCCGACCTGATGGAACTGATACTCCGTGGGTCCCCAGGTCTCCAACGCTTCCGGCGAGGCCATGCCCAGGTAGACCTGCGAGAGCGAGTCGAGCAGGGGCGCGTAGGGCTCCGCCAGAACCAACCGGACGGTGTACTCGTCCAACACCTCGACCGCCTCGAGGGAGCCGAGCATGAAGGCCGCCTTCTGCGAGTGGTGGTCAGGATTCAGGACGTATTCGATATTGGCGCGTACGGCTGCCGCGTCGAATCGGGTGCCGTCGTGGAAGGTCACATCGCGGCGGAGGTCGAACGTGTAGGCCAGGCCGTCGGCTGAGATGGTCCAGCGCTCTGCCAGCCCGGGCACGAAATCGCCGGTCTGCGGATCCTGGAAGACCAGCGTGTCATAGACCGAGGAGAGCGGGATGCCGAGCTCGGCGGATGCGTTGAGGTGCGGGTCGATCCCCGTTGGAGCCAGGGTCAGTCCGTAGCGCAGCGTCACGGGCTCTTCGGGCGCCCCGGTGCAGGCAGGCGCCAGTGCTGCGAGCAGCGCGGCCAGCAGGAGGAGCAGCGGGTGGTAGGTGCGATCTGATCTCATAGTTCGCTCGCCAGTGTCATTGCGCCGATCAGGCCGACGTCGTCGCCAAGCTCGGCGCGCGCGATACGAAATCCTTCCAGGTAGGCCGGATGCATGACCTGCGCCCGCGCCGTGGCCTCGATGCGCGGCAGTAGCAGATCCCCGAGCTGCATGACGCCGCCGCCGAATACGACCACTTGCGGATTGTAGGCGTGCAGCAGGTTGGCCAGGTGACAGCCGATGGCCACCGCCGCTTCGTCGATTACCCGACTGGCCAGCGGATCACCCTGGCGAGCCGCCCGCCCGACGGCTTCGGCGGTAAGCTCACGCTTGCCGTCCGCCTGGTCGCGCAGTGTCGAGGCCTCGCCGGCGGCCAGGCGCTGCGCGGCGATGCGCGCGATGCCCGGGCCGGAGGCGATCGCCTCCAGATGGCCGCGCTGGCCGCAGCTGCAGACCGGCCCGTCCATCTGGATCGTCATGTGTCCGACCTCGGCGGCCAGGCCGTGCGTGCCAAGGAGCAGCCGGCCATCGGAGATGACGCCGCCGCCGATGCCGGTGCTGATGGTCAGGTAGATCATGTCGCTGGAGCCGCGTCCGGCGCCGAAGCGCCATTCGGCCAGCGCGGCCAGGTTGGCGTCGTTGCCGATGGCGACGGGGCAGCCGAAATGCGCGGCGACCAGGTCGCGCAGGGGAACGTCGGTCCAGCCCGGCAGGTTGGGCGCGCCGAACACGCGCCCGCGGCGCGGATCGAGCGGCCCCGGGGCGCCGATGCCGATGCGCATCCCGCTGCGCGAGGGCGGGGCCAGGGCGTCGATGGCCTGGAGGATGCGCGCCACGACCGCCTCCGTCCCCTCGGCGGCATGCGTCGGTGTCTTGGATAGATTGGTCGCAGGCGGTTGAGCCGAGGGGAAGCGGGCAACCCGGATGTTGGTTCCGCCCAGGTCGACGGCGAGGATCTCGGACACGCGCGGCAGTATATCACAGCCTTGCCGATTCACCCGGCGGGCCGTAGAATGCCCTCGATGGGCGAGGACCTGAGCCCGGTCCGCAAGCAGTACCTCGAAATCAAGCGCCAACACCCCGACGCTATCGTCTTCTTTCGCCTGGGCGACTTCTACGAAACTTTCGACGCGGACGCCGAGGTGGCCGCGCGTGAACTGGACATCGTCCTGACCTCGCGCAACGTGGCCAAGGGCAACCGCGTGCCGATGGCCGGCATTCCCTTCCATGCCGCCGAGAACTACCTGGCCCGATTGATCGAACGCGGCTACCACGTCGCCATCTGCGAACAGGTGGGCGAGATGCCGGTGCGGGGACTCTTCCCGCGGCAGGTCGTGCGCGTGGTCACGCCGGGGACGGTGGTCGAGCCCGGGCTGCTACCCGGGGACGCCAACAACTACCTGGCGGCCGCCGCGGTCGATGGCAGCCGGGTGGGGCTGGCCTATGCCGACGTCAGCACCGGCGAGTTCGCCGGGACGCAGTTCGAATCCTCCGACCCGCTGGGCGCGCTGCGGCATGAACTGGTCCGCCTGCGCCCGGCCGAGGTGCTGGCTGCCGAAAGCCTCCCGGCCAACGGCGAGCGGCCCGGTCATCTGACGCGCCTGCCCGATTGGCGCTTCGGCGTGGATCGCGCCCTCGAGCAGCTCAACGCGCACTTCGGCGCGGCCACGCTGGACGGCTTTGGCCTGGCCGGCATGCCGCTGGTCGTCTCCGCGGCGGGGGCCATCCTCGACTACCTGACGGAGACGCAGAAGGCAGCTCTGGGGCTTTTGACCCGCTTCAGCACATACTCCCTGGACGATTTCATGGTGTTGGATGCGGCCACGCGCCGCAACCTGGAGTTGACCGAGACGCTTCGGGCTGGGGAGGTGCGCGGCTCCCTCCTGGGCGTACTGGACCGGACGATCACGCCGATGGGCCGGCGCCTGCTGCGCCAGTGGATCTCCAAGCCGCTCCTCGACCTGAGCCTGATCCACACGCGGCAAGATCAGGTCAGCCAGCTCGTAGCTGACGGGATTCTCCGGGCCGAGGTCAGGCGCTCGTTGGCGGAGGTGGGGGACCTGGAGCGCCTGACGAACCGGGCCGCGGCCGGTATGGCTGTGCCGCGCGACCTGGCGGCCTTGCGCGAGTTGCTGGAGAGGCTGCCGGCCGTGCGCGCACCGCTGCAGGCCTGTGGCGGAGGGGCGCTTCAGCCGGTGCTCGACGCCCTCGACCCGTGCACGGACCTATTCGAACTGCTGCAGCGAGCCATCGCCGAGACACCCCCGGCGACTTTGGCGCACGCGGGCGTGATCCGGGCCGGGTACTCGGCGGAGCTGGACAACGTGGTACGCGCCTCTGCGGATGCCCGTGATTGGATCGCCAATCTCGAGGCAGTCGAGCGCGAGCGGACCGGCATCAAGAGCCTCAAGGTCGGCTACAACAAGATCTTCGGCTATTACATCGAGGTCACGCGCGCCAACGCCGGGTCGGTGCCGGAAGCGTACATCCGCAAGCAGACCCTGGTCAACGCCGAGCGCT
>DAIRVC010000205.1:0-4050 GCA_036803025.1 Anaerolineales bacterium
TCGAGGGCGTGGTCAAGGATCTCGAGCAGGATGTCCTGCTTGCCCTCGACGTGGTGGTACAGGCTCGGCTTCTGCAGGTGGACCGCCTCGGCGATGTCCTGCATCGACGTGGCGTGGTAGCCCTTCTGGCGGAAGATCTGGGCTGCCGCCTGCACGATCTCGGCTCGTTGCATTGGCCTACCGACCGGTCGGTAGTTTGACTGTAGCACGCCGGAAGGCGCGAGTCAAGCGTTCCTCAGCATGCGGGAGGCGGTCGGACTTTGTGGACCGCAATAGTCCAACGATCGAACCCTTCCGCCCGATGGCGCGGTCCTGAGCCCCTACCCTGGCTTGACGACAAACTCCTCCGCTTCGAAGCCGATCTCGCGATGGCTGCCGTCGCACAGCGGCTTGTCCTTCGACGCACCGCAGCGGCAGAACCCGACGGTTTCTTTGTCGATACGGATCTCCTCGCCGCCGGCTCTCACCAGGATGATCGGCCCCGGGATGCGGATCGAACCATTCGGCCGGCCGTGGATGTTTGCGACTGGCATGACAGACCCTCCTCGACTGATCGGCCCTGGTGAGGTCACCGGCCCCTGCGTCCCGAACATCCCGGCCGCCGTCGCCGGGTCTCATGCATCATCACACGCGGCCCGTTCCCGGATGCGGCTGGCGGCCTGCGCCCCATCCACGCCCAAGGATGTCTCGCGCAGGATGCGATTCCACGTATGGCATACCATGCGGTTGACCGCCGGGTTCTGTTCAAGCGCCGCATCGCTCAGCTCCTCGGCGCGATCCCACCGACCGACGTGTGCATATCCTTCGACGAAGACCAACCGCTCGGACGGATCATTCGGGTGGTCGACGGCGAAGCCCAGGTCGCCCAGATCCACGACAGCCTGCCAATCGCCGCGCTGCCTGGCGAGATCGGCGCGCTCGTAGAAGTAGCACCAATCGTGGCTCGGTTCGTCCGGGTACAGGGGCGGGACGGCGGCCTCAGTTGCACCTGTCCGGATCAGCTCGAGCCGCGAGAGCGGCACCCAGGCCGACAGGCTGGCCGGGAGATTGGGCATCGAGTCGTCGAGCACCACGTCCAGCACATGGACACATCCTGGCGGTGCGTAGAAGAGTGCCACCAGCTGTGACGTCGATCCCTCGAAGCGCGCCGCCCGGTAGGGCTGGACGATCGGCAGTCCGGGCTTCGGTTCCGATAACGCCAGGCCAACGCGCACAGTCGGGTAGTACAACATGTAGTCCATGTCCAGGCTGTGGTTGTCCGGCGCGTACATCCAATTCAGCGGTGCGGTCAGCGAGTTGTCACTGTAGTAGTGGAGTGGGATGTCATTCGTCAGGACGGCGGTGCCCTTCTCGAGGCCCGGTATGCGCCAGCTCAGTTGCCACAGGAAACTGCGCAGGCCATCCGATTCGTCAACGTAGGTCAGATTGGATTGCAGATGGACGCCGGCTGAAAGGCCGAGCAGGGTTACTGCTAGCGCCGCGCGCAACGGTGCTGGTCGCAGGAGCTCCAGCGCACCACCCATCGCCAGACAGGCGCCGAGCATCAACGGGAGAGTGAGCCGATCCCACGGGTACTCCACGCTTACGGGTAGCTGGGTCACCCAGACGGGGAGCCCGCCGGCGACCATCGCAGCAGCACCAAGCATGAGCGCCTGCGAGGGCCACACGCTCCCACCTGCTGGACCACTGGGCTCCGGGGATGCCGATGCACGGATGCGAAGGACAAGGAATGCTACGGCGCCCACGGCGAGGACGACGACGGCAGTTGCCAGGAAAACCCTGCGCCCCGCCTCGGCGGGCCCCGGCAGCGATACTGCCTGTCCCCACGCTCCCACAGTTGCGGTATACAGCGCTCCGAGCAGACCGTTGATCAGCCTGCCCAGGGCCTCCCCACCATTGGTGTCCAGCCCGGTCAACACGCGCGGTTGATAGGTCGGGAATCCCAGCACCAGGACGCGCCAGGCGAGATACGCGATGAACAACAACGCGTAGGGCGCCCAACTCGCAAGCACTGCGCGCATCTTCCCGCCGACCCGCCCGCGGTCGGGGTCGATTGCCAGCCAAAGGAGCAGCGGCCTGAGGAGTTCGAGGCCGGCGGTGTACTCGATCGAGAAGATGCTCGCTCCGCCAAGAAGCACGGCCGCCAGCGTCCACAGCGTCCGACGTTGCGGATGGCGTATGGCCGCCACCATCGCCCCAAGCGATGCAAAGGACATTCCGAAGAGCAGGAAGAAGTGACTGTAGATGATCGCCACCGGCCCCTGCTTGAATCCCGGGTAGAGGCCGATCAGCAGCGCCGTCAGCGCCGCCTGCCGCTCCCGACCCGGCCACACCATCCGGATCAACCACCACGCGCTGACGACGGCGATCCAGCGAGAGACCAGCGCGAAGCACTGCCAAGCCAGAGGCGAAACGCCCAACCACGGAGTTGTAAGGGAGTAGAGCCAGGGAAGGATCGGCCGATCGCTGGCGAATACTTCCCAGTACAGCCCCGGGCCCTGGAGGTGTGCGAACCACGCCGTCGGCCAGTCATCCCAGTAGAACCCCAGCCACGGCACGGCGGGCCCGTACGTGATCAGGATGGCGACGAACAGACCGGCCGGAACCGCCCAGGGCTTCCGACCGATCGACTCCAGGCGACGTGCAAGGGACTCAGGCCCCATCGGAGCTCCCGAGCCGGCCCGGCAGCCCACCGAGCGCCGCAACTACGATCTCGTGCATTTCATCGCGCGTCAACGCGATCGGATTCGCTCGCATGCTGCTGGCTGCCGCCGACTTTTCGATGAGCTCAGGCAGATGATCGGGCCGAAGTCCGTACGTTTCCAGCGACGGCACGCGGAGCGCGGCACATAAGTCCTCGATCCAGGCGACCGCTTCTGCAGCACCCGCGGTGTCCCCGCCGGTGAGCAGCCGGCCAAGTTCCGCATAGTGTTCGAGCGCCTCGCTCTCCGGGGCGCGCTCGAAGAAGGCGCGCAGGTTGACCCGCATGGCGTGAGGCAGGAGGGCGGCACAAACCGCGCCGTGAGGGCCATCAATCATCCCTCCGATCACGCCGGCAAAGCCGTGGACCGATCCCAATCCGGCGTTCGCCAGCGCCATCCCGGAGAAGAGCGCCGCCAGAGCCATGTCATGCCGCGCCTCCATGTCGTCGCCATGCTCGTAAGCCCGGCGAAGCGACCGAGCGATGCGGCGCAGCCCGTCGCGGCACAGGGCGTCGGTCAGCGGATTGGCGCGCGACGAAACGAACGGCTCGATGAGCTGCGTCAATGCGTCGAGCCCGGTGCTGGCCGTCACGGTCGGCGGCATCGAGGCACTCAACTCCGGGTCGACCAGCGCCACCGCCGGAAGCAGCTGGAGGCCGCGCAGGCTGACCTTCCCGCCGTGTTCGGGGGAAAGGATCACCGCGTTGCGCGTGACTTCTGTACCGGTCCCTGCGGTCGTCGGGATGGCGATGCAAGGCACGGAGGGCTTCGTCAGGGCGAGCCCGCGACCGATGACCTCGAGGTAGTCGAGCGGCTCGCCTCCATTGCCGAGCAACGCGGCGACGCCCTTGGCGGCATCCACCGGGCTCCCCCCGCCAAAGCCGATCACCACATCGCAGCCTGTGGCATGCGCCAGCTGGATTCCTCGGAGCAGGTCGTCCGTCGTCGGTTCGTGGCCGATGGAGAGCTCGGTCGATTCGATTCCGGCGTCACTCAGGTGCCGGCGAATCCCCTCGGCGCGCCCGGCCTGAGCGCCGGTGATGAGGAGTGCCCGGCGGCCGTAGGCGCCGGCGATTGCGCCGATTTCCTTGAGTTTCCCCGCGCCGAAGAGGATCCGGCCGGCGGTGGCGAAGTCGAACGGCATACGTCACTCCCAGGTGGAGTCTTCGGGATACACGTTGACGTACTCGACCTTCGAGCGCGGCTCGGCCAACAGCGGCTCAACAGTGTCGCGCCATGCGGCATAGTGAGCCGTCAGGCGATGCCGCGGCGGATCATCCGGCGTCCGGTAGACCTCGACCAACACGAATTGGGTGGGATCATCGCAGCGCTGAGCCACGTCGAAGCG
>DAIRVC010000206.1:0-3943 GCA_036803025.1 Anaerolineales bacterium
AAGGCGGCCGGTTGGTCTTCAATGTCGTCGAGAACCCGATCAAGTGCCCGGTCGCGCCGCTCGAGTTCCTGATGCTGGCCGACTGGTTCTTCACGGAGCAGGGTATCCGCGATCGCGTCGAGCTCACCTACGCCACCCCCCTGCCCGGCGCGTTCACCAAGCCGATCGCCGCCAAGCACCTGGGTGACATCCTTGACCGCAAGGGGGTCAAGGTCGAGCCGGAGTTCCTGGTCGAGCACGTCGACCCGGACGCCAAGAAGCTGGTCTCCTACGACGAGCGCGAACTCGAATACGATCTGCTTGTCACTGTCCCGGTCAACATGGGCGCTGAGGTCGTCTCTGCCGCCGGTCTGGGCGACGAGCTCAACTACGTTCCCGTTGACAAGCACACCTTCCTCTCGACCCAACACGACAACATTTTCGCCCTGGGGGACGCAGCCGCGGTACCGACCTCAAAGGCCGGCTCCGTCGCCCACTATGCCGTCGAAAGCTTCGCCGAGAACCTGTGCCGCTATGTCGACGGCCTGGAGATGACCTCTTCGTTCGACGGCCACGCCAATTGCTTCATCGAGTCCGGCTTCGGCAAGGGGCTGCTGATTG
The DNA here is from genome assembly GCA_036803025.1 of Anaerolineales bacterium. Lineage (GTDB taxonomy): Bacteria > Chloroflexota > Anaerolineae > Anaerolineales > E44-bin32 > DAIRVC01. The sequence continues at coordinate 601 of DAIRVC010000206.1, forward strand.
ACTTCAACTACGACGTCGAGCCGCTCCCCGGCCACTTCCCGCTCCCGGGCGTCGGGCCTTTCAGCCTGCTGCAGGAAACCGAAATCAACCATTGGGGCAAAATGATGTTCCGCTGGATGTACTGGAACATCCTGCTCAAGGGCCTCGAACTGCCGATGCCGGCGCGCATGAGTATGGCCGGCAAGTGGCACAAGTGAGGGTGGCGAGATGGATACCGAGTGGGCCGAAGTCAATCAGAAGCTCGACGCGCTGACCGGACAGGTCGCCTACCTCTCTGAACAGGCGCGCCTGGCCGCGCGCGATCGTCGCGACCGCGCCGAGCTGATGCGCGATCTGACGCCGATCGCCAATGAGGCCTTCCGCCTCACCGTCGAGCAGTTGGAAGAGGTCCAGGAATACGTCGATCTAAGTGACCTGCTCCGCCTGCTCAAGCGCGTGCTTCGCAACGGCCGCAACGTCGAGCGGCTGCTTGACCAGCTGGAGAGCCTGTCGGACCTGGCCGATACGGTCGGCCCGCTGGCCGACGATGCGTTCGTCAAAGCCGTCGACGTGATGTCCAGCCTGGACCAGAAAGGCGTGTTCGCCTACGCCCGCCGCGCCGTGCAGACCGCCGGCCAGGAGCTCGACAAGCCGCTCGACACCTCGTTTGGCGGCTTGTTGCGGCAACTGCGCGACCCGGCCGTGCGGCGAGCCCTGGCCATGCTGCTGAGCGCCATGCGTGTCCTGGGCACGCGGGCCTCGTTGGAATCACCCGAAGGAAGCGGACCGGCGGCGTAGTCCGCACGCCGGAATCACAGCCGCAAGCTCAATGCCTTGGACCAGGAGAGAAGAAATGACAACCCGCACCATCGCAGGCAAGACCGTCCAGGTCAATGAAGAGGGCTTCCTGACCGACCCGGCCGAATGGACGAAGGAGATCGCCGCCGAGCTGGCCAAAGAAGAAGGCCTCGGTGTACTCACGCCGGCCCATTGGGCGGTGATCGAATTCTGCCGCAAGGATGCCGCCAGCACCGGCAAGGCGCCCACGCTGCGCCGCATCACCGCAACCGCCGGCGTCTCGACCAAGGACCTGTTCGCGCTCTTCCCCAAGGGACCGGCCAAGAAGGTCGCCCGGATCTCGGGGCTGACCAAGCCGGAGGGCTGCGTCTAGGCCGACCGCCCGCATCCGCAATCTCAACTACGGAGAGACCGACCATGGCAGAACAGAATCGCAAAGTTGCATTTATCTGCTCGAAGGGCAACCTGGACATGGCCTACCCGGCGCTGATCATGGGCTGGGCGGCGCTGGGCAACGGCATCGACGTGACGATCTTCTTCACGTTCTGGGGCATGGACATGATCAACAAGGCCCGCGTCGATCACCTGGAGATCCCGCCGTTGGCCAATTCCAGCATGAAGATGAACATGATGGGCATCCCCGGCTACATCGGCATCCCGCAAATCATGGGCGTCATCCCGGGCATGACCCCGTTCGCCAGCTGGCTGATGAAGAAGAAGATGGATGGCCTCGAGGTCCCGCCGGTGCGCGAGTACCTGCAAATGCTGGTCGACGGCGGTGCCAAGCTGTATGCCTGCAAGATGTCGGTCGACATGTTCGGGCTGAAGAAAGAGGACTTCATCGACGGGGTCATCGACATCGTGTCCGCCAGTGATTTCATGGACATGACCGAGGGCTCGCAGATCATCTTCATCTAGGAGCCCGTCTGCGGGTGCAGGCGGCCTCGCCTGCTCGCCCGACCTGAGTTACAATCCGCGTCCACAGGGGCGGGAGCTACGCGCATGGTCTTGCGCCGTTTCTTGACGACTCGGATGGGGACGGCCGCTGCGGTATCGGCGGCCGTCTTTCTTCTTTACCTGGTCTGGGCGGCTCTGGCCCACCCACAATCCGAGATCGAGCAGCCGGTCGCCGGGATGCTGATCGTCGCATACTCCGTGGCTGCCGCAGGCCTCGGGCTCCGACTGGCGGCGGATGTCGGCGCGTTCGACCGCCGCCTGCGACGCGCCTGGTTCCCGCTGGCACTCTCGGACTTGAGCATCGCCGCTGCCGCGTTACTCTGGATCGCCCTTGAAACGCCGCAGCAGTCGCCCCCGAGTCCGTCGGCCTCTGACTTTCTCATGCTCGCCTACTACCCGCTCAGGCTGGCCGGGGTCATGCTTCTCCCGTTCGCCGCCCTGCGCCGCAGCGAGCGCCCCACCCTGTGGCTGGACCTGGGGATCGTCTTCGCCGCCGGATTCATCGGCCTGTGGTACTTCCGGGCCGCTCCGATCTGGGTCAGCGGCAGCGCCGACGCGGCGACACTGGTAGCCATCGCCTACCCAGTGGCGGACCTGTTCGCCGTCGCCGGATTGGTCATCCTGGCCGAACGGGACGTCACCCGCGTTCGCCTGATCTCGGCCATCCTCCTGGCCCTGAACATCGTGCTCGTCGCTCTGGCCACCACGGCCTTTGCGTTCCCTGGTACCCGACCGCTTCAGTTCCAGGCACGTGCGCTGCACATGCTTTGGCTCGCCGCCGGCCTCTCAGACCTGCTGGCGGCGGCCTGGATGCTCCAACGCGGCCAGCGGCCACACATCGTGGAGCCCGGACAATCCCACCCGGCGCGTCGTCTGCTGCGCGTGACGCTCCCATACGTGGCCACTCTCCTCGGCCTGGCTGTTCTGGTCGTCGCCACACTTACCGATCCGCCGCGGCCGCGCGCCTATTTGATCGGAACCGTCTTCGGCTCCATCGTCCTGATGGCCCTGGCCATGCTGCGCCAGTTCGTCGTGTTGCGCGAGAACCTGGCGCTCCAAGAGGAGACCAGCCGGCTGGCCACGCTGGATAGTCTGACCGGCCTTCACAACCGCCGCGCACTGGACGAGACATTGGAGAAAGAGGTCGAACGCGCCCTGCGCTACACGCACCCGCTGGCGGTGTTGATGTTGGATGTGGATGGCTTCAAGGCCTTCAATGATCGGCACGGTCACCTGCAGGGCGATGCGGCCCTGCGCCGGATCTGCGAGTGCTTGCGCGCCCAAGTCCGCTCCACAGACCTGCTGGCCCGCTTCGGCGGCGACGAGTTCGTCCTGGTCCTTCCGGAAACGACCTGGGAAGGCGCAGTGGCGGTCGGGGCCAAGATGCGCGACAGCACGCGCGGCCTCCTGTTCGCCGGTTCGCCGCTCGGCCTGAGCGTCGGCGTGGCTGAGTACCGGCCGGGCTTGTCGCCGCGAGACCTCCTGGACGAGGTCGACCAGTCCCTATACCGCGACAAGCGCGGCATCGGACAGCTGCCGTTGGCCTCGACCGAGGCACGCGTTCCTAACTCCGAGCGCCCGGAGTTGACCGGTGAGTAGCCGGCCGCCT
>DAIRVC010000207.1:0-3907 GCA_036803025.1 Anaerolineales bacterium
GAGAAGGGCGAGCGGGTGGAGATGGGCGACACGATCGCCGGGCCGGTAGGCGTCGCCCGGCGGACGGTGCGTGCGCCGGCCGACGGCCGTGTGGTCGCCATCGAGGGCAGCCGCGTGCTGTTCGAGGTGCGCGGCGAACCGATCGGCCTGCGGGCCGGGATGCCGGCCCTGGTCGTGGCGTCGGATGGGACGCAATCGGTGACGCTCGAGACCACGGCGGCGCTGGTGCAAGGCATCTGGGGCAACGGCCGGCAGGACTTCGGCGTGATGCGTACGCTGGGAAGCGGACCGGCGGCGCGGATGCAGACCGACATGCTCGACCTCAACTTGCGCGGCGCGGTGCTGATCGGTGGAACCTGCGATCAACCGGCCCCGCTGCACCAGGCCACCGAATTGATGGTGCGCGGCATCGTGCTTGGCTCGATCACCTCCGATCTGATCCCGGTGGCGCTGCGCCTGCCGTATCCGCTGATGATCACCGAAGGCTTCGGCGGGCTGCCGATGAACACCGCGGCGTATGGGATGCTGACCGGGAACGTCGGGCGGGATGCGGCCGTCGACGCCCGTCCCGGCGACCGCTACAGCTACCAGCGGCCCGAGGTCATCATTCCGCTTCCGGCCAGCCGGCAGGCGGATGTTCCCGACGACGTCATCCCTCTGGCGGCCGGTGTGCGCGTGCGCGTGCTGCGTGCGCCCTTCCACGGCGCGATTGGCGTCGTGCGCGATCTGCCCGTCAAGGCCGCCGATTTTCCGAGCGGGCTGCTCGCCCGCAGTGCAGCCGTCGAGATCGAAGGTCTGGGGAATCGGATGATCCCTCTGGCCAATCTGGAAGTTATCCAGTAGACCGTGCCCCGGCGCCGGACCACGAAGGCCGGCGTCCGGACCGGGCGTGAGGAGAAGCGACAATGGCAGAAGACTTCGAGGTCGGTAGCGCACCGCCGGAGGAATCGTCCAACCGGACCTTCGTGTTCGCCGCCGCCGCAGTGGGTGGATTGCTCGTCCTGAGCATGGTCTGCCTGGCCTTGTACGCGCTGGTGGTGGCGCCGCGGCAGCAGGAGTCGCGCAATGCCCAGGCGACCCAGATCGTGCTGGACAACACCAAGATGGCGGCGTCGCTGACGGAGACCGCGGGAGTGCTCAACCCCACCAACACCCGGGCCCCGACCCGCACGCCGGTACCTTCGGCCACCAGCACTCCGACGGCGGTGGTCGTCGTCGCCTCGCCGACGTCGACGCCCGCGGCGACGATCGACCCGGGCATCGCCACGGCGATCGCTCAGGCGACGCTGGCGGCTGCGGGCGGCGGAGGCACGCCAACTGCCACGGCGCTACCCAGCACGGGCTTCGCCGACGAGGTTGGACTGCCCGGGCTGCTGCTGTTGGGTGTGCTACTGGTCGTGGTGGTGGTCGTCTCCCGCCAGCTGCGGATGCGCTCGACGACCTAGGCGTGCCACCCGTTCGTTCGTACGCTCGGACCTCATCCCGGCAGGGTCAACCGTGCGTTGGCCCTGCCGTCGCGTTGTGACGGGGGATCGCCCGATGGCCGTCCTGCCCTACGAGTCGCTGGCCCGCCGAGTGCTGACCGATCTTTCCGCCGGGCGCTGTTCGGCGTTGGTCGGCCTGAGCAACACCGGCAAGTCGACATTGATGCGCGCCCTGGCCGGGCAGACCGCCGAGCGCATGTACGCCAAGCTGTGCGGCCGGCGGGCGGTGATGATCTACATTGACTGCAATCGGGCAGTGGCCATTTCGGCTCAGGGTTTCTACGAGGTCGTCCTGAGATCGCTGCTCGAGGCGCTGGCCGACCAGGTGGCGCTGGACATCAATGCCACGCTGCGAGCCCACCACCAGGAGGTCACCGACGCCGCCACGGCTTTCAACGCCTCGCTGTCGTTCAACCTGGCGTTGACCGATCTGTGCGAGCACCTGGGGCGCGACCTGTGCCTGCTGATCGACGAGTTCGACGAGCTGTACACGACGCTGGATGACCGCGCCCTGCTGAACCTGCGGGCGCTGCGCGACCGCTTCAAGGATCGACTGGGGTACGTGACCGCCACGCGGCGCGTGCTCCCCGACCTGCGCGGCAGCACGGTGGAAGACGAATTCGCCGAAATGTTCGCCCGCTCGACCTACCCGATGCCGCCCCTGGACGATGACGAAGCGCGACAGATCCTCGGCTCGCTGAACATTCCCGGTCTGGGGACCAAACGCGTGGCCACCTGCCTCGAGCTGGCCGGCGGGCACCTGGGGCTGCTGGTGGCGGCTGCGCAGGTCGTCGGGGGGATGGAGACCGAGCGGCTCGGGGAGGCGCTCCAGATCGTCGGACAAGAACCAACACCGCGCGCCGAGTGTCTCAAGATCTGGAACCAGCTGACGTCCGAGGAGCAGGAGGCGATCACCAGCCTGGTGGTCGAGCCGGCCAGCAGCCTGCCGCCCCAGCAACTCGAGCACCTCGAGTCACTCGGGCTGTTGCACGCCGGCCGGCCCTTCTCGCCGATCTTCGAGGCGTTCGTCACGCGCCGGCTGCGTGGGCCGGAGACGGCTGCCGCCGGGGTTCGGCTGGATCCCGATTCGGGGGACGTGTGGGTGGACGAGGTCCGCATCCCCGTGCTGACCGATCTCGAATACAAGCTGCTGCAGCTCCTGAACGAGCGGCGCGATAAGCTGACCGACAAATACCAGATCGTGACGGCCGTCTGGGGCGAAGGCTACCTGGACGAGATCGATGACGCTCGGGTGGAGAAACTGGTCAGTCGTTTGCGAAGCAAGATCGAGCAGGACCCGGCGAGCCCGCGCTACCTGATCACACAGCGCGGGCGGGGGTACAAGCTGCTCTCTCGGCCGAAGGCCGAGTGATGGCGGGCTTCCTCACCTGCCGTCCCCGCTGAGTCTCACCTCCGGTTGCAGCTCATCCTCGCAAGATGGCAGCCGGGGTATCGAGGCGAGCGGCGGAATCCATCCTTGGGCGGCGAACGGAGTCTCCTGGCGTTCTGGACGGCGGATCCATCCGCCTACGGACGGACTTCGTTCAGCGCCGCCAGGATTTCCGTGCTGTGCCCCTGCGGTTTCACATTCTCGAAGACATGGGCGATCTTCCCGTCCGAGGCGATCAGGAACGTCGTCCGCAGGACACCCATGCGCGCCTTCCGAATTCCCCAGACGCCATAGGCCTCATGGACCGCATGGTCCTCGTCGGCCAGCAGCGGGAAGGGCAGCTGGTACTTCTCCTTGAACCTTACGTGCGAGGCGACCGAATCGGGACTGACGCCAAGCACGGTGACGCCGGCTTGCCGGTAGGTGCCATAGTCGTCCCGAATGCCGCACGCCTCCGCCGTGCAGCCGCTGGTGTCATCCCTTGGATAGAAGTACAGGACCACCGGGCCGCCCCGCAGCGCGCTGAGCCTGATGGTGTCTCCCGTATCCGATGGGAGAGTGAAATCCGGGGCCAATGTACCGACTTGTGGCATAGCCATTGGGCGACCTCCGATGATCGTGACCATGCGGAATCGTACCATTGAGCGCGCCCTTGGCGGAGAGGAAGGGCATGCCATGTTCGAAGTACCGTCGGTGTTGCATGCCCCGGGTGCAGTCAGGATCTCCCTGGGCTGGGCCTTACGGGGCGTGCCCCGCGCGAAGAGCGGCCGGGAAACCTGCGGATCAGTCCACATCAGCGGACCTGGGCTGCGGCCCCCACGGTTCACGCTTCCTGACTTTGCGAGATGTACCGGCGGGGATGGAGGTTGTAGAATCGACCGTTAGGCCGCACAACCTGAAACGTTTCGGTCATCCATCAAAGCGGCTAAGAGGCCGCGCGGATCAGCCGCTCGAGAAGGAATTGTCATGGCTAAGCTCGTGTTCGGAATGAACCAATCTCTGGACGGCTACGTCGACCACATGGCGTTTGCGC
>DAIRVC010000208.1:0-3880 GCA_036803025.1 Anaerolineales bacterium
TTCGAAGGTCGGGGTGCCAGGCGTCGGCGTCATGGTCGGTGTGAACGTGGCCAGCGTGGCGGTGACGGTGAAGCACAGGTTCATCGCGTTGGTCGCCGTGGGGACCAGGGCTGCATTTCCGGAGGTGTCGAGCGACAGCCGGTAGTGATAGACGGCTGCACACGGGTCCGGCGTGCCCATGAACAGGTCGCCCACGCTGCGTGCCGCCAGGGCGAACTTGTAGCACGAGTCCCAGGTTCCCCCGCCGCACAAGGAGGAGAAGTACTCCTCGGCCTGCAGCCAATCCAGACCAATGTACGAGTTGGCCAGAAGGTAGAACGAGGCCGAGGAACGCCAGGAGGCCGCCTGCGAGTCGAGCGGCCCGAAGCGCTCGGCCAGGTTGAGATCGTAGATCCCCTGCTCGATCAAGCCGCTGGTGATTTTCTCCAGGCCGCGGTTGCGCAGCGATCCGGCCAGCATGCCGTTGATCTCCGTCAGCCGGTAGGAGGGATCACGCGCCCGGACGGCCAGCAGCGCCTGAATCGTCCCAGTCCAGTCACCTTGACTGTAGAAACCCTGTGCCTGGACGAAGAGCGACTCGAGCGAGCTGACATCCAGAGTCGCAGTGGGGGTCGGCGGTACGGGGGTCGGCCAGGGGGTCAGGGTGGGGACGTTCAATGCGTTGAGGGTCTCGCCCAACAGCTCGGCCGCGCCCGGGTAGGCCGGGTCGACGGACAGGATGTACTCGAAGCGCTGGCGGGCGAGTTCGTAGCGTGCCTCGAGCAAGTCCTGAACGCCGAGGTCGAACTGCTCCTGCAAGAGATCCGCTTCGAGTTCGGCCCCCTCGGCCTGGCTCTGGCGCTGTCCACTTGCCCATCCGGTGGCAGCGCCGATGCCGATCACGACCAAGGCCGCAATCGGCAGGATGAGGAACCAGCGGCCGCTGGGTAGCCGCCCCGGGCGTGCGGCGCGCACCGGCTGCGTGTCGGGCAGCTCGTTCATCGCGAGCCCGCCTCGATTTGCGAAATGTCCGGGCCGAGGGCGCTAGTGAAGGTGAAGATCTCGTCCCGCAGGATGCGGATCTGATCCGGCACGGGACGCAGCACAGCCGCGCCGGTCGGGAGCGTGTAGTAGCCGATCATGTTCGGCGGCCCGATCACCCCCCGGTCGATGTTCCCGGCCGGGATCTGAATCGCCAGCCAGCCCAGCTGGATCATCTGGTCCAGCGTCAAATTGGTCTGAACCCCGGAGGCCAGCTCCTGATAGAGCGCCGGCGCACGCGTCACCAACATCGGCGCGGCGTTGATGTCGAGGACTCGGTCGATGATCGCCAGAGCGACTTGCTGCTGGCGTCGGGCGCGGGTGAAGTCGCCGCCCTCGCCTCGCCTCGACCGGGCGTAGGCCAGTGCCTCGGCGCCGTCGAAGTGGTAAGGCTTGGCCTCCAGCTGCATGCTCGAGCGGCCGATCGGGGCGATGCGGATCGGCTCCTCGACGAGCACGTCGATGCCCCCGATCTCATCGATCATGCGCTCGAAGGCTTCGAACTCGATGACCACGAAGTATTGGATCGGAACCCCGATCAAGTCCTCGACCGTCTGCATCGCCAGCCCCGGCCCGCCGCCGGGCAGCCGGTTGGCTTCGCCGTTCGGGTAGGCGGCGTTGATGCGGTTGTGGCCGAAGTTGGGGATCTCCACCCACAGGTCGCGCGGGATCGAGAGCATACCGGCCCGGTTGGTAAGCGGGTCGAAGGTGATCACCATCATCGAGTCGGTGCGCGGCTGGCCTGACCCGGCTTCCCAGTCGCGATAGTCGAGCCCCATCAGCAGAATGGTGACGCGCTCCGATCCGGACCAGGGCTGTGGGATGACCTGAGGTACCCCCAGCGTCGGTGTGACCCCCGGCTCCAGAGTCTGCGGGCGTGTCTCGCCCGGTCCGAGCTGGAAAGGGGTGAAGCCTTCACTGCCCCAGGTCGAGGCGATCCAGCGCGTCAGCAGATGCGCCAGGACGCCCAGGGCCAGAATGGCCACGCCGAATCCGGCGGCGAGGCCGAGACTCCGGGCGCGCCGGGGAGGCGACGCCCCCGGCTTCCCGTTCTCGGGAGGTTGGGAGATCCGGCGCGTACGGGCCACGGTCTCCGCCGCCACGTGGGGCCGGGTCTCATCGGGGCGGGCAGGCCGGTTGGGACGGGTATCCGGTTTCATCGGCGAGTCACTCGAAGCGAGATTATAACCCCCCTGTCCGGCCAGGTGCGACCGACAGGTCGCCTTTCTTGCACAACGCCTGTGGGATAATGATGACGGCCCTTCCCCATGGACGCGACCACCGAACCGGCCCAGGCCGCGCGCCTGCGGGCGAACATCCACCACTTGTACCTCGATGTTCTCTGGTACGCGGTCCTGGCTGGCAGCTCGATCGCCTTCCTGGGCGTCTACGCCGCCCGCCTCGGCGCCAGCGAACTGCACATCGGCCTGCTCACCGCCGGCCCTGCGGTGGTCAATCTGCTCTTCTCACTCCCTGCCGGACGCTGGCTCGAGGGCAAAGGCATCGTCCGCTCGGTCCTGTGGACGTCGATCGCCCACCGCGCCGCCTACGCCGTCCTGATCCTCCTGCCCGCCCTGCTCCCGGCAGCGGGCCAGGTCAAGGCCCTGGTGATTCTCTCGGCGGTGATGTCGGTGCCCGGCACCGTCCTGGCGATCGCCTTCAACGCTTTGTTGGCCGACCTGGTCCCGCCGGACATGCGAGGCCATGTCGTCGGGCGGCGCAACGCCCTGCTGGCCGTGGCGCTCTCGGCCACGTCGGTCGTGTGCGGGGTGCTGCTCGATCGGATGGAGTTCCCTCAGAACTATCAGGTGGTCTTCGCGCTGGGGGTCTTGGGCGCGGCGCTGAGCTCCTTCCATCTCGGGCGGCTTCTGGGTCCAACACGTCAACCGGGTCCGGCTGCCGCCGGGATGCGGGCCGATGCTTCCCGCGCCGGAACACGGCCTCGCGCCGGAGCCTTGCGTCCATTCCTCGGGCTTCGGTCGAGGATCGGAAGCGTCGGCCGCAGCCTGCTGCGGCCGGACATCTTGCGCAGCCGCTTCGGGGGCCTGCTTTCCGCCTACCTGGTGTTCTACGTCGTCCAATACCTGCCTATACCGCTCTTCCCGCTGTTCTGGGTGGACGCGTTGAGGCTCTCCGATGGCGCGATCAGTATCGGCAATGCGCTCTTCTACCTGGGGATGGTCCTGGCCTCGCTCTCGGTCCGGCGTCTGGCCGGTCGCTTTGGCCACCAACGCATGTTGGGGGTAAGCGCGCTCTTCTACGGCGCCTATCCGCTGCTGAATGGCCTGGGAAATGGCCCCGAGATGCTGTGGGTCGCCTCGGCCGCCGGCGGCTACGTCACCGGGTTCTTGACCGCCGGGCTGCTCAATCGCTTGATGGAGCGGGTCCCTGAGGACGACCGACCGGCGCATATGGCGCTGCATAACGTCGTCCTCAACCTGGGCATCCTGCTTGGCTCACTCCTCGGCCCGCTGCTCGCCCAGGCGGTCGGTCTTCGGACGGCCTTGCTGATCGACGGCGGCCTGCGCTTGAACCGCAGCAGCGGGTAGGCGAACGGCTGGCGCGCGAGCTGCGTCTGCACCTGCTCGACGTGGTTGCTGTAGATGTGGCAGTCGCCGCCGGTCCAGACGAAGTCGCCGACCTCGAGGTCACACTGCTGCGCCAGCATGTGGGTCAACAACGCGTAGCTCGCGATGTTGAACGGCACGCCGAGAAAGATGTCGGCGCTGCGCTGATAGAGCTGGCAGCTCAGGCGCCGCTCGGCCACGTAGAACTGGAACAGCGCATGGCACGGCGCCAGCGCCATCTTCGGCAGGTCGGCCACGTTCCACGCGCTGACGATGATGCGGCGCGAGTCGGG
>DAIRVC010000209.1:0-3824 GCA_036803025.1 Anaerolineales bacterium
TACCGCCGCGCGGCCGACCCCGATCCGTTCCGCCGCATGGCCGAGGCCTGATGTCGGGGCCGCCGGACCCGACGCGCGGCAGCCCGATCAGCGAGCGCCTGCAATACCTGAAGGGGCTGGCCGGCAAATCCGGCGCACGGGGTGTGATTTTCTACGACGTCAAGTTCTGCGAGCCGGAGTTGTTCGACCTGCCGCTGCTCCGCGCCGGACTCCGGGCGGCAGGGATCCCGTCGCTGACGGTCGAAGTCGACCTGAACGACGCGCAGCCGCACCAGGTGCTGACGCGCATCGAGGCCTTTGTGGAGATGCTGACGTGAGCGGGCCGGAGCGGCTCACCGCCTTGGCCGGCATTGCCCTTGGGCGCGCCGCGCTGCGCCTGAACCGCATCCGGGCCGAGGGACGTGCCCGCGCCTGGCGCGACGACATTCTCGGCCCGCCGCTGCGACTGTCGGCGCGCGGCAAGGAACTGGTCGGCCGCCATTGGCTCGAGGGCCGCTTCGCGCACAGCCAGGGACGCAAGGTCGCCTGGGTGACCTCCGGAGCACCCGTCGAACTCCTCAAGGCGCTGGATTTCTACGTCGTCTACCCCGAGAATCACGGCGCCATCTGCGGGACGGCGCGCACCGCCGAAGGGGTGATGACGGAGGCCGAGGCGGCCGGATACTCTCGCGACCTGTGCTCCTACGCCCGTACCGATATCGGCACCGCTCTGTGCGGCCGGACGCCGGTCGGACGCATCCCACGACCCGACCTGCTGGTGGCCTGCACCAACATCTGCCAGACCGTCCTGTTCTGGTACCGGGTGTTGGCAGAGATGTTCCAGGCGCCGCTGCTGCTCATCGACACACCCTTCCTCTACTACGCGGATGCACCGCCGCACGCCGTTGAGTACGTCAAACGCCAGCTCGAGGAGGCCGTCCCGCTGGCTGAGCGCATCAGCGGCAAGCGCCTGACGCAGGAGCGGCTGCGGCAGGTGGCCCGGCTGGCCAAGACCGCCTCGGAACTCTGGATGGAGGTCATGCAGCGCAACCGGCACCGGCCGGCGCCGATCTCGGCCATCGAGCAATTCATCCAGATGGCGCCGATCGTGGAGATGCGCGGGGATCCCCAGACCGTCGATTTCTATGCCGCCCTGCTCGGCGAGCTCGACGAGCGTATCGCACGCGGCCTGGGCGCCGTCCAGCGCGAACGCAAACGGCTGCTGTGGGACAACCTGCCGGTCTGGTACCGACTGCGCGACCTGGCCGAGATTCTGGGCCGGCAAGGCGCAGTCCTGGTCGCCTCGACCTACACCAACGCCTGGGGTGAGCTGGCGCCGCTGATCGATCCCGAGCGTCCGCTCGAATCGGCGGCCCGCACCTACCTGTATCCGATCCTCAACCGCAGCACTGGCCACAAACTGGCGACCATGCGGCGCATGCTCGACGAATACCAGTTGGACGGGGTGATCCTGCACTCCGACCGCTCGTGCAAGCCGTACTCGGTCGGCCAGATCGATCAGCGCGCCCGGCTGGCACAGGACTGCGGCAAGCCGGCGCTGCTGCTGGAGGCGGATCACAACGACCCGCGCTGCTATTCGGAAGCACAGGTGGCCAACCGCCTGGCGGCCTACCTGGAGATCCTGGGAACATGAACGCCGAGCTGCAGGCCTGCGGCCTGGACGTCGGATCGACGACGGCCAAGATTGTGGCGATAGACCGCGCCGGTCGGATGCGCTGGTGGCATCTTGAACCGGCCGAGCCGCGAGTCGAAGAACAGGTCGCGCGCCTGATCGACCTGGCGGGCACGGCCGGCGTCGACCTGCAGACGGCCCCGCTGGTCGCCACCGGCTACGGACGCAACCTGGTGGCGGGAGCTGCACGCACAGTGACAGAGATCACCTGCCACGCCCGCGGCATCCGCCAGGAGTTCCCCGGCGGCGGGGTGTTGGTGGATATCGGCGGCCAGGATAGCAAGGTCATCCACATCAGCCCACAAGGGGCCGTGGTCGACTTCGCCATGAACGACAAGTGCGCCGCCGGCACGGGCCGATTCCTGGAGAATACGGCCGCCCGCCTGGGGGTAGCGCTGGAGGACCTGGGCAGGCTGACACTCTCGAGCTCCGACGAGGTGCCCATCACCAGCACCTGCACGGTCTTCGCCGAGTCGGAGGTGATCTCCCTGCTGGCCAAAGGGGTTCGCCTGGAGCCCATCCTGCGCGGCGTGCACAGGTCATTGGTGCGCAGGTTGGTGGCCATGATCCGCGGCATTGGGGCAGCCTCGCCCCTGCTCCTCTCGGGTGGCGTCGCGCAAAATCAGGCCGTGGCGCAGCTGTTGAGCGAGGAGATGGGCAGGCCAGTCCAAGTCTCGGCGCACCCGCAGCTGGTCGGCGCCTACGGCGCGGCGCTGACTGCGCTTGAAATGCGCCCAAGCCGGGCCTGACCAGCCTGTTGCGTCGGAGCGGGCATTCGGCCGGCGAATGCACAACGGGATGGCCATCCGGCCATCCCGTTTCCGTGCAGAGGAGCGAGGCGCCTCGGCCCCTCAACCTCCGGTCTCAGCCTCCTTCAGCGCCCGCCGCAAGATCTTCCCTACCAGCGTCTTGGGCATTTCCTGCCGGAAGCGGACCACGCGAGGCACCTTGTAGGGCGCCAGGTTCTGGCGGCAGTAGGCGATGATCTCCTCGGCCGTCGCCGACTGGCCTTCCTTGAGGACGATGATCGCCCGCACTTCCTCGCCCCGCTCCGCAGCCGGGACGCCGAAAGCGCACGCCTCGCGCACCTTCGGGTGGGCATACAGCACTTCCTCGATCTCGCGTGGGTAGATGTTGTAGCCGCCGGCTCCCAGGATCATGTCCTTCTTGCGGTCGACGATAGTGAAGAAACCGTCTTGGTCCATGCTGGCCAGGTCGCCGGTGTGCAGCCACGGCTCCCCGCTCCGCTTGTGGCGGCGAAGGACGTTGGCCGTCTCGGCCCGATTGTTCCAGTAGCCTCTCATGACCTGCGGGCCGCGGATGCACAGTTCGCCGATCTCGCCCGGTTTGAGTTCGATCTCGCCAGTGTCGGCATCGACGATGATGGCCTCGGTATCCGGATAGGGGATGCCGATCGTCCCGATCCGGGATTCGCCGTACCCCGGATTGGCGTGCGTGACCGGGGAGGCCTCACTCAAACCGTAGCCCTCGATCAGCCGCGCCCCGGTCAGCGAGCCGAAGCGTTCCTGGATCTCGGCCGGCAGCGGTGCGGCGCCGCTGTTGCACAGGCGGATCGAGCGCAGATCGTAGTCGCCCGCCCGTGGATGGTTGACGATGGCGGCGTACATGGCCGGCACGCCCGGATAGAAGACCGGCTTGTGCCGGGCGATCGCCTTCAGAATGTCGGTCATGTTGCGCGGGTCCGGCACCAGGATCGCCGTTCCAGCCGCCAGCGCTCCGGTGTTCATGCAGCAGGTCATTCCGTAGCTGTGGAAGAGAGGCAGCGCCGACAGGGTCGTAGCCTGCAGCTCGGTCACGTCCGCCCAGACGATCACCTGAAAGGCGTTGACGTAGATGTTCTTGTGAGTCAGTTCAGCGCCTTTGGAGAGGCCGGTCGTGCCGCCGGTGTACATCAGGACCGCCGTATCCTCCCAGGCGACCTCAACCGGCTGGGGGGGCTCTGTCGTCTGCCGCACCAGATCGGTGAACCAGTACGTCGCCGGCGCGCCGCCGAGATCGACCGCATGGCCCGTCTTGCGCTCGAGAAGCAGGCTGAAGACCAGCCGGGTGAGCGGCGGGAGATAATCTTTGATGCGGGCGACGACGACATGCTCAAGGGCGGTTTCCGCCCGGATCTTGCGGATGATCGGGT
>DAIRVC010000210.1:0-3819 GCA_036803025.1 Anaerolineales bacterium
GACCCTTGTCGCACAGCGTATGGCCGGTGCCGGTATCGCCCAGCTTGGCGACCGTACCGATATCCCCGCAGTGTAGATTCTTGACGGCGATCTGATCCTTGCCGCGCATGACGTGCAGCGTCCCCAGGCGCTCCTCGACGCCCTTGGTCTGATTCCAGACGCGCGAGTCCGAGCTGAGCGTGCCGGAGAAGACGCGCATGTAGGTCAGCTTGCCGACGAACGGGTCGGCCGTCGTCTTCCAGACGTAGGCGGCCAACGGGCCGGAGTCGGAGGCGGTCAGCAATTCCTCGCCGGATTTGCCTTGGGCCTTGACCGGCTCGCGCTCGGCCGGGGAGGGAAGGAGCTGCAGGATCTGCTCCAGCAGAGGGATCGACCCCACGTCGGCCGTCCCGGCCGCAAGGCACACCGGAACGAAACGACCCGAGCGGACGGCCAGCTTGGCGCCGCGCATGACCTCCTCGGCGCTCAGTTCTTGGCCGTCGAGGTACTTCTCCAGCAGACTGTCGTCCCCCTCAGCCGCCGCCTCGACCAGGGCGATGTGCGCCGCCTCGGCCGCCGACGTCAGATCCGCCGGGATTTCGGTCTCGGTCTTGCCGTCGGCGCCGCGAGCCTTCATGCGAAACAAGTCGATGACACCCTTGAGATCCTGTTTCTCGCCCCACGGCAGGAGGACCGGGACGAAGGAGGTTTCTCCGGAGAGGGTACGCGCCGAGGCCAGCGCCCGATCGAAGCTGGCGTTGTCGCGGTCCATCTTGCTGATCACGACCATGCGCGGCAGCTTGAGTCGGTCGCAGTAGCCCCAGACGATCTCGGTGCCCACCTCGACGCCGGCGACCGAGTCGATCAGGAGAAGCGCCGAGTCCGACACGCGCAGAGCCGAGATGGCCTCGCCGATGAAGTCGGTGTAGCCGGGCGTGTCCAGCAGATTGACCTTGTGGTCCTGGAATTCGACGGGAATGACCGCCGTCGACAGGGAAAGCTTGCGCCGGACCTCCTCCTCCTCGAAATCCGAGACGGTGTTGCCCTCCTCGATCTTGCCCATGCGGGTGATCGCGCCGGTGGCGAACAACAATGCCTCGGCCAGCGAGGTTTTGCCCGCGTTGCCGTGGGATATCAGGGCGACATTGCGGATGGATTCGGTTGGGTATTCCTTCATGGTACGCGGGGCCTCCAACGCGGGGATCGAACAGGGCAATTCTAAAGGAGGAGTGGACGCTTGTCAAAGAAAACCATCCGGGCCCCTTTCGGCGGGTGTTACAATCGCCTCGTCTGTGGGAGGCCGCGGTGACCTTCGTCAACCACTACTCGTTCCTGCTGGTTGCGGCGCTCTGCACTCTGGGACTGGGGATCGTGGTGCTGCGGCGAGGACTGCGGCGCAACGATCTGACGGCCCTGGGCGCGCTGGCCCTTGGTTTCGTGATGGCCTTCCTGCTGCTGCGCCCCACCGCAAGCGGCCCGACCGACGCCGGTCAGGTGCACGATCGCATCGGCGCCGGCACGCCGGTGCTCGTCGAACTGCAAAGCCCCTACTGCCTGGCCTGCATGGCCGCCCGGCCCGTTGTCGACCGGATCGAGCGTACGTTCGCCGGCCGGCTCGAAATCATCCGAGTCAACATCCAGGATCCGGCCGGCCGCCGGTTGGCGGCCGACTTCTCGTCCCAGTTCACTCCCACCTTCATCTTCTTCGACGCCGGGGGCCAGGAAGCCTGGCGCACCGTCGGGGCCGTGGACCCGAGCCAGATCCAGGCCAGCCTCGAACGGCCGTGAGGTTCAGCACTTGAACCTGCTGCTGTGGGCGTTCTTCGAGCTGCGCTACCTGCTCGGCCGCACTCCCTGGGATACGCGCCTCTCCCCTCCTGAGCTGCTGGAGTTCCTCGACACCCAGGCCCCCGCACGGGCGCTCGATATCGGCTGCGGGACCGGTACGAACTGTCTGACTTTGGCGAGCCGCGGCTGGCAGGCGACCGGGCTGGATTTCAGCTTCGGCGCCATTCGGCTGGCCAGGCAGCGGGCCCGCCAGGCAGGGCTGCCGATCGATTTCCGCCGCGGGGATGTGGGCGCGCTGCGTGACCTCACCGGCCCCTTCGACCTGGCCCTGGATGTCGGCTGCTACCACAGCCTCAAGCCGGGTCAGCGCCAAGGCTACGCCCACGAACTCGGCCGGCTCGTTCGACCGCAGGGCACCGTCCTGATGTACGGCTTCCTCATTCCCGACGATACGGCCGCCTTGCATGGGATCGCTGAGCACGAACTCGAACGGCGCTTCGGCGGCGATTTCCTGCAGACGGCGCTCGTGCGCGGCACTGACCGTCAGCGCCCATCGGCCTGGTTCACCCTGAAGCGCATCGGCCGATGAACCGGGTGCTTCTCCTCTTCCTGGACGGGGTTGGCCTGGGGGAGGCAGACCCACGCCGGAATCCCTTCGCCGCGGCCGAAACCCCCGCATTGTCGGGCCTGCTTGGCGGCCGCAAGCTGCTGGCCGGCTCGGTCCCATTCGACGGCCGGCTGGCAACGCTGCGCGGCATCGATGCCTGCCTGGGAGTCGACGGCCCGCCGCAGTCGGCCAGCGGGCAGGCGGCCCTGCTGACCGGGCGGAACGTGCCGGCGGAGATCGGCGAGCACTACGGCCCCAAGCCCAACCCGCGCATCGCCGCCATCCTCAAGGAAGACAGCTTGTTCCAAGAGGTCGTCCGGCGCGGCGGAGGCGCCGCGCTGCTGAACGCGTATCCGCCGCGCTACTACGAGGCCATCGACCGCGGCCGGCGGTTGTACTCGGCTATTCCGATGGCGGTGGCCGCCGCCGGACTGCCGTTGATGACGGCCAGGGATCTGCAAGCCGGGCGGGCCTTCTCCGCCGACTTCACCGGGATGGGTTGGCGGCAACAACCCGGCTTCCCCCCCGCCCCGCTCTACACCCCGGCCGAAGCCGGGCGCCGCCTGGCGGCCGCCGCCGGAGGCTATGCCCTGTCCTGGTTCGACTACTGGCCGACCGACTACGCCGGACACCGTGGGACGCTCGACGAGGCCGTTGCCTTGATCGAGACCCTGGACGCCGTCATCGGCGGATTGATTTCGGCCTGGGATTGCGGCCGCGACCTGATCGTGATCACATCCGATCACGGCAATCTCGAGGACCTCGAGGCGCGCGGCCACACGCGCGCGCCGGTTCCGGCATTGGCCATCGGTCCGGCCGAGCTGCGACGCCGTTTCGTACATGGCCTGCGTGATCTGACCGGAATCGCTCCGGCGGTGATGCAGTGCCTGTTCGAGGACGCGTGAGGCCGGCAAGCGTTCTTGACGCGGCCGCCGCCGCCCCGGTATGATGCCCGGCATTGTCGTCTGGTTCAGGGTCCCTTAGTCGAGTGGGCCTCGCAGTCGAGGCCGGGAGTATCGGTATGGACGGAGGAGAGCTTCGCAGTGTGATGCGCCGCTGGGCCAGCGGCGTTGCCATCGTTTCCGCTCAGGCAGGCGGTCGGCGGCACGGGATGACCGTGAGTTCCTTCACCTCGGTCTCCCTCGAACCCCCGCTGGTGGTGATTTCCCTCGAGAATCACTCGACCACACAAGGATTGGTCGTCGCCAGCCGGGCCTTTGCCGTCAATTTCCTGGATGAGTCCCAGATCGATCTGGCGCAGCGGTTCGCCGGCGGCATCCCGGATGGGCAGGATCGCTTCGCCGGTGTCGCCGCGGAGCCTGGGCCGAGCGGCTCGCCGATCTTGAGCGGGGGCCTGGCCTACCTCGACTGCCGCATGACGGCGGCCTACCCGGTGGGGACGCACACGCTCTTTGTCGGCGAGGTGGTCGCCTCCGCCACCCGGC
>DAIRVC010000211.1:0-3800 GCA_036803025.1 Anaerolineales bacterium
AGCCCATGGATATCCTCACCGTCTCCGAAGAACTGGAGCGGCAGGGGCATCTGGAGGAGGCCGGCGGCCCCGCCTACCTCGCGGCGCTGATCAGCAATGTACCGACGTCGCTGCACGCCGAGGCCTACGGCCGGCTGGTCGAGGAGTCCGCCACGCGCCGCCGGCTGCTGGCGGCCGCCAATCAGATCGCCCGGCTGGCGTATCAGAACGAGACGGCGGTCGAGGAAGTGGTCAATGAGTCGGAGAAGGCCGTCTTCGGTGTCAGCGAACGGCGGCTCACCCACCAGCTCCAGCCGATCCGCAAGGTCCTCAGCGATTACTACGACCGGATCGACTATCTGGCCCGGCACCAGGATGAGACGATCGGCGTGCCGACCGGGTTCGTCGATCTCGACCGGCTGCTCGGCGGGATGCAGCCCAGCGACCTGCTGATCATCGCCGGGCGCCCCGGCCAGGGGAAATCCGGCTTCTGCCTATCCGTCGCCAAGAACGCCAGCCAGCTGCACAAGAAGCATGTGGCCGTGTTCTCGCTCGAGATGTCGAACGACCAGCTCGTGCAGCGGCTGATCGCCCAGGAGACGGGCATCGACTCGCAGCGATTGCGCATGGGCGACATCCACGACGAGGAGTGGCCGCTGTTTACCCAGGCCGTCAGCGCGCTGGGCGATACGCATATCTACCTCGACGATACGCCAGCCATCACGCCGCTTCAGTTGCGCACCAAGTGCCGACGCATCCACATGGAAGTTCGGCTCGACCTGGTGATCGTCGACTACGTGCAGCTGATGACCGGCGACTCGCGCATCGACAACCGCGTGCAGGAAGTCTCCTACATCACGCGCAATTTGAAGGTGCTGGCGCGCGAGCTGAACGTCCCGGTCCTGGCTGCGGCGCAGCTCTCGCGCGCCGTTGAACAGCGCTCCGACAAGCGGCCGGTGCTCTCAGACTTGCGCGAGTCCGGCAGCCTCGAGCAGGACTCCGACGTCGTGCTCTTCATCTACCGGCCGGACCAGTACGAGACCGACACGCTCAAACAGAACCTGGCCGAGATCATCGTCGCCAAGCACCGCAACGGCCCGGTCGGCAGCGTCGAGCTGGTCTTCCGCCGCACTCTGGCCAAGTTCGAGAACGCCGAAACGCGGCGCGTCCAGCTCGGCGAAGAAGCGCCGGTCTAGGCCGATGATGTTCAAAGCCGCCCGCGGCGCAGGTGAGGCGTGAAAGCCCCGAGCGGTTTCGCCGGATTCCCGGCGGGCAAACTGCCGACGACGCCGGTGCCGAATGCCTTCTTCAGCGAGCTCCTGCCGGCGATCGACCACCTCGGCGAGCTGAAGGTGACGCTGTATGCCTTCTGGGCCCTCGGCCGTCAGCGCGGCGCCCGGCGCTGCCTGCGGTGGGAGGATCTGTCGCGCGACCAACGGCTTCTTGCCGCCGTCTCCGTCTCGGGGCAGACCGCCGTCGAGGCGCTCGACGATGCACTGGCACGCGCCGTGGCGCGCGGCACGCTGCTGCGCGTGACCGCGGAAACCGGGTCCCGCCAGGCGGTCTTCTTCTTGAACACGCCTCGCGGCCGTGCTGCGGCGGACGGACTGCGGCAGGGATCATGGTCCCCGGACGATGAGGCGCCGGCTGCGGGCCTGGAGCCCGAACGGCCGAACTTGTTCGTCTTGTATGAGCAGAACATCGGCGCCCTGACGCCGCTGATCGCCGAGACGCTGCGCGAGGCCGAGACGACCTACCCGGCCGCCTGGATCGAGGAGGCGCTGCGCATCGCCGTGGAGAACAACGTCCGCCGCTGGCGCTATGTGCAGGCGATCCTCGAGGATTGGCGGACCAAGGGACGCGATGAACGAGAAGATCTCCGACAGCCTGAAGCGGCTCGCCGACGCTACGTCGAAGGCGACTTCGCCGATTTCATCGAGCACTGAGCCGCGCGGCGACTTGGTCGGCGATCCCAACTGCCCGCACTGCCACGGGCTGGGATACGTCCGCCGCGAGCTCCCGCTCGGGCACCCGGACTTCGGCCGGCTGGAGACCTGCGTCTGTCGGCAGGCAGCCGTCCGCTCGCAGATTCGCGACCGGCTCTACAGCCTCAGCCAGCTCGATGAGCTGCAGCACCTGACCTTCGATTCCTTCCAGCCGCGCGGCCGCCCGAACCTCCCGGCCTACAACCAGGACTCGCTCGAGCAGGCCTTCAACTTGTGCCGGGCCTATGCCCACGACCTCGACGGCTGGCTCCTGCTCCAAGGCAGCTTCGGCTGCGGCAAGACGCACCTGGCCGCCAGCGTCGCCAACGAGGCCGTTTCGCTCGGCATCCCGACGCTCTTCCTCACCGTGCCCGACTTGCTCGACAGCCTGCGCGCCTCGTTCGATTCCGAGGACGTATCCTTCGAGGACCGCTTCGACCAGATCCGCCGCGCCCCGCTGCTCGTCCTCGACGACTTCGGCACCCAGTCGGCCACCGAGTGGGGCCGGGAGAAGCTGTTCCAGATCCTCAACTACCGCTACATCAACCGCCTGCCGACCGTGCTGACGACCAACCTGGCGCTCGAAGAGCTCGATGGGCGCATGCGCTCGAGGCTGAACGACACGGCCCTGGTGCGCCAGATCATGATCCATGCCCCCGACTACCGTCACGCCGCCGAGGACATCAATCACCACGAATTGTCATCGCTGCCGCTGCACGCCAAACAGACCTTCGGCACCTTCCGCATGCGCGACGACGAGAAGCTGACGACCGAGGACCGCGCCAACCTCAAGAAGGCGTTTGAGGGCGCGTACTCCTTCGCCGAGAACCCGCAGGGCTGGATCGTCCTGATGGGCGACCATGGGACGGGCAAGACCCACTTGGCAGCCGCCATCGCCAATCTGCGCGCCAGCCTGGGTTTTCCGGTCATGTTCGTCCCGGTCCCCGATTTGCTCGATCACCTGCGGGCGACCTTCAGCCCGACGAGCCCGATCTCGTACGACCGGCGCTTCGACCAGGTGCGGGACGCACCCCTGCTCGTGCTCGACGACCTGGGAACCCAATCGTCCACGGCCTGGGCGCAGGAGAAGCTGTTCCAGCTCCTCAATCACCGCTACAACGCCGCGCTGCCGACGGTGATCACCACCTCGTCCACACTCGAGAAACTCGACCGCCGCCTCTCGTCGCGGATCATCGACACCCGCCTGTGCACGACCTACGCCATCACCGCCCCGTCCTACCTGGCGGCTCGTCCCCGCCGCAAGCGCAAGGCCTGAGTCGAATCGGCCATGTTACAATCCGGCGCGTTGCCCCCATCGTCTAGAGGACCAGGACGCGGCCCTTTCAAGGCCTAAACCGGGGTTCGAATCCCCGTGGGGGCACCTGCGACAGCCGCAGGTCTCAGCCGGCACGGCAGGAACAGACAACGGCCTGCCGCGTCTCTGTCCTCTCCCCCCAATTCCGCAGTTCCTTGATGACTCCGCTTATCCTGGCGGCGGCGCAGGCTGGAAACCCTGTGGGCGGGACTGCGGATAAAGGACTCACTGTTTCATCCAGGAGATCGATGCTCGCTGGGTTCACCGGCTAGGACATTATGCTAGTCCGCGCTTGCTGGCAGTGGCGGCAGAGCGCGTGCCGGCCCTTTGGGGCTAGTTCCTTCGGCACAGCAGGCCCTTGGGGCGGGTGATGGGGCCCGGAGCAGGACCGTGTCTGGGGTCTCCCGGCATCCGGGGAAGTCCACGTGGCGCGGAACCGGGTGGGAGTTGGCTCAGGGTTCAGCCCCCTCACGGCCCACAGGCACCCAGCCAGACGTGGCCTGGGCTACTCGGTCCCTGCT
>DAIRVC010000212.1:0-3787 GCA_036803025.1 Anaerolineales bacterium
GATCCGTCGTCAACCGCCACGACTTCCATGTCCCCCCACGTCTGCCCCACAAGGGAAGCCATCGCCTCATCCAGAGTGGCGGCGGCGTTGTAGCACGGCATCAGGACCGATACGGCGGGGGTGTTTGTCATGCGTCAGGCCAAGGTACGCCAGGATTGGGGGTTTCCGGAGCAGGAGATTCTGGTCGTCTTGCCTGCGACCGACGGGTCGCGACCGCGCCAAGCAGGCCCCCCCTCCCGGGGGCTCGACTTCAGACCGCCCCTTACAGATCCCGCGGCGGCTGGTTCTCCTTCGACCCAGGACAAGTATAGGCGAGCGCCGGCCCCGGACCAGGGACAGCCTGGACTACCGCCCACGTCACACCAACCGAGGCTGCATTCCGCCTGGAAAGCCTTCAGGGTTGACGGCCAGCCGGTCTACTTGTATCATTTGTGTCCCTACAACTATCCATGCGGCATCGGCCGCCGTCATCACTGGAGGAATCAGCATGTCTAGAAGGTCGCTGTTCACATTCGCCATCCTGGGGTGTCTGCTGGCCCTGCTGAGCGCCTGCCAGCCGGCGGAGCCAACCGTGCTGCGCCTGGCGACGACCACCAGCACGGCCGACTCCGGGCTGCTGGACGCCATCCTGCCCGCCTTCGAGGAGGCCTACAACGCCCGCGTGGACGTCGTAGCCGTCGGGACCGGCCAGGCCATCGAGATCGGCCAGAACGGAGATGCCGACGTCATCCTCGTCCATGCCCGCGCCCGCGAAGACGCCTTCGTCGCCGATGGCTACGGGACGGCGCGCTACGATGTGATGTACAACGACTTCATCCTGGTCGGGCCGGCCAGCGATCCGGCCGGCGTCGCCTCGACCGCGACCGCGGCTGAAGCCTTCGCCGCCATCGCCGAGGCCCAGGCCTCGTTCGCCTCGCGCGGCGACGATTCCGGCACCCACACCAAGGAGTTGTCCATCTGGCAAGCAGCCGGCCTCGAGCCGGATCCCGAGTCGGGCTGGTACCTCTCGCTTGGACAGGGCATGGGCGAGACCCTCACCTTCGCCGATGAGAACGGCTCCTATACGCTGGCGGACCGCGGCACGTACCTGGCGCAGCTGGAGAACCTGCCAAGTCTGGTCGTGCTCTTCGGCGGCAACTCGATCGCCGAGAACCCCGACCGTGTGCTCTACAATCCCTACGGGGTGATCCCGGTCAATCCCGAGCTGCACGAGGGCACCCAGGCCGAGTTGGCTCAGCAGTTCGCCGACTGGCTGACCTCGCTCGAGACTCAGGAGACGATCGCCGAGTACGGCGTCGAACAGTTCGGTCAGCCGCTCTTCTACCCCGACTCCGAGGCCTATCGCCAGGCGCACCCCTAGTCTCGCACCGATGAGAATGCGGGGAACACGATGATCTCCCAGGTCGACTCCGGTGCACTGTGGGAGATCATCTTCCTCACCCTGCAGGTGACCGGGACCGCGCTGGCGATCAGCGCGGTCCTGGGAATCCCGCTGGGCGCCCTGCTGGCTTTCACGCGCTTCCCGGGTCGGCGCTTGCTGGTGGCGTTGGTCTACACCGGGATGGGCCTGCCGCCGGTGGTGGTCGGCCTGGTGGTCTATCTGCTGCTGTCGCGCAGCGGGCCGCTGGGCTCGCTCGGCTGGCTGTTCACGCCGCCGGCGATGACCATGGCCCAGGCCATCATCGCCCTGCCCCTGGTCATCGGCCTGACCATGACCAGCCTGGAGGCAGTCGACCCGCAGCTGCGGCTGCAGCTGCAGTCGCTGGGCGCCGACCGCCGCCAGGAAGTCTCGGCCTTGTTGTCCGAAGCGCGCGCCGGCGTCGTCGCAGCCGTGGTCGCCGGGTTCGGCGGCATCATCTCCGAGGTCGGCGCGGCCATGCTGGTCGGCGGCAATATCGCCGGGCAGACGCGCGTCCTGAGCACCGCCATCGTTCTGGAGACGCGCATGGGCGAGTTCGAATTCGCCCTGGTCCTGGGCGCGCTGCTGCTCTCGCTGGCCTTCCTGGTGAACATCCTCCTGCTGCGGCTTCAGCATCGGATCCCCTACTGGCCCGGCCGATGAGTGAACCGGTCTTCGAGCTGCGCCAGGTTGAGGTCACATACGCCGGACGGACCGTCCTGACCGTCGACCATCTGGAAGTGCGGGAACACGAAGCCCTGGTCGTCGTCGGGCCGAACGGCGCCGGAAAATCCACGCTGCTGCGGCTGATGAACTTCCTGGAGCCGCCGACCTCTGGGGAGATCCGCTTCCAGGGCGAGCCTGTGCGCTTCCCGGTCCCGCTCGCGCTGCGGCGCCGGGTGACGACGGTCTTCCAGCGCCCGGTGCTGCTGCACCGCACGGTGTTCGACAACGTGGCCTACGGCCTGCGCCTGCGCGGGCTGGAGCCGGCCGCCCTCACCGCCGCGCTGCTCAAGGAGCTCGATCTGGGCAGTCTCTCCCTGGCCCAGGCCTCCAGCCTGTCGGGCGGCGAGGCGCAGCGCGTGGCGCTGGCCCGCGCGCTGGCGATCGAACCGGAGGTCCTGCTCCTGGACGAGCCGACCGCCAACCTCGATCCGTTCAACCTGGGGTTGGTGGAGGCGATGATCCAGCGGCTGCGCGCCGAGGGGCGCTCAACGCTGGTGCTGGTGACCCACAACGTGTTCCAGGCGCGGCGTCTGGCCGACCGGGTGGCCATGCTGCACGGCGGGTCGCTGATTGAAGTGGCCCAGGCGGCCGAGTTCTTCGATCGGCCGCGCGATCCACGCGCCGCCGCGTTTGTGCGCGGCGAGCTGGTCGCCTAGGACAGGCGTCTCCCCGCGCCACTTCACTCCCTTCGCATTCTCCGCAGTCGAGCCGGCGGGCATTGAGATGCTTCGGCCGTGTGTCGAGCAGCCTGCTATAGGGAGTCTGGTGTGGGCCTCAGCATGACAGGAACGGGGAAGCGGAGAGCAGACCGTACCTAGACGCCCGCGGATACACCCTTATGCGCCAGGCGCGGATCGAGCGCGTCGCGCAGGCCGTCGCCCAGCAGGTTGAAGCTCAGCACGGTCAGCGTGATCATCAGCCCGGGGAAGAAGACCAGGTGCGGCGCGGTGAAGACCTGATTGCGTTCGGCACTCAACATCGAGCCCCATTCCGGCGTCGGAGGCTGGGCGCCCATGCCGAGGAAGGAGAGCGCTGCGGCGCTCAAGATCGCCGAAGCCACCTCGAGCGTCCCCAGGACGATCAGCGGCGCCAATGCGTTCGGCAGGATCGAAACGAACAGGACGCGCGCCGGGCCGGCCCCCAGCGCGCGCGAGGCATCGACGAAATTGGCCTCCTTGACCGACAGCACGCTGGCGCGCATCACGCGCGCATAGGCCGGGATGGTCACGACCCCGATGGCCAACAGCGTGTTGACCAGCCCCGGTCCGAGCACAGCCACGATGGCGATCGCCAGCAGCAAGGCCGGGAAGGCCAGGACCACGTCCATCACCCGCATGATGGCGTTATCCAGTGCGCCGCCGAAATAGCCGGCCACGGCCCCCAGCACCGTGCCGATCACGATCGAGAACCCGACCGTCGTGAAGCCGATGATCAACGAGAAGCGCGAGCCGTAGACGATCCGGCTGAACTCATCCCGTACGTTGCCGTCGATGCCCAGCAGGTGCTGCGGGCGATCGGGCGGGCATCCCAAAAGGTGGATGCACGGCGCCTCGCGGCGCCCGACTTCTTCAATTCCGGTAAGCACCTGGATCGGGTCGTAGGGGGCGATCCAGGGGGCGAAGACCGCCATGAAGACCAGAAGCGACATCAGCGTCAGGCCTA
>DAIRVC010000213.1:0-3724 GCA_036803025.1 Anaerolineales bacterium
GCGATTCGAGCACGGCCTGGAAGACCTGCAGTGCGGTGAAGCGCGGCACGATCTGCTCAATCAGGCGCGCCTCGCTCGGTTCGTAGGTGTAGGCGACCACTTCCTTCGAAGCGGCGCGCGGCGTCCTAGGGGAACTGATATCCGGCGCCTGAAGCTCGAGCGGCAGCAGCTGGCGGTGAGTCGGCACCTGTCGCAGCAGATTGACGAAGTCGGTATACGCCAGGTAGACCCGGTCGGCCCGTCCCTGCAGGTACTCTTCGACCACCAGGCGGCCGACGGCGGAGACATCGGCGAATGCCGGCGGGTCGGGCAGACCGCTGAACTCAGCCACGATCGGCTTGCGCCGCCGGGAGAACATGTCGCGGCCCTTGCGCCCGATGATGGCATAGTGAACAGGCGCGGCCGCGGCCGCAAACGTGTCCAACGTGTAGCGCACGATGCCGCTGTTGTAGGCGCCGGCCAGGCCGCGATCGCCGCTGATCATCAACACCAGGATCTGGCGCACCTCGTCGCGCTCCGAAAGCAACGGGTGGATGTAATCGCGCCCGGCCTGGACCGACAGGTGCTGCAGGACGTGCCAGGCCTTGTCCGCGTACGGCCGCGTCGCCAGAACCGCCTGCTGCGCCCGCCGGATGCGGCTGGCGCTCACCGCCTGCAGGGCGCGCGTGACCTGCGCGATGTTGGCCACGCTCTTCATGCGCAGGCGCATTTCCCGGGGTGAGGCCATGGCGTGTGCCCTCTTGCTCCCGGCCGGCTAGGACCGCCACGCGGCGGCGAAGTCCCCGACGGCCTGACGCAACTCGCCTTCGGTCTCGGGCGTGATAGCTTTGCGTTCGGCGATGTCCCGGCGGATCTCCGGATGGGTGTTGGCCACGAACTGAAGCAGCGCCGCCTCCCAGGACTTGACCTGCTCGAGGCGGACGTTGTCAGCGTAGCCGTTGGTCGCGGCGAAGAGCGCGATGACCTGGTCGACCAGGTCGGCCGGCTGATACTGCGCCTGCTTGAGGATTTCCTGCAAGCGCTGCCCGCGCGTCAGCTGGGCCTGCGTGGCCTTGTCCAGGTCGGAACCGAATTGGGCGAAGGCGGCCACCTCGCGATAGGCGGCCATATCCAGCCGCAGCTTCCCGGCCACCTGTCTCATGGCCTTGGTCAGCGCGTCGCCGCCGACGCGTGAGACCGACAGGCCAGCGTTGACCGCCGGGCGGATGCCGGCATAGAACAGGCTGTTCTCCAAGTATATCTGCCCGTCGGTGATCGAGATGACGTTCGTGGGAATGTAGGCCGATACGTCGCCCAGGAGAGTCTCGATAATCGGCAGCGCGGTCAACGATCCGCCGGAGCCGTCGATCTTGGCGACGCGGTGCAATTCCGCTTGCGGGTGCTGCTTGAGCGCCTCCTCGGCATCCTGGCGAGCCAGCGGCCCGCCGAACGCCCGGCCCTGCCAGGCGTCCTTCTCCTGCACGCTTCCCTGGTGCGCCACGGGGACGATCGCGTAGCGGTCGGCCAGGCGCATGGCCCGCTCGAGCAGCCGGCTGTGCAGGTAGAAAACGTCGCCCGGGTAGGCCTCGCGGCCGGGAGGCCGGCGCAGAAGCAGCGACACCTGTCGGTAGGCCCAGGCGTGTTTGGAGAGATCGTCGTAGACCACCAGGGCGTCGCGTCCGCTCTCGGCAAAGTACTCGCCCATGGCACAGCCGGCGTACGGCGCGATGTACTGCAGCGCGGCCGGCTCGTCGGCGGCGGCCACGACGACGATGGTGTGATCCATCGCGCCGAAGCGCTCCAGGGTCGCCACCGTGCGCGCAACCCCGGCGCGCTTCTGGCCGATGGCAACGTAGATACAGGTCAGGTCCTTGCCCTTCTGGTTGATGATCGCGTCGATCGCCAGCGCGGTCTTGCCTGTCTGCCGATCGCCGATGATCAGCTCCCGCTGCCCGCGGCCGATCGGGATCATCGAGTCGATCGCCTTGATGCCGGTCTGGACCGGCGTATCGACATCCTTGCGCTGGACGACGCCGGGAGCGATACGCTCGATCGGCCGGAATCCATCGAAGGTGATCGGCCCCCGGCCGTCGATCGGTTCACCGAGCGCGTTGACCACACGCCCGATCAGACCGTCACCCACGGGGACCGAGGCGATGCGCCCGGTGCCGCGCACCTGCATACCTTCCTCGATCCCGGCGTAGTCGCCCATGACGATCACGCCGACGGAATTGCTCTCCAGGTTGAAGGCGATGCCCATGACCCCGTTGGCGAACTGGACCAACTCCTGCGAACGCACGCCTGCCAGGTGCGAGACGCGGGCAATCCCGTCGCCGGCCTCGGTGACGTTGCCGACGTCCTTGAGCTCGATTTCAGGCTGAAACGCCTCGATCTGCTGTCTGAGATCCGAGGTCAGGCTATTGGCCAGATCGGACATGTGGCCTCCGGGCCGATGGATTCGTGGCGGGGAGCCGGACACCGACGGTAGAGCGCGTCTGCCGCTCGGCATCCTCAAAGAAGGCCCGACGCGGGCCTCCCGGGGAAATCATACCTGGAAGCCTCCGTTTTGTCCAGCCGTTCACAAGAGCAGGGGGTGCAAAGGAGGGCTCGCCGGCCGGGCGGCCCGGGCGGACTGGCTATGTCATTGCGAGGCACCGCCAGGCGGCCGTGGCAATCCCCTCGCCTGACGCGGCCGGATCTTCCAAGACGACCTCTCCGACCAACTCCAGCCCTCGGAGGAGATTGCTTCGTCGGCCTTCGGCCTCCTCGCAATGACATCTCCAAGGGGGGCCATGGCGGGGAAGTTGGGCGGGCCGGCTCAATCGTTCCCGACCGGCGCCCGCTTCTTGCCATTGCCCAGCTGCACCGATCGCTCGTAGGTTGCCCAGATCGCGCGCGAGATCGCCGGGCGAAAGCCGGCCTTCTCCAGGTAGTAGAGGGCCGCGGCGGTTGTCCCCGCCGGAGAGGTGACCTGATTGCGCAGCCGCGCCATGTGACTGGGGGAGTGCTCGTAGAAGGCCACGGAGCCGTGTACCGTCTGCACCACCAGCTCCTCGGCGATGCGGCGGGGGAAGCCCAGGTGCACACCGGCGTCGACCATGGCCTCCATGAACAGGAACACGTATGCCGGGCCGGTCCCCGATAGCGCCGTCGCCATGTCCAGGTAGTCCTCGTCCTCGGCGAAGACCTCCTTCCCCAGCGAGGCCAGGACTTCCCGGGCGAGATCCTTCTGCACCTGGCTGACGCCGGGCGTGACGGCCCACACGGTGATACCCTCGCCGATCTGGGCCGGTGTGTTCGGCATCGCCCGCACCACCGCCGCGTGTTCGAGTTGAGAGGCGAGATCTCCCAACCGGGCGCCGGCCACAATCGAGAGGACCATCGCCCCGGGCGGGATCGCGCCGCGCAGGTGCGACAAGACCGGGCTCAGGCTTTGCGGCTTGACGGAGATCACGATGATGTCACCGTTCGACACCGCCGCCCGGCTGTCCGAGGTCGTGGCCACCCCGAAGCGGGCGGCCAGCTCCTCCAGCCGCTCGGCCCGCGGGCCGGCCATGACGATCCGCTCCGGAGGTACCCCGGCTCGATCGAGAAGGCCGACCAGCATTGCCTCACCCATGACGCCCGGCCCAACGAAGACGATCCTCTGTTTAGACAACATGATCCCACACCTCAATCACGGTACCGATTCAAGACGAGCCGCCGCCCGTCACGGTTCCATGGAGAACCCCGGGCCGAGTTGGCC
>DAIRVC010000214.1:0-3678 GCA_036803025.1 Anaerolineales bacterium
TGGGCCTGATCATCCTGGCGCCGGTGCTGCTGGCGGCCATGCTCTGGATTCGCATCGACTCGCCGGGCCCGGTGTTCTTTAGGCAGGAGCGCGTGGGACGACACGGCCGGCCGTTCCGCATTCACAAGCTGCGCACGATGCGCGTCGATGGGAGCGAACAGGGGTCAGCTGTCACCGCGCATGCCGATGCGCGCATCACTCGCGCGGGCCTCTGGCTGCGCCGCCATCGGATCGATGAGCTGCCACAGCTGATCGATGTGATCCGCGGCGATCGGAGCCGGCTCGAGATGCAGAGCCGGCTGGGGCCGCCGCCGGCGCGACCTTGATCGGGCGTCCTCTGGGCGTTTCGGCAGCGGCGCTTCCCCACAAGGTCGTGGCCGAAGATACTGGGGCTAGGAATCCATGAAGCTCGGCCGCATCGTCGATCTGACGCACAAGCTGTACGCGGGCCAGGAGGAATATGGGCTCGAGATCGATACCGCCCGCGTTCAGGATCTCTACCCTCAGTACCGGGCCGACCCGGCCGATCACTACATTCTGACCAAGGTCCACATCACGCCGCACGTAGGCACCCACGTGGAAGCGCCCTTCCACTACCTCGAAGCGGGCAAGGACATCTCTCAACTTCCGCTCGATCGATTGGTCGGCGAGGCGATCGTCCTTGACTTCAGTCACAAACAGGATGGGGAAGCCATCACGCTGGAGGAGATCCGGGCTTATCGCGGTCGCCTGAAGCCGCGGGACATCGTCCTGCTGCGGACCGGCGCCAGCGCCCATTACCGGACGCCGCGCGCCCACGAGCGCCCGTACCTGGCGCCTGAGGCGCTGGACTGGCTGATCGCACAAGGCATCGCCTGCCTGGGTACGGACGCCTCCGGCATCGAGCCTCGCGGCCTCGACCGGCAGGTGAACCATTTGGCCCTGTTCAGCCACGACATCCCGCTGATTGAGTTTCTCAACAATCTTGACCAACTGCGCTGCGAGCGGGTGATGCTGTTCGTCTTGCCCTGGAATATCGCCGGCACGGAGGCCTCGCCGGTGCGGGTGATCGCCGTCGAGCCTGCGGAGGCCGCGTGACCGACCCGTTGCCGCCGCGGCCCTTGCTCGTGGATCTGTACACACGCCTTCTGCGCACGCGCTTGTTTGAGGAGGCAGTCTACAACCTCTTCCTGACCGAGACGATGCCGGGAACCGTCCATCTCTCCACGGGCCAGGAAGCCGTCAGCGCCGGTGTTTGTGCACATCTGCGCCCGGATGACTTCGTCGTGCCGTCCTTCCGCGGACATGGGGAATACCTGGCCAAGGGCGGCAACCTTCGCGCCGCCATGGCGGAGATCTTCGCCCGGGCGACCGGCTGCTGCGGAGGCGTCAGCGGCTCGATGCACCTGAACGATGTATCGGCCGGCATCATACCCGGGATCGCGATCGTCGGCGCGGGGATCCCCATCGCTGCCGGCCTGGCGCTGGCCGCGAGGCTGCGCAAGAGCGACCAGGTTGCCGTTGCGTTCTTCGGTGACGGCGCCTCCAACTGCGGCTACTTCCATGAAGGCCTGAACCTGGCCGCCATCTGGCGGCTCCCGGCTGTGTTCATCTGCGCCAACAATCTGTACGGTGTTTCCACACCATTTGACAGGACCACGTTGGCCGATAACGTCGCCGAGCGCGCCTCCGCCTACCACATTCCCGCCCAGCGTCTGGACGGCAATGACGTACTGGCGGTCTATCAAGCCGCCGGGGTGGCGGTCGCTGCCGCCCGGCGCGGCGAGGGGCCGACCCTGCTGGAGTGCATGACCTACCGTTTCCACGGGCACTCACGCGCCGAGCCTGGCCGCTATCGGCCGCAGGGTGAGCTGGACGAGTGGCTGGCGCGCGACCCGCTGCCGCGCTTCAAGGCCGTTGTGCTCGAATCCCAGCCGGACATGGCTGCCGACCTGGCTGACGTGGAGCGAGTCATTCAGCTCGAGGTCGCCGAGGCTGTCGAATTCGCCCGGGTCAGCCCGGAGCCGGATCCGGCAGCGGTGCTGCGGACGATCTTTCTACCTTTGGCCTCAGACCTGTCGCAACGGGGCAGCTCCCGCCGGAGTCAACACGTGTGACGGACCTGACGCCGACCAACTGCAAGCCCGAAGAGCCGCGCCCGCTGACTTACGCGGAGGCGATTCGCGAAGCGCTCATTCAGGAAATGCGCCGCGACCCCACCGTCTTTCTGCTTGGCGAGGACATCGGGGCATTCGGCGGCCCGTTCGCCGTGACTCAGGGCTTGCTTGAGGAATTCGGCCCGGAGCGTGTGCGCGACACGCCCGTGGCGGAGGCCGGCTTCTTCGGGCTGGCGGTCGGGGCCGCCCTGGCCGGAATGCGCCCGGTCGTCGAAGTGCAGTATGCCGATTTCCTGCCGTCTGCCATGGACATGATCGTCAACAGCGCCGCCAAGATGCGCATGATGTCCGGCGGCGCCTGGAGCGTGCCGATGGTCATTCGCGCGCCCGGTGGCGCCAGCGGCCGGGGGCCGACGCATGGACAGAGCCTTGAAGCCTGGTTCATGAACGTCCCCGGCTTGAAGGTGATTTGCCCGGCGACGCCGTTCGACGCCAAGGGTCTGATGATCCAGGCTATCCGCGACCCGGACCCGGTCCTGTGCTTTGAGCACCGCATGCTGTATGGCGGCCGCTCGCCGGGCGGGGCGATGCGCAGCGCCTGGGGCGAGATGCGCTCGCTCGAGACCCCGGTGCCCCGGGATGCCTATGCCCTGCCCTTCGGGCAGGCTGCGGTCGTCCGGCCCGGCTCCCATGTCACCGTCGCCGCAACACTGCTGATGGTTCACAAGAGCCTGCGCGCGGCCGACTCGTTGGCCGCCCAGGGCATCGATGTCGAGGTGATCGACCTGCGCACGCTGGTGCCGTTCGACCGGAAGACGTTGATCGAGTCGATCAGCCGCACTCGCCACCTGGTCGTGGCGGTGGAAGGCCCGC
This sequence comes from Anaerolineales bacterium, assembly GCA_036803025.1. Lineage (GTDB taxonomy): Bacteria > Chloroflexota > Anaerolineae > Anaerolineales > E44-bin32 > DAIRVC01. The sequence continues at coordinate 2,970 of DAIRVC010000214.1, forward strand.
GCACGGGTGGCGTGGCGGCCGAAATCGCCGCCGTTGCCGCACAAGAAGCTTTCGCCTTCCTGGACGCACCGGTACTAAGAGTCGCCAGCCTCGACTGCCCAGTGCCCCTGGCCCGCGCCGGCGAAGACGCCGTTGTACCCCAGGAAGAAGACGTGCGGCAGGCGATCCTGCAATCACTGGGCCGAGCCGACTCGAGTGAGAGGCCCGCAAGGACCACGGGCCCAGTCCATCCCAAAGAAGGCGACCAAGGTTGATCGAAGGTGTGATCCTGGATCTAGACGGTTTGATCATTGACAGTGAGTCGCTGTCATTGGAGGCGTGGCAGCGCTGCCTGGACCCCTATGGCCACACCATGGACTCCGCGCAGCACGGGGCGCTGATTGGCGTCAGTCACGAGGAGTCGGCGCGCATCGTCATCCATCGCTACGGGCTGGGCCTCAGTCCCCAGGAGCTCGACCGCTGCTTCCGGGAGCATTTCCACGCACTGGTCGAAACGGCCGAACCTTATCCGGGACTCTTGGAGCTCCTGGACGAGCTGGGGCGGCGCGGGCTCCGGTTGGGGATCGCTTCCAACAGCCCCGCGCAGTATGTCGCCACGGCTGCACGGCGCCTGGGCATCGCCGAGCGCTTTTCCGTCATGGTTGGCGCCGACCAGGTCGCACGGCCGAAACCCGCTCCGGATGTCTACCTGCGGGCGGCGCGCGGCCTG
>DAIRVC010000215.1:0-3658 GCA_036803025.1 Anaerolineales bacterium
CGGTGCGCTCTCTACGCCAGGGCTACTGTCTCATATGTATCTGAACTCAATCAGCTCCGCCCGTGGCTTGAGCGCCGGTGACGGTCACTGTCAGTCGATTCCTGAAGCCGGGTTCACCCCATCGCGTCCAAGAGTGCCTCGCAGGCCCTGGCCGGCGAGCCGGACAGCCGGGGGTCGGCAGCTCGTGCAGGCAAGCGGGGCACTGAACCCTCCGACCGGTCAACAGCCTACATCGCCGCAGGTGCCGAGGCCAGGTCATGCGGTGACAACTGCCGTTGGAGACCGACCGCGAATCCGTTGTATGATGGTCCCGCATCCCCCTGGAGGAAACATGCCCGAGCCGTCCAGAGATCTGACCCGCATCCTCGAATCCGCCCAGCGCCTGGGGATCGAGCTCGACGAGGCCGACGCCCTGCAGTGGCTTTCGGCCATTGCCGCAGCCCAGACCAGCGGCGAGATCGTCGTCGACACCCGCTCCGGAGTCTTCGGGCACAAGGTCAGCATGCTCGACTTCAGCCCGCAGGACCTGGAGCACTTCCGCCGCATCGGCAAGCTGGTCGAGTTCGCCGACCGTCCGGGCATGGTCGAGACGGCGCTGGCCCTATCCGGCTCTGCGGCGCAATCGAAGATCCAGTCCTTTCCCGGCGACTGCGACTACTTCGAGCGCGTCAATATCAAAGCCCCGAGCCGTCCGGAAGCCTGCCGCATCCTGGCCGAGATCATGCGCGAGAAGGCGCTCAACACCGCCAAAGGCCCGACGCACCAGTTGATCGAGGTCAAACTCGGCTCGTTCCGCGAGGACGTCGTCAAGGACGGGAAACCGATCAAGGCCGGCTCGCCGGTCTCGTGGTCGTTGGAAGAGATCCGCGCCGGCAAGATCGACGCCTTCCGGCCGGACGGCACCTCGGCCGTTGTTCACTGGGAAGAAGCCGCCCTCGAGCCCGGCTGGTGCAAGCTCGACTGGGTCGTCGCCGATCCGGCGCGCGGGCAGCTGGCCAATGCCAGCAACATGCTCGACGTGACCTGGGAGTCCCCGGACGGCACGATCACGCCGCTGGACGGCTACCTGGATCCGTACTTCCAGGAGGTGTATCTGGACGCCGAGTCGATCCCCATCTTCTCCAAGCTGGCCCGGCACGTCTCGGCCGACGCGATGGACGAGTACGTCGCCCAGCTCGAGAAGGAAGTCAACAAGTACCTGACCAAAGACGTCAACTACGGCAAGGCCGCCAAGAGGATGTACAACATCTTCCGCCTGACCGGCCAATACGAGGAGGCGGCCTTCCTGCGTGAGCTGTTCGACGAGCCGGCCACGGTCCTGTATCAAGTCTGGTCGTTGATCCGCACGCTCGAGGACGCAGCCGAGTCCGGGCATGATATCTCACGCGAGACGCTGATCGCACAGACGGATCAGCTCATCATGGAGATCATCAAAGCGCTGGAGGGTGATCAGGAGGCGGAGATCGTGCGCCTGCTCCTGCGGTTGCGGGACGCCCTGGCTCAGCAGCAGGCCGGCCAGGCGGTCAGCGGGCCGGTCGAAGCCGCCCGGCAGCAGGTGATCAACGCGGTCAACAACTTCTACTACGACAAGCTGACCGGGATGCCCTCGATCAAGGTCTATATCGACAGCGTGCGCGGGGAAGCGACGTGACCGGTCTGACCGACCGCGCCGTCGGCGACCCGCCCTTTGATGCGGCGGGGGAGATCGAGCACGCCCGTCAGCGCTGGGAAGAGAGCATGCTGCGCCAGGTGGATGGGTTGCGCGAGGCGGTGCGCCGACGTCCGCCGGAAATCCTGGCGCACCAGTGCGGCGCGGCCTGGGACCCGCCCGCCCTGGTGCTTCCCTACTGGGACCGCCGTCTCCGTCTCCTCTGGCCGGACCTCGAGCCGCTGGCCGAGGACCGGCGCCCGTGCTCGACGTTCGACACCGCTATGCTCCTCTACTACTTGCGCACCGCCGACGGTGCGCCGATGGCCGATCGATGGATCGGGTTCCGCGAGCTACCGGACGGCGCCTTCTACCATCTGGCTTACCAGCGTTACAGCGGTGATCGCCTGGTGCGCGCCTTCGGGAATGATGGCGCCGGTTTTGACGGCGCTGCGGCCGCAATGGACGGCCTGCGTCTGCCGACGCTGGCCGAGCACGCTTTCGCCTTCCAGCCGCTCCCCCGCATCCGACTGGCGGCAATCCTGTGGCCCGGCGATGAGGAATTCCCTGCGCGTGGCTCAGTCCTCTTCGACGCAGCCGCCAGCCACTACCTGACGACCGACGGCCTGGCGCTCCTGGGCGGCGGCTTGGCGGGCCGGCTCGAGAAAGCCTCCTCACCCAAACCCCCCGGCCGCGGGCGCGCGGCGGGCCGGTGAGACCGGGCTCGGATGCCGGGTCGAAGCCTGGCTCCGTCGGTCCTGCATGAGGCGGCTCCTCAACGACCCCCTGAACGATCGGTCTATCCCCGTCATTCTCGGATTCTCCAGCCTGGCCCTCGTTCTGGCCAACCGGCTGCATCTCGCCCTATGCCAGACCCTGATCGATACGCCATGCGTGGCCGCTTGGCCCATCAGCCAGTTCATGTTCCGACTGTCGCCCAAGGTGAACGACCTGAGCCCGGTCGACCTGCTGGTCGCCGTTGGCTGTCTGGCGGGCTTCTTCCTCGGCCTGCGTCTGCTGGCGCGCTATCGCTACCCGGCCTGGATGGTGGCGCTCCTCGGTCTGGCGCTGATCCTCGGCACAACCCTGACTCACGGTGTCGACCTCGGCCTGGCGCGGCCCATTGCTTCCACCGACCTGACCAAGGCCGAGTACCTCGAGGCGGCCGCCGCGATCGAGGATCCGTTCGCCTTCGTCCGCGGCTTCGAGGCTCTCCAGCCGTCCCTGTTGGGACACTCCGGAACGCACCCACCGGGCGCGGTCTTATTCTTCTACTTCCTGCATGGGCTGGTCCGCGATCCGGTGCCAATGGCGTTGTTGATCACAGGGCTGTCGGTCATCCTGGCCGCCCTGACCCTGCGCGCCGCGCTCGTCCCGCCGGCCGATGACCTGGCCGTCGGGCGTACGCTGTTACTGTTCCTGCTGCTCCCAGCGATCCAGATCTACTTCTCGGCCAGCCTGGATGCGTTGATCGCCCCGCTGATGCTCGGGTGCTGCCTGGACGCCTTGAGGAGTTCGCGCTGGCGGTTGGTCGTCTCGACCGCGTGCCTGCTGATCGTTTCCGGCCTGACGTTCACCTTCGTTTTCGTCTTGCCCGTCCTGGCGGTCATGCAGGCCCGGCGGGGTGTCAGCCTGCTTCGTCTGAGCGTGCAGCTGGGGGCGCTAGCCGTCTTCTGGCTTCTGATCGAGCGCGTTCTGGGCTTCAACTACCTGAACTCGTTTGCGATCGCCACTGCCCACGAGAACCCGGCCGGATTTCTCCTGCTCGCCTCCCCGGGTGACTACCTGATGACCCGGCTCGAGGACGTGGCCGAAATCCTTCTCTTCCTCGGCCCGTTCGCCGCGTTGATCATCGCCCGAGGCCTCCGACGGAGCGGCCCCTGGGACGAGGCGAGCCGCCTGGGCCTCCTGGCACTGGGCAGCCTCCTGCTCGTCTTCCTCAGCGGCGCCTGCCGCACCGGCGAAACGGCACGCGGCGCCTTGTACATCTATCCCTTCCTGGTGCTCCCA
>DAIRVC010000216.1:0-3634 GCA_036803025.1 Anaerolineales bacterium
CCCGGTTTCGTCTGCGTCGGGGACGCGCACCGCTTCCTGGACCCCATTTTCTCGTTCGGGGTCACGGTCGCCCTGCGCGAGGCGCAGATCCTGGCGCCGCTGGTGCGCGACTACCTGGGGAATGGCCGGACCTCGGCCGACCCGTTCGCGCAGTACCAGGTGGCGGCCGAGCAGGGGATCGACGTGCTCGAAGACGTGCTGGATTGTTTCTGGGAGCAGCCGTTCACATTCGCCACCTTCGTGCACGCCCGCTACACCGAATTCATGACCGACATGTTCGCCGGAAGGATCTACGAACGGCAGCCTTCTCCGGCGCTGGACGCATTCCGCAAAGTCCTCAAGCGCGAGCGCTCCTATGGAGACGATACCTACTCCGTCCCGATCGGTTCGCGCTATCACCCCGAACGGGCGGCGCTCTGGCGGGCGGACTCGGATCTGCCCAGCACGGAAGAGTGGATGGGGCGCCGCTGAGCGCGCAAGCCGGCGGTGAGCATCAGCCGGGAACAAGTGAACGCGGCCGCCGGGCGGCCGGGTGAGCTAATGGAGATGAGGCGAGTTATGAACGATGTGATCATCATCGGTGCAGGTCCGGCCGGCTCGACGATGGGTGCGTTCCTGTCGAAGGCGGGCATCAAGAACCTGATCCTGGAAGGCAGTCACCATCCGCGGCCGCACGTCGGCGAGTCGATGGTCACCTCCTCGACGCGCGTGTTCGACGAGATCGGCTTTCTGCCGATCCTGGAACGCGAGAAGTTCATCCACAAGTACGGCGCCTCCTGGCACGAGATCGCCGGCCGCGAATCGGCCATCACCTTCTCGGAGTTCCCGCAAGAGGGCATCCACCAGCCGTACACGTACCACGTCGACCGCAGCAAGCTCGATCTGCTCATGCTGCAGCATGCCCATTCGCTCGGCTCAGAGGTCTACCAGGGCGTTCAGGTGAAGCAGGTGCTGTTCGAGGGCGACCGGGCGACCGGCGTCCGGGCGCGGCTGGGCGACAAGGAGATCGACCTCTCGGCCCGGATGGTCATCGACGCCAGCGGCCGCAACACGTTGCTCGGCCGCCAGCTCAAGCTGAAGAAGAACGATCCCATCTTCGATCAGTTCGCCGTGCACGCCTGGTTCGAGAACGTCCAGCGCGGGCAGCCGGAGACGGCCGATTACATCCACATCTACTTCCTGCCGGTCGAACGCGGCTGGGCCTGGCAAATCCCGATCAGCGAGACGATCACCTCGATCGGTATCGTCGCCGAGAAGCAGGTCTTCCGCCAGTTCGGGGGCGACCCGGCGGCGTACTTCGCCCGCTACGTCGACTCAAATCATGCCCTGGCGGTGGCTATGGCCGACGCGGTCCGCCTCAACGACTTCAAGACCGAGGGCGACTACAGCTACAGCATGGAGCGTTTCGTCGGCAACGGTTGGGCCCTGATCGGCGACGCCGCCCGCTTTGTGGACCCGATCTTCTCATCCGGGGTCAGCATCGCCCTGTACAGCGCCAAGTACTCATCCGAGTTCGTGCGCCGGGCGTTCGAGACCGGCGACTTCAGCCAGGCGTTCTTCAGCGAGTACGAGACCAAGCTGCGGGGCGGGGTGAACATCTGGTACGAGTTCATCCGGCTGTACTACAAGCTGCTGCCGCTCTTCACCCACTTCATCCGTTCGAAGACCCACCGCATCGAAGTGCTGCGCCTGCTTCAGGGCGAGGTCTATGACCGCAAGGAAGTCCCCGTCCTGGCGGCCATGCGCAACTACATCGAGGCCGTCGAGAAGACCGACAACCATCTCCTCAGAGAGAAGCTAGCCAGCATCCCGATCGACGACCTGCCCGTCCCCGAGTAGTCAGGGGCACTTCCCCGGAAGAACCACACCCAGCTGTAGAGCCGAGATCTTCGAGGTCCATATGCCCAAGCACCAGCCGCAGCGTGCACCCCGACTCGCCGTGCGCGCCCTGTTCAGCCTCGCACTGCTGGCTGTCCTGATCGCCCTGCCATCCTTCCAGTCGCACGCCGACAACGCCGGGACCGCGCTCCAGTTCGACGGCTACAACGACGTCGTCGGCCTGCCGGAAACCCAGCACGTGATGGGCGCCGGCTGGGAGACGACCAAGACCGTCAGCCTGTGGGTCCGCCCGACGGGCAGCGCGGCGGTGTGTGCCTACAACGCCGTGGCCTGGTGCGATTCGATCTTCGGCGACCGCCCGCGCTGGTGGGGGATCGTGCGCGGCGTCCTGAACGGCCAGGACCGCATCTGGGTCTGGAACTACGACGGCAGCGCCGGCTCGCCGGTCGACCTGATCGGAATCACGTACACGCCGGGCGTCTGGATCCATGTTTCGCTCGTGCACGGCGGCGGGCTGATGCGCGCCTACGTGAACGGGGTCGAGATCGGCTCGACGGCCAGCGGCGTGACACTGCAGCCCAATACCGGCGCGCTGCCCAAGCTCTACCTGGGCGGGGTGATCAACAGCCCCACGCGCAACTGGACCTTCGAGGGAGCCATCGACGAGGTCAGCCTGTGGAGCACGGCGCGCACGCCGGCCGAGGTCCTGCAGGATATGACCCGCAGCCTGTCCGGGAGCGAGCCCGGGCTGGTGGCCTACTACAGCATGTCGGACGGCGGCGGGACGACGCTGACCGATGACGGGCCGTCCAGTTGGGACGGGATCCTGCTGGATGGGATGAGCGGCGTGCCCTCGAACGGCGGCGGGCCGCAGTGGATCGTCTCCGGCGCCTTCGACACCGGCGGCGCGACCGCCACGCCTTCTCCGACGCCGACCGCCACCGGCCTACCCCCGGCGACGAGCACCCATACGCCGACGCCGCTGCCCAGCGCGACCGCGACGCCTACCGCGACCGCGATGCCTGGAGCCAGCGCCACGCCGACCGCCACGGCGACAGCCACGACGGTCGCCAGCCCGACGCCGACGGCAACGCCCGGCGCACCTCCGGCCGGAGTGCTGGACACTTTCGACCGGGCCAATGGGCCGATCGGGGCAGGTTGGTCGGGGAATACCGGCGCCTATCTGATCGCCGGGAACCAACTGGATGTGGCCGGCAACGGCAGCATCTTCTGGAACAGCCTCACCTTCGGCGCCGACCAGGAAGTGTTCGTCAGCCTGGTGTCGATCGACCCGGGCACCGGTACAACCAGCCTGCTGCTCAAATCGCAGTCGAGCACCACGGCCACGGCCGGAGTCATCCGGGTGTTCTACTCGCCGGCGACTCAGACGGCCCAGGTATGGACCTACGCGCCGGCGCAGGGCTGGGTGCAGCGCGGCTCAGCCATCCCGGTCGCCTTCTCCAACGGCGATCGCTTCGGGGCTCGCGCCCGCAGCGACGGCTGGGTGGAGGTCTTGCGCAACGGGGTGGTCGTCGGCAGTCGCGACGCCAGCGCCTGGACGTTCAGCGCGGCCGGCGGGAGCCTGGGGATCTGGATGGCGAACGCGACCAACACCCTGCTGGACGACTTCGGCGGCATGACGATCGACGCGCCGATGTCCCTGGCAGCGCCTTCGCTGTCGGAGTCGGAGGCGCTCCTTCCGACCACAGAAGCGCAAGCCGTCTCTCCGACCGCCACGACTGCGCCCGCCGCTACGGCGACACTCGCGCCTTGATCGACTACCGGATCGTCTGAG
>DAIRVC010000217.1:0-3632 GCA_036803025.1 Anaerolineales bacterium
GACGCGCAGCGCCCGCCGGGCGAAGCCATCGTTCGCCTCAAGGATCGCCACGCGGGTCGTCTCGTCGAGCGGGCGGTTCTCCCCGTCCAGCAAGATGTGATCGCAGAGCTGCAGCACTTCTCGCGGCGCGCCCTTGATACACGCCAGCCCCTTGCCTTCGGCGAGGTGGATAGTGCTCATGCGCTTGCGGCGGGCGTCGAACGGGAATTCATGGACTCGAGGGAAGCGTTGCCGGATCTTCTCCTGGTCCATACCGCCCTTGATGGCCAGGACGCGCAACGCGGCTTCGGTCTGGTCGCCCAGGCACGACCACTGCGGCCGGTCGGAAGAAGGAGGGATCAGGCGGGCATTGTTGCACAGCGAGGCGACGCGCAGCAAACCGGCCAGGTCGTCCGGATGCGCCTCCCGCTTTTCTCCGGGGATCAGCCGGCCGGCCGGGTCGTAGCCTGTCCCGCTGACCGCCAGGAGCCGGCCGCCGACCCAGACTTCGCGGATGGTCATCTGATTCTGGGTCAGGGTGCCGCTCTTGTCGGTGCAGACCATCGAGATCGTGCCAAGGGTCTCGATGACGGCCAGCTTCTTGACCAGGACGCCGTGACGCGCCAGGCGTTGTCCGGCGCTGGCCAGGGTGAGGGTGATGATGGGCGTCAGCCCCTCGGGTACCACGGCCACCAGGATGCCGATCGCCAGGAGGAATGATTCGAACACCGGCAGGCCAAGCTGGAGCAGGCTGACCGAGAACACGATCGCCCCGGCGGCCACAGCGATAACCGTGATGCGGCGTGTCAGACGGCGTGTCTCTTGCTGGAGCGGGCTGGGCGGCTCGCTGACCTGCTGTGTCAGGCGGGCGATGCGGCCGAACTGGGTCAGCATGCCCGTGGCGCATACCACGGCACGGCCGGTGCCGGACACGACCGAGGTGCCGGCGAAGACCAGGTTGGGCCGTTCGAGTTCTGACAGCCCATCGCTCAGCGAGGCGTCCTGCGATTTCTGCGCCGGCATGGCTTCGCCAGTGAGCACGGCATTGTTGGTCCGCAGCCCGAAGGCCTCGACCACGCGGGCGTCAGCCGGGATGCTGTCCCCCTCCGCCAGGACGAGCACGTCGCCAGGGACGGTCTCACTGGACAGGACTTCGACCTCGCCGCCGTCGCGCACGACCCGCGCATGCCCGGGCAGTAACCTCCCCAAGGCTTCCATGGCCCTTTGGGCCCGATACTCCTGCCAGAAGGAGAACAGCCCGTTGACCACGACGACAATCCAGACGGCGATGCCCAAGGCCGGTTGGCGGCTGACGAACGCCAGCAGCCCGGCCACCCAAAGCAGCACTGCCAGCGGATGTGCAAGGTGCGACAGCAGGCTGCGCCAGATCGGTGGGGCGGGGATCTCCGTCAGGCGATTGGGGCCGAACAGCGATAGGCGTGAGGCGGCCTCGGCGGAGGCCAACCCGCTCGGGGCGGTCTCCAGCGCGGCGTAGACTTCCGAGGCGCGCAGGGCATGTAGCGGGGTGCGGTCCATGCGGTTGAGGGAGGCTGAGACCGCTCCAGGATGGCGCGAGTCAACGGCCGCCGTTGGTCAGCCCGGCGGCTCCGGACCAGGCTTGCCTGTTTCCTTCGGTTGGCCGCCGGCCCGCGGCGGCGGTATCGGCTGGGACTGCAGGTATTGCTCCAGCAAGGAACGTTCGCCTCGGTCGGCAGAGTCGATCACTTCGTCAAACTCGCCGGCCGGAAGCAGCGGCTCAAAACGCATCGGCCGCCGGACACCGAACAGCTCCCAGAAGCGAGCGACCCCGATCAACAGGGCGTGACGGTACTCCTGGACTTTAAGGGACTGCCACTCGGCGATCGATCCGCTCGAACCCTGGACGTTCGACTTCACCCGGACGATGCGGCGAATCTGTTCAGGATCCCGGTAGCCGATCGGCGATATCAGGATCGCGTGCGCCATGATCACGAGTAGGCTGAGCGTGATCAGGACCAGCCAGCCACCCTCTTGCCATTTCCCGACGATCTGGCCGACGAAGACGACGGCGCCCAGGACGGCGGCGAGGGTTGCGCCCGCGGCGCCCCAGGTGCGGGCGCGCTCGGTCAACGTCGCCAGGATGTGCTTTCGGGTTGCCAGAGCCATCGCCGTCAAAGGCAGGAAGACGCCCACACCGTAGTAGGGCACCGCCAGCCCGGTTCGACCCCGGACCAGGAACTGAATGACGATGGCGGCGATGACCGCGGCCGTCACCGGGCGAGTGAAGGTCCCCTTCGGATTGCGGTAGACGACGAACTCGGGGATCTCGCCGATGGCGACATTGCGCCACGCCATCGATTGGATGCCCTGGAACGCCGTCAGAGAGGCGGCCACCAACATCATCACGGCCAGGATCTGGTATGCCCAGTACAGGAAGACGCCGCCCTGTATCTGGCTGAATCCGATGAAGGCCAGGTTGCCGACCAGGCTTCGCCCCAGCGTCCCGTCGAAGACGTTGAAGCGGATGGAGAAGCTCGTCAGGAACAGCGTAGTCAGGCCGCCGTAGAAGAGGAACGACGTCTGCACTACCCGGCCGATCCCCTCCTTGCCGCTGTAGAAACCCCACAGACCCCGCAGGCGGGGCAGGTGGGCCTTCCCCCAGCGGACGAAGCCCGAGTCTTCGTCCTTCACGAACTGAATCCCGTTCGACATCGCCTCCAGCCCGGACAACGCGACCATCCCTTTCATGGAGGCTGTCAGCAGATGGTAGAGGGACTGGCCGATGGAGGCGGCCTGGACCGGGATCTCGGGCGGCACCGGCGGCACGTGCCTGGTGGCGGCGAGGTACAGGCCGATCGCCATGATCACGGTCAGCCCGATGAACACGGTCAGCAGCGTGAACACGACCTGCGCCGATTCGCCCCGGCCGCGGATCGTAATGTACCAGGTGATCGAAGCCAAGGCCGCGCCGAGCGCGAAACGCCAGAACCAGTTGATCCCATACGAATCGGTGATCGACAGGAGCTGGTCGACCCCGGAAAGGGTCGAGACGACGATCGTCAGCACGTAATCCTGGATGAGCACGACGGCCACGATCAGGCTGGCGGTGGCGCCCAGGTAACGCATGGCGGCGGTGAAGGACCCGCCGCCTTCGTTGAAGACGCGCATGGCGTACATGTACAGCGCGCCGAAGACGAAGTTGGCCAGCGCGATCACAGCCACAGCGATGTAGCCCCAGCGCTGCAGACCGTAGGGATGAAGCGAGCTCATCAGCTCGCCGGTGGCGTAGAAGTAGGAGGTGAAGTAATCGACGCCGAACAGGGCCACCGCCGCGGCCAGGCCGACCTGGCCGGCGCCGTGCACGTGGGCGTCTTCCTCCCGTTCTCGCGGCGCAGCGCGTAAGGCAATGATGGACAGAGCGACCAGCATCAGGATCGAGAGCATATGAGCTACTCGGTGCGGGGGGAGGCGCCCGGCGCCCGGCTGCGAGCGGTGTCGAACGCGGCCTCGAGCATTTGCAGCTCGGCCAGCAGGTGCTTGCGTGTCGCCGGATCCAGCCGCGTGTCCTGGGCGGCCTTGACGGCCGAGTCCTTCGACTCGGTCAGGTACTCGCCCGTCGCCTTCGCGGCATCGCCGACGGCGCACGAGAACACGGCGTCCGGTTGCCGGACATC
>DAIRVC010000218.1:0-3470 GCA_036803025.1 Anaerolineales bacterium
CCGCCTGGTGCCCGGCCTCTGGTAGGTGGAGCGGCGTGCTGCGCGGCTGCAGATTGCCGGGCGTCCGCCTTCCGGCTAACATTGCCCCATCGAGCCATCGGAGCTGCCGGAATGCCATCAACGAGCGCTGAGGTCGTCATCTGCGGAGCGGGCATCGCCGGCATCGCCGCCGCCTACCATTTGACTCAAAGCGGCGTACAGGACGTAGTGCTCGTCGACGAACGGGCCCCGCTCTCACTGACCAGCGACAAATCCACCGAATGCTACCGCAACTGGTGGCCCGGCCCCGGCGATGGCATGGTCCGGCTGATGAACCGCTCGATCGACCTGCTCGAGGCGCTGGCACGGCAGACGAACAACGCCTTTCGCCTGAATCGGCGCGGCTACCTGTTTGTCACAGCCGACCCGGCGCGCGCGCTCGACTTTCGCGCCCAGGCCGAGGAAGCTGCCGCGCTCGGCGCCGGCCCCCTGCGGATCCACGGCGGCAACGCGGGCGACCCGGCCTACCAGCCGCTGCAGGAGAGCGGCTTCGAGGGCCAGCCGGATGGCGCCGACCTGATCACCGATATGGGGCTGATTCGCCGCCACTTCCCCTACCTGGCCGAGGAGACGATCGCCGTCGTCCACCCTCGCCGCTGCGGGTGGTTCAGTGCAGCGCTGCTCGGCCAGGTCATGCTTGAACGCGCCCGCCTGGCCGGCGCACGGCTGGTCGAAGGCCGGCTGGAAGGTGTCGATGTCGTCGACGGGAAGGTCGAGGCCGTCCGCCTCGGCGGCGGCGCCGAGGCAGCGCGCATACGCTGCAGGCACTTCGTCAACGCGGCCGGGCCGTACCTGAGGCCGGTCGGGGGCTTGCTCGGGGTCGATCTGCCGGTGTTCTCCGAGTTCCACGCCAAGATCGCCTTCAACGACCATCATGGCGCGTTCCCCCGGCAGGCGCCGCTCCTGATCTGGGCCGACCCGCAGCGGCTGGCCTGGACCGATGAGGAGCACGCCCTGCTTGCCGAGACGGAGGCAACCCGTCCCCTACTGGGTGAGTTTCCCGAAGGCGTGCACGCCCGCCCCGAGGGGCCGGCCGGGAGCCCTATCGTCTTGATCCTGTGGACCTACCATGCCGTGCCCGTCGAGCCGGTGTTCCCTGCACCGATCGACCCGGAGTATCCGGAGATCGCCCTACGCGGGCTGGCGACCATGGTGCCGGCGTTGAAGCGCTACTTCGGGCGGGCCCCCAGGCCGGTCGTCGACGGAGGCTACTACACAAAGACGGCCGAGAACCGTCCGCTGGTCGGTCCGCTCCCTGTTCAGGGCGCCTGGGTCCTGGGCGCACTCTCCGGATTCGGCCTGATGGCCTCATCCGCTTGTGGGGAACTGCTTGCGCAGCACCTTACCGGAGCGGAGCTGCCTGAGTACGCGCACTGGTTTCGGCTTGAGCGGTATGAGGACCCGGGCTACCAGGAGTTGCTGCGGACCTGGGGGAGGACCGGGCAGTTGTAGGGGCTTTCCTTCGAACCTCGGACGTTGGACAACTTCCGAGGTTGGCAGAATGGCTACACGCCCACCAAGATCGCCCGCGCCGGCGCACCATCGGATCCAATCAGCTTGAGCGGCAGGCAGTAGAGCGTGTAGCGACCGCGCCGCACGTCGCTCAGATTCAAACCCTCGACGACCACGATTCCGGCCTGCAGCAGGATGGTGTGGGTCTCCTGGCTGCGGCCGAACGGCGCCACCGATAGGTAGTCCACCCCGACCAGCTGCACCCCTTTGCGGACCAGCCACTCGGCCCCGCTCGGCTCGATCGCCACGAAGTCCTTCTGGAAGTCCGGTGACTTGCGCGCCCAGTAGTCGGAATTGCGGGTGCGGAACAACACGCGACGCGTCCGGGGCGGGAGATCGGAGGCCTCCAGCGCGGCGGCATCGATCGTCTCGGCTCGGCGCATTTCGACGACATAGACGCGTCCGGTGAGGACTTTGAGGGGGAGCTTCTCGACGCCTGCGCCGCCGTCGACGAAATGCAGCGGTGCATCGACGTGCGTGCCGACGTGAACCCCGCACGAGAGGTGCGAGACGTTGTTGTTGGCTCCCTGAGACATGGACTTGACGCGCTCGAGCTTGATGGCCGGGTCGCCCGGCCAGACGGGCAAGTCGGGCGAGATCCCCAGGGAGAGGTCGTAGATCCGCATGCGCTGCCTCCCGTACGGGGTGGATTATAGATTCGATTCTCCGGAAGGATGCAAGGGGGCGGTCGGCCCTCGGCCGGCCGCGCCGCGCCGGCGCGCAGCGCGGTCCGGGCTGCGGGAAGGGGCTGTCCTTGCCTGGCGGACGGACAGGGATGACCGCCCCCTTCAGAGTGGTATCCTGGATCGGCGGGAGGCTGCATCCGCCAGCAGCTCCCAATGTTCGATTGAGGCTGATACGATGGACGACTCGACGATCCAGCCTGCTCCACCCGACCTGGCCGGCCTGAGATGGCAGGCCCTCACCCCCGACGATCTGTCGGCGATTGCGGACCTGGCCGAGGCATGTCGCTCTGTCGACGGCGGCCTGGCCATCATGACCATGCCGGCCAGCCTCAAAGAGCGTCTCTTCACTGAGGCACCCGGCGCAGCGATCGGACCGTTCTCTGCCGACGGGCGCCTTGAGGCGTATTCCGCCGTGCGGCCGTCCAGCGATGGCGAGGCGTACCGGGCGGTGGTCATCGGCCAGGTTCGGCCCACGATGCGCAACAGAGGCATCGGCACATACCTGATGCAGTGGAGCCTGTCGCAGTCTGCGCGTGTGCTGGCCGGGGCGCCGGCCGGCCGCCGGGTTGTGAGGGTCGTCACCGAATCGTGGACTGCGGAGGCCGACCGCCTGTACCGGGCACATGGCTTCGAACGGATCTTCGAAGAGCTAGTCATGCAGCGCGATTTGCGCGTGTCGCTCCCGGAGCGCCCGCTGCCGCCGGGCGTGCTGGTCGTCAATTGGGAGCCTGACCTGGCCGAACAGTTCTTCCAGGCTTACGCGGCGTCTTTCCGCGATCGCCCCGGCTTCCCGGGCTGGAGCGCGGCGGAATGGATCGCCTGGGCTGTCGACGAGTACTCCGTGGCGGAATGGTCATTGCTGGCGCGCAGCGACGGCGTGCCCGTCGGCTTCTTGACCGCGGCACTCGGCCCGCCGGAAGGCTTTGTCTCTCAGGTCGGGGTGGTACCCGCAATGCGACGGCGCGGGCTCGGCTCGGCGTTGCTCGTCGAGTCGATGCGGCGCATGCAGGCAGCCGGTGCGCCGGCGGCGATCCTCACGGTGGCGACCAACAATCCGGGGGCGATCCGGACCTACGAGAAGCTCGGATTTGTCGCCATCGGCCGGCGTGCCCGTTACGAGCGGCCGGCCTAGGGCCAGGCGGTCGCGCGCTGGTCGGCGTGGTATACTCCCCTCACGCCGGGGCGTAGCGCAGTTCGGCTAGCGCACCTGCATGGGGTGCAGGGGGTCGGCGG
>DAIRVC010000219.1:0-3411 GCA_036803025.1 Anaerolineales bacterium
GATGGCCGGGGTGTCGTCCAGGTAGATCTGCGTGCCGCTCAAGGCGCTGACGGCCTGCGTGAACAGCGGCCACTCCTCGTCGCGGATCTCGCCCAGACGCAGCCGCTGCGAGTCGATGGCCGTCTCCTGGGCGATCAGCCGCTGGGCGAGCTGCTCGTTGGACATCTCCAACGAGAACAGGGCGACATGCTTCTTGTGGATCTGGGCCGCGTTCTTGGCGGCCGACAGGCAGAAGCCCGACTTCCCCTGGCCGGGCCGCCCGGCGATGATGAGCAGATCGCTCGGCTGCATCCCGCCCAGCAGGCGGTCGAGATCGATGAATCCGGTCGGCACGCCGACGGTCTCGTCGCGATGGCGGGCCAGGTAGTCGACCCGGTCGTAGTACGAGCTGAGCACCTGCTTGATCGGCTGCAGCTCGTGGGTCAGACGACGCTCGCTGACGGCGAAGATCGCCTTCTCGGCGTCGTTGACGACCTCTTCGATCATGGTCTCCGTCTGATAGGCCAGGCGGGCGACCTGGTTGGCGGCTTCCAGCAGGCGCCGGCGCGTGGCCGTGTGTTCGACGAGGTGGCCGTAAGCTTCGGCGTGCAGGGAGGTCGGGACGCTGTTGAGCAGCCCGGTCAAGTAGGCCGGGCCGCCGATCTCGGCCAGACGCCCTTGCCGATCAAGCTCCTCGGAGACCGTCAGCAGGTCGATCGGCAGGCGCTGATCGTGCAGGCTGGTGAAGGATTCCCAGACCCAGCGGTTGCGGTGCAGGTAGAAATCATCCGCCGCCAGGAACTGGGCGACGTCGTAGTAGGCCTCGGGATTGACGAGCACGGCGCCGAGCACGGCCTCTTCGGCCTCCCGGCTGTAGGGCACACCTTGGCTTGACCTTCCGTCGCCCGGCGGCGCTGCGGGCGCAGGGTAGGGGGCGTCGCTCATGGGGGGTTGTACCGTGGAACGATGGTCCGCCCCTTCGGCGGGCGGAGAGGCGGATCAGTTGTCCGGTTCCTTGTCGGGCGAGTCGGCCTCTTCATCCAGGTCGAGCTTCTCGACAAAGTTCTTGAAGACTTCCAGCCGGCTGTCTTCCTCGGGGGCCTCTCCGCCCTCGCCAGGCTGTATTTCCTTCTCCGGCTCGGCCGCGGCTTCCTGCATCACGCGTTCCTCGACGAATACCGGGGCATGCACCCGCACCGCCAGCGCCAGCGCGTCCGAGGGCCGCGAATCGATCTCCAGCTCCTTGCCGTTGACGCGCACGACGATGCGGGCATAGAAGACGTCATCGCGCAGGTCGACGATGTTGATGCGCTGGACTTCGGCGCCGAGGGTCTGCAGGACGATGCGCAGCAGGTCGTGGGTCAGCGGGCGCGGGACTTCCACTTCCTGCAGGCTGACCGTGATGGCCTCCGCCTCGAACTGGCCGATCCAGATGGGCAGGAAGCGTTCCGAGTCGACATCTTTGAGGATGACGATCCGGTGATGCGACATCAGGCTGACACGGATACTGTCAATGGTCACTTCAACCATCGCCCGACCTCCGACCCTGATACCTGTCGCTCTTCCGGCATTCTAACACACGCTCTGGCGGGGGTGCAACCAGACGCCCGGCCGAGGGGTTCCACCGGTGACTGGATGGCCGTCTGGCAGTATGCTTGTGGACAGGTGGAGGCCGACATGCTGGAAGCGTTCTTCTCGCCGCGCGGGGTGGCTGTTGTCGGTGCGTCGCAGAACCCGGGCAAACTCGGCTACGGGGTCGCCCGGAACCTGGTCCTGTCCGGGTACGCCGGGGCGATCCACTTCGTCAACCCTCATCAAGGCAGGCTCTTTGAGCGGCCGATCTATGCCGACCTTGCCAGCGTGCCGGATCCGGTCGACCTGGCGATGATCCTCATCCCGGGGGCGGCTGTTCCCGAAGCCTTGCAGGCCTGCGGCCGCCGGGGCATCAAGGCGGTCATCATCGGCTCCGGCGGTTTTCGTGAGACCGGCCCGGATGGGCTGGCCCTCGAGCAGCGCTGCCTCGAAGTGGCGCGCCGCGAGGGGATCCGAGTCCTGGGGCCGAACTGCATCGGCCTGCTGGACACGCATCTGCCGATCGACACCACCTTCCTGCCGCTCCCCGGGCCGATCCCCGGCGACATCGCCTTCCTGTCCCACTCCGGGGCGATCTGCGAGGCGGTGATCGACTGGGCGCGCGGCCAGGGCTTCGGCCTGTCTCGCCTGGTCAGCCTGGGGAACCAGATGGACCTGACCGAGGGCGAAGTCCTTGGCCCGACCGCGGCCGATCCGCTGACGCGCGTGGTGGCCATGTACCTGGAAGGCGTCGGCGACGGCCGCGCCTTCGTCGAGCAAGTGCGGCAGGTGACGCGCCTCAAGCCGGTGATCGCCATCAAGGTCGGGCGCTCGCGCAGCGGCCGGGAGGCGGTGGCCTCGCACACCGGCGCGCTGGCCGGGCAGGACGCCGCCTACCAGGCCGCCTTCCGCAAGGCCGGGGTCATCCGGGCGGATACGACCGAAGAGGTCTTCGACTGGGCCCGGGCACTGGCCTGGTGTCCGTTGCCCGCCGGGCGGCGGGTGGCGGTGCTGACCAACGCCGGCGGTCCGGGGGCGATCGCCGCCGACGCGATCGAAGCCAACGGCCTCGAGCGAGCCCGGCTCTCGGAGGCGACCCAGACCCAGTTGCAGCGGCTGCTGCCGGCAGCCGCCAGCCTGCGCAACCCCATCGACATGCTGGCCGGGGCTGGGCCGGCCGAATACGCCGCCGCCCTGGGGATGCTGTTGGCCGACGCGGGCGTCGATTCGGCCATGGTGATCCTGGTCCCGCCGCCGATGACCACCGCCGCGGAGGTGGCCGGGGCGGTCATCCCGTTGATCCGCTCGGCGGAGAAGCCGGTGGTCATGGTGCTCATGGGGGAGGACTTGGTTGCCCATGCCGCCCGCCTGCTGCGCCAGGCGCGTATCCCCGACTACCGCTTCCCCGAACGGGCGGCCTCGGCCTTGCGCGTCCTGGCCGATCGGGCCAGGCTTCTGGAGACCCCGGAGGAACGGCCGATCGACGTTGGCGGGGTCGACCGAGACGCGGCGCGCCGCTTGCTGCGCGCAACCCGACCCGGGACAAACGGATTCGTCGATCCGCAGACCGCGGCCGCGGTCATTGCCAGCTACGGCATTGCAGTCCCACCGGCGACGGCGGCGCGGTCCGAGGCGGAGGCGGCCGACGCCGCCGTCCGTATCGGCTGGCCGGTCGTGGCCAAATTGATCTCCCCCGATCGCTCGCACAAGTCCGATATCGGCGGCGTCGTCGTCGGGCTGCGCAGCGAAGACGAGGTGCGGCAGGCCTATCGACAGATTACGGCCGGGGCGGAGCAGGCCGGGGCGGCGGTGGCCGGCGGCTACGTCATGGAAGGGGGGCACCTGCTGGTGCTCTACCAG
>DAIRVC010000220.1:0-3410 GCA_036803025.1 Anaerolineales bacterium
GAGCGCGTGAAGGTCCCGCGCTTGTCTCTGAAGACGACGAACTCGGGGATCTCGCCGATAGCGACGTCGCGCCATTCGGTGGCTTGTGCGTCCTGCAAGGCGGTCATCGAGGCGGCCGAGAGCATGAGCACAGCCAGGATCTGATAGGCCCAGAAGAGGAGTGTCCCGCCCTGGAACTGGGTGAATCCGATGTGCGCCAGATTGCCGACCAGGGTCCGCCCGGCCGTCCCGTCGAAGACGTTGAAGCGCAAGGCGAAGGCGGTCAGGAAGAATGTCGTCAAGCCACCGTAGAAGAGGAATGAGGTCTGCACGAAACGCCCGATCCCGGAGCGGCCGCTGTAGAAGTCCCACAGCCTTCGTAGGCGCGGCAGGGTGCGCTTCCCCCAGCGCACGACGGCCGCGTCCGCCTGAATCATGAACTGGACCCCGTTGGAGACTGCCTCCAGGCCGGTCAAGGCGACCATGCCCTTCATGGAGGCTGTAAGCAGGTGAAGCAGGGCCTGCCAGAACGTGACCGCCTCGACGGGCTCAGTGGTCGGAGCCGGCGGCAGGCCGCGGGCGGAGGCCAGGAAGAGGCCGACGGCCATCGTGGCGGTCAGGGTCACGAAGACGGCGATCAGCGCGAAAACGACGCGTGCCGATTCGCCCCGGCCGCGGATGGTCAGATACCAGGTGGCAGCGGCGAACAGAGCCCCCAGCCCGAAGTGATACAGCCAGTTGTGGCCGTACAGGTTCAGGATCGACAGGAGTTGATCGCCTCCGGAGAGTGCCGAGACGACGATGGTCAAGACGTAGTCCTCGACCAGGGTGATGGCTACGATCAGGCTGACGGTCGGGTAGAGGTATCGCATGGACGCCGTATAGGAGCCGCCGCCCTCGTTGAACGGCCCCAGCGAATACATGTACAGGGCGCCGAACGTCAGATTGGTCACGGCGATCACGGCCGCGGTCAGGAACCCGTACTGCTGGAGCCCGTACGGATGCAGCACATGCAGCATCTCTCCGGCCGCATAGTAGTATGAGGTGAAGTAGTCGACGCCGAAGAGCGCCACCGCCGCCAGCAGCCCGATCTGCCCGGCGCCGTGAATGTGGGCGTCACCCTTCCGCTCGCGCGGGGCCAACTTCCAGGCGATCAGGATCGCGACAGCCAGGACCACGATCGAAAACACAGGAGCTACCTTTCCATGGCCTCGCCCTCGGCGAGGCGGAACGCCCGGCGGACCCGGTCGAGCAGGGCAAGCAGGTGCCGGCGTGTAGTGTCGGTGAACTGCCGGTCACCGTTCACCCGCTCCATTTCTCGCTCGACGGCGATCACCACGAAGGCCGGGACAAACAGGATCCGGCCGGCCGGGATGACGGTGAAGTCGCGCCGCCGCAAGCTCAGCCGGCGATCATCGAAGTACGGCAGGCTCAAGCGCAAGCCACGATCCAACTGGTGGCTGGCCGCCCGGCGCCGGATCTCGTCGATCATCTCCTCGACGGCCAGTCCGGCCAGCTCGCGGCCGCGTGCGACCGTCTCCTCTTGTGTGCGCGCGGGCGACCGCGCGGCGATCGACGCGGTCTCGCCGGAGAAGGTCATCACAGCTGCCTCGGTCGGGTCCACCTCGGCCTCCCGGCCGTCCGGGTCGATGGGTCCGTTCAGCCAGGTCTCAGCACAACCTTCACCTGGAGGGGACGGCCTGAACCGACCCTGAATCTCGCACGTCGGGATAAGGGGGTGACAAAGGCCTGGGCGACTTGTGTGAAAGGGAAATAAAGATGCCGGCTTTGGCCGGCGTCTATCAGTCCGTCGAGGCGAGGTCAGTCATCGCTAATGAAGCGGTAGCCGATGCCGGGCTCGGTGGTCAGGATCTCGGGGTGGTCCGGATCGGCCTCGAGCTTCTTGCGCAGCTGACGCATGAAGACCCGAAGGTACTCGACGTGCTCGGCGTACTCCGGTCCCCAGACTTCCGTCAGCAGCGCGCGGTGGGTCAGCACCCGGCCGGCATGGGCGGCCAGATGGGCCAGCAGGCGGAACTCAGTCGCCGTCAGGCGGACTTCCACGCCGCTGCGGGTGACGCGGTATTCGGCCAGGTCGATCTCGAGCGGCCCGGAACGGACGATGTGCTCTCCGCCGGCTTTGCCCTGGGCTGAGTGGCGCAGGGCCACCCGTATGCGCGCCAGCAGCTCCTCGATCCCGAACGGCTTGGTCAGGTAGTCGTCTGCGCCGATATCGAGGGCGGCGACCTTGTCGCGCTCGGTGTCGCGGACCGACAGCACCACGATCGGGACCTGTGACCATTCTCTCAGGCGGCGGCAGACCTCGATCCCGTCCAGGTCGGGCAGGCTCAGGTCGAGGATGATGAGATCGGGCTGCTCGGCCGCGGCCAGGGTCAGGCCCTCTTCGCCGCGCGCGGCCACGCTGACGCGGAAGTGCTTGGCGGTCAGGATCGTGCGCACCGCGCGCAGGATCTGCGGCTCGTCGTCGATCACCAGGACATGCGGTTGCATCGTCATCGGTCTACTCCGGCCCAGGCGGTTCGGGGCCGCCTGAGAGGGGCAAGGTGAAATGAAAGGCCAGGCCATCGGGGAGGTTTTCGGCCCAGATGCGGCCGCCGTGCGCTTCGATCAGGCCTTTGCAGATCGACAGCCCCAGTCCAATGCCCGCGACTCGGTCGGAAGCCGTCACCCGATAGAAGCGGTCGAAGATGCGTTCCAGGTCTTCGTGCCGGATCTGCGGGCCCTGGTTGGTGACTTGCACGTGTACGCGCGACTCGTCTTCGGCCTGGGCCCGGATGGCGATGCGTGTCCCGGGCGGAGAGTACTTGGCGCTGTTGCTCAGAAGGTTGCCGAAGACCTGCTCAAGCTGCACGAAGTCGACTGGGACCAGCGGCAGGTCGTCCGACACATCCGCCTCGACCCGATGATTGCGCAGGGTCGTCTTCATCCGGGCCAGGACGGCGCGCACGATATCGGCCAGCACATTCCAGGTGATCTGCGGGCGAAGCGAGCCGGCCTCCAGCCGGGAGCTGTCCAGCAGGTTGCCGACCAGTTGATTGAGGAGATCCGTTTCTTCCTCGACCGCTGCCAGTAGGTCCTGCCGCGCCTCGGTGTCCCATTCGACTTCGCCGCTGCGCAGGCTGCTGACCGAGGCTTTGATCGTCGCCAGCGGCGTGCGCAGCTCGTGCGAGACGGAGGAGAGGATGGCCGACTTGAGGGCGTCGCTCTGCTCGAGCACGCGCGCCCGGGTCTCGGCCTGGGCCAGCGCGGCCCGTTCGAGCGCCAGGGCCGCCTGCGTGGCATAGGTGCGGGCGTCGGAGCGTGGGTTCATGATCACTGCCTCGACGGGACGGCCGAGCAATCCACCTTCGGTGTTCAACTGCTCAATCAGCATGACGAGCAGCTCCTGTAGAGGCCGCTCGCTCGCGGTC
>DAIRVC010000221.1:0-3220 GCA_036803025.1 Anaerolineales bacterium
CTGCAAGCCGGCTGCAAGGGTTGGGGACGAATCCGGCCAGCACCGATCGCATGAAGCTGCTTAGCTGAGGGCAATCCGCCCGCGCCCAACGCTCGCCGCGGCCTGGGCAGGGCTAGGGGGGTGAATCCCATGCCCGCCAGTCCCTCCCGTCGCCATCGGCTGACAGTTGACATCTCCCCCGGGTTCGCGTATCATGATTTCAGTCTCCAAAATGCTGTTTTGAATAGTGAAACAGTCCTGGAACGAGTCCGTCGCGCGGGCATTCGCCATCATCGAGTACCTGGCCGGGTGCGATGATTGGGTCGCGTTGCGGACCCTGGCGCGCGACCTCGGCTTGGTGCCCGCCACGGCCTATCGCTTTCTGGCGACGCTGAGGGAGTTGGGCTACGTGCAGCAGCAGCCAGAAGATTCGCGTTACCAGCTGACCCTCAAGTTCGCCTGGGTGGCTTCGCGCGTCCTGGAGAGGACGCAGCTGCGGCGCGTCGCGCACCCGTCGATGGAGCATCTGACTGCGGTCTCGAACGAGACGACCCACCTGGCGGTCCTGGAGGGGCGGGAGATCGTCTACATCGACAAGGTCGACAACGTCCAGGCCGTCAAGATGCGTTCGCGCATCGGCACGCGCGGCTGCATCCATTCGACCGCGGTGGGGAAGTCGATTGTGGCCTTTCTGCCGGAGGCTGAGCGGGAGGAGATCCTTGCCGGGCTGGATTTCGCACGCCTGACCAAGAACACCATCGTCGATCCGGCCCGCTTCTCGGCGCACCTGCTCCAGGTCCGCCGGCGCGGCTATGCGGTCGACGACGAGGAGAACGAGCTGGGGATTCGCTGTGTCGGGGTGCCGGTGTTTGACCACGCCGGCCGCGTGGCGGGGGCGGTGAGCGTCTCCGGTTGGACGATCACCATGACGCTCGAGCGCCTGCCGCAACTGGCGTCGACCTTGCAGGAGGCCTGCAAGCAGATCTCCAAGGAATTGGGTTTCGTCTCACCGGTCGTCGAGGCGGCCTCGAGCCGGGCGCGCTGAGACAGCCGGTGCGCCTGCGGCGGTCGTGCCCTGCGGCCCATCACCCGCGACCGTCAACGGTACGGCCACGGATCTCGGGGAGGAAGGCAACATGAAGATGCTGATTGACGGTCGCTGGGTGGAGTCCTCCGACGGCAAGTGGCGGGAGATCCGCAATGCGGCCAATGGTGAGGTCATCGACAAGGTCCCACAGGCCACGCTCGAGGATGCGGGCGCGGCGCTGCAGGCGGCGCAGCGCGGCAAGGAGGCCATGCGCCGCATGCCGGCGCACAAGCGGGCCGAGATACTCGATCGGACGGCGGCGGCCATGGAGACGGCCAAGGAAGAGCTCAGCCGCCTCCTGGCGCGCGAGAACGGCAAACCGATCCGGCAGACGCGCGAGGAGCTTGGGGCAAGCATTCGCATCTTCCGCGGCTTTGCCGAGGAGGCCAAGCGCATCCTGGGCCGCGTGGTGCCGATGGACGCCGTGCCGGGCCAGGAGCGTCACTTGGCGCTCACCATCCGGCAGCCGTTGGGGGTGGTGGCCGCCATTGTGCCCTTCAACTACCCGGTCGAACTCTGGTCGCACAAGGTCGCCCCGGCCCTGGCGGCCGGGAACGCGGTCATCAGCAAGCCGCCCAGCGACTGCCCCCTGACGATGCTGAAGATCTCGGAGATGATGGAGAAGTGCGGCCTGCCACGCGCTGCGCACCAGATCCTTACCGGTCCGGGCGCCACGATCGGGGACTTCCTGGCCGAGAGTCCCGGCATCCAGATGGTGACTGTCACCGGGAGTACGGCGGTCGGCATCCGCATCTGCCAGCTGGCGGCCAAGCACTTGAAGAAAGTGCACATGGAGCTGGGCGGAAATGACGCGCTGGTCATCCTGGCCGATGCCGATTTGGAGAAGGCGGCCGAGGCGGTGGTGCTCGGGCGTCTGGCGCGCGGCAACGGGCAGATCTGCTGCGCGGTCAAGCGCGTGTTTGTGGAGCGGCCGGCGTTTTCCCGCTTCGCCGACATCCTCACCGCGGCAGCCAAGGACCTCAAGGTCGGCGACCAACTGGCCGAGGATACCGATGTGGGGCCGCTCATCAACGAGGAGGCTGCCCGCCAGGTCGAATCGGCCATCGAAGACGCCGTGCGCTCCGGGGCTCGAGTCACTGCCGGAGGCAAGCGGCGCGGGGCGTTCATCGAGCCGACGGTGATGGTGGACGTCCCTCCGCAGGTTGAGCTCTTCCGGGAAGAGACCTTCGGCCCGGTCGTGCCGCTCGTTCCCTTCGACTCCGTCGACGAGGCCGTCCGCATGGCCAACGACTCTCCCTACGGCCTGCAGGCGGCCGTATTCACCCAGGACATCTCACGCGCCTTCGATATCGCCTACCGCCTGGAGGCCGGCGGGGTGATCATCAACTGGTCGTCGGCCTTGAGGGTTGAAAGCCTGCCGTTCGGCGGGATCAAGATGAGCGGCCACGGCCGGGAAGGCCTCCTGGACACGCTGGACGAGATGACCGAGCAGAAGGTCATCATTGTGCATAATGCCCTGTCCGTCTTCGATCAGGGCTGAGGGTCGGTGATGGTGACTGACTTCCTGCGTATGCAGGGGATCAGCAAGAGCTTCGACGGGACGCAGGCGCTGCGCAACGTCGACTTCAGCGCCGCGGCGGGCGAAGTGCATGCTATCTCCGGCGAGAACGGCGCGGGGAAGTCGACGCTGGTCAAGATCCTTTCGGGCGCGCTCGTCCGCGACGCCGGCGAGGTCCTGCTGGAGGGCCAGCCGGTCGAGCTGGGCACGCCGGGCCGCGCCCGCCGCCTCGGCATCCGCGCCGTCTACCAGGAGTTCAGTCTGGTTCCGCACTTGACCGTCACCGAGAACATCCTGATCGGACGTCTGCCGACGCGCAGCGGCCTGGGATCGATCGACTGGGGCGAGGCCCATCGCCGGGCGGAGGCCATCCTTGATTCGATCGGCTTCGTGGGCATTGGTGTTCGCCAGAAGGTGCAGCAGCTGAGCGTCTCGCATCAACAGATGGTGGAGATCGCCAAGGCGGTCGCCGAAGAGCCGCGCATCCTGATCCTGGACGAGCCGTCGGCAGTGCTCTCGCAGGAAGAGCTCAAGCGGCTCTTCCGGCTGGTCGTCGAGCTGAAGCAGAGGGGCACGTTGGTGCTGTACATCTCCCACCGGCTGGACGAGGTCTTCGAGGTCGCCGATCGGATCAC
>DAIRVC010000222.1:0-3215 GCA_036803025.1 Anaerolineales bacterium
CGTCGTTCAGGATCCAGTACCCCAGATCCTGCAGGATGGTCCCGATGCGGAAGATGTTGTGGTAGGTGCCGATGACCCACAGCGCACCGTCTTCCGTGAGTACGCGACGGCACTCGGACAGCCAGGCTCGGCTGAAGGCATCGTACTCGGCGAAGCTATCGAAACGGTCCCAGGCGTCGTCGACGCCTTCGACGCGGGTCATGTTCGGGCGCCACAGGTCTTGAGAGAGCTGCAAATTGTAGGGCGGGTCGGCGAAGACCAGGTCAACGCTGGCGGCGGGGAATGTCCTCAGGATCTCTACGCAGTCGCCGTGCAGGACTCGCCCGAGGGGCAGACCTTCGTCTGGCATGTCAGGGGCAGGCCCTGGCGAGCTGCCAGGCCTCGCCGTCGCGCTCGAAGCACTCGCAGAAGTCGGCGTGCTGAAGTGAGCCGTCCGAGCGCCACAGGACGAAGCGCACGCGCGTCGCGACACAGGCGGCCGTCTCGCCAAGCCCGCCTTGCACCATGCGGCCGCTGGAGAAGCCCAGACCGGCGTTGCCCGGCTCGCGGACCAGCCACAGGCGCGTTTCGGTGAGGCTGCCGCGATGGATGGCGATCTCACCCTGGATCGCCAACACCCCGGCCGCCAGGACGAACAGGGCCGGGATCAGGGCGAGCAGGACCGCCAGCGCACAGCCGCGGGCCGGACTCAATCGGGTGCCCTGCGAGGCGGGGGCAACGGGGTCAGCATCCATCGGCGCGTTTCAGGCTCCGGAGCCTGCTTGAGCCTCAGATGTAGAACTTGTCTTTGTCGACTTCCTCGCGCAGGATGCGCAGCTCCTCGGCCGAAGGCGGCTCGTTCTCTTCGATCGTGTCGGCCAGCAGAAGCTCGAAGCCGGTCTCGTCGATGACCTGGTCGACGCTCACGCCCGGTTGAGTCGCCAGCAGCTGCATGCGCTTCGACACGGGGTGATAGCCCAGGATGGCCAGGTTGCTGACCACCCGGTAGGGACCGGTGCCGGGCGGCAGGCCGGCCTTCTCGCGGGCGCCCGGGCCGGTCAGGTAGCCGGGCGTGGTGACGAAGTCGACCTTCTCGACGAATCGCTGTTTGCCGTGGCGCATGACGGCGATGGTCTGCCAACAGTGCGAACCGACGTCGTTCGCTCCGCCCGACCCGGGCAGGCGCACCTTGGGATGATCGTGGTCGCCGATGACGGTGCTGTTCAGATTGCCGTACGGGTCGATCTGTGCACCGCCGAGGAAGCCGTATTCAATGAAGCCTCGCTGGGCGTTCTCGACCGTCTCGCACAGTCCGCTGGCGAAGACGGCTCGATGGAAGGAGCGCCGCTCGCCCACCGCCCGGGGGAGTTCCTCCAGGATGGCGCCGACGCCTCCGAATTCGAAGACGGTCACCAGGTTGGGCGCCTGGCGCTTCATGGCCAGCATGGCGGCCAGCATGGGGATGCCGGTCCCCACGAACGCGGTGGCATCGTCGACCATCAGCCGGGCGGCCGAGCAGATCAGCAGTTCGGTCGGATTGTATTCCGGCGCGCTCATGCGGTCCTCCCGGGCACCATCGCCTTGACCTGTTGCAGCTTCTCGTCCCCGATCAGATCGAGGTAGGCTTTATGATCAGGGACGGCGTGGATGTACTTGTCGAAGTACGCCTGAGTCCCTTCCTCGGTCTTCGAGGATTCGACCCACTCCCGTATCCCGTCCTCGTCGCGTTCGTAGACGTAGCACATCTCGCCCGGGTACGATCCGAACGGGGCCACGATGACGGCGTCGACCAGGTAATACGGAATGGTGGTCCGGTCGGGATGGGCGCGGATGAACTCAGTCGGCACGATCTCCTCGGTGCTGATGATCAGCCGCTTGGAGGCGCGCGCCATCTCCCAGCCGAATCCGCTGATGCCCTCGATTTGTGCGTTGCCGTAGATATCGGCCCGGTGCACGTGGATGATGCCGACGTCGAGGATCAGGGCCGGCAGCAGGCAGATCGGATCGCCGGTGAAGGGGTCCTGGATGATCTTGGCCGACGAGTACTTGAACGTGTCTGTGCCGAGCATCGATCGGACCGGGATGAACGGCACCCCCATGGCGGCGGCTTTGAAGCGCCAGGCGATGCCGGCGTTGCTCCACTCGACGCAGGTAACCCGCCCGCTCTCGACCTCGCGCCGCAGGCAGTTGGAGACGCCGTACACCTCCAGGCCCATGTAGGTGATGTCCATGGCGGTGATGGTGTGGGCGCCCAGGAGCATATCGAGTTCCATCACCCCCTGCCCGGCGACGCGCAGGTTCTTCTTGCGCTGGCGGATGATCTCGCGCACGACCGACATCGGGCAGCGCACGGTGCCGTACAGCTCGGTGCCGATGTAGTCCCCTTCGTGGATGAAGCGCTCGACGGCTTCCTTCTCCGTCATGCGCTTGTCGATGAGCCCCTTCGGTTTCTGGCGATTGAATTCGCGGAAGGCGTTGACATCGGGGGGCTGGAGCATCGGGCCGACGCCCGACTCGAGCACACACATGGGTGGGCCTCCTGGGGTTCCCGGCACCGGCCGCGGCGCGGGCGGCTGCGGCGTTGGGAAGGGGTCGACGCTGCATTGCAGCCGGCGAAGGTCTGAGTTGGGTTCTCGGCCAGCCCGGCGGCAGGGGAAGTGTAGCATGGGCGGGAAGGGAATCAAGCGCGCGCGGGCGGGCGCGGGTCGAGAGCGGGCGCGCGAGCGGCGCGGCTTGACAGTCCCCTGGTTTCACGGTATTCTTCGGGCGCTCACCGGCGGGCGTGGTTCAGCGGTAGAACGTCTCCTTGCCAAGGAGAAGGTCGTGGGTTCGAATCCCATCGCCCGCTCTGGAAGCTGTCAGCGTTCAGCTATCAGCTATCAGCTTTCCGCTCGGCATCTGCGGGGAGCGGTTCGGCTGACCGCTGAACGCTGATCGCTGATAGCTTCTTACGGCGACGTAGCCAAGTGGCAAGGCAGGGGTCTGCAAAACCCCGATCATGGGTTCAAATCCCATCGTCGCCTCTAGGCAACGCGGAGCAGCGTCAGGCAATCCCGGGTGGTGACCGGTTCCCCAACTATGCCCGCTCCCCGGGTCATTCGCTCGTGACACGCTCCGCCCGTACTCCCGCGGCTGCACCCTCCCCTGAGCGCCCCCGCCAAAGAGCAACCGGCGGGCCCTGCTGCTTGAGTTCAGACACATATGAGACAGTAGCCCTGGCGTAGAGAGCGCACCGG
>DAIRVC010000223.1:0-3200 GCA_036803025.1 Anaerolineales bacterium
CGGCCCTGGTAGGCGCTATCCGCAGTCTGCAGGCGAAGGTCGAGGAGCCGATCTCCCTGTCGGGATGCGGCATTGCGCGAAGCGACCTTGCGGCCCAGATGGGGCTGCTCGTCTCGAATTGCGGGAACGACAGCTCTACGGTCACCAGCACGCGCATCCCCGACGACCTGGAGACCAAGCGACTGTACGAGTACGCGTACGACGGGAAGCCGGTCGACTTCTAGACAGCAGATCGCGCACGTCGACTCGCATGGGCGGAGCCCGTCGCGTCGCGATCCTCTCGCGGGAGGCCGCAGGTGATGAATCACACGCTGCTGCACGTCGATCTCGATCGGGGTGAGATCGGCACGCACGAAATCGAGGGCGACTACCGGCGCGACTTCATCGGGGGCAGCGGGTTGGCGGCCCGGCTGCTTTGGGATGTGCTCGACCCGAAAGTCGATCCGCTTGACCGACGCAATCCCCTGGTGTGGATGACCGGCCCGCTGACCGGCAGCGGCGGGCCAGCCACCGGCCGCTTCACGATCTGCGGCCGCTCCCCACAGACCGGCATCTGGGGCGAATCGAATATCGGCGGGTTTCTCGGCCCGGAACTTCGCTACGCTGGATTCGAAGGCATGTGGATCACCGGCCGGGCCGCACAGCCGGTGTACCTGTGGGTCCACGACGGCCGTGCCGAGCTGCGGGAGGCGTCGCACCTGTGGGGCAAGGCCGATCCCTACGAAGCCCAGCGCGCCATCCGCAAGGAGATTGGGGAGGAACGCGCCCGCGTGGCAGCGATCGGCGCAGCCGGAGAGAACGGGGTGCGCTATGCGCTGATCCTGGCCGACCACGGCCGGGCGGCCGGCCGAACGGGTATGGGCACGTTGATGGGCTCGAAGAACCTGAAGGCTGTCGCCGTGCGCGGCACGAGCCAGCTGACCTACGGCCGCGACGAGGCGTACAGGGAGTTGAGGGTCGCCGCCAACAAGGAGCTCTTGGAGCAGCTCCTGACCACTCTGTTCCGCGATTTTGGCACGGCCAACTCGACCGAATACCTGCAGATGCTGGGGGAGATGCCTCAGAAGTACTGGACCCAGGGCGAATTCGAGGGCGCCGGGAACATCAGCGGCACGCACATGGCCGAGACGATTCTCGTCGGCAAGTCGGCCTGCCAGGGATGTGTCATCTCCTGCGGCCGCGAAGTACGGATCACAGACGGCCCGTACAAGAACGATGGGGTGGTGAAGGGGCCGGAGTACGAGACGATCTGCTCGTTTGGATCCCAACTCCTGGTGGAGGACCTGGCGGTCATTACGGCGCTGGGAAACCGCTGCGACGCCCTAGGCATGGATACAGTCAGCGCCGGGAACACCCTCGCGCTCGCCTACCTGATGTTCGACCGTGGGATTATCACGCCTGCGGACACGGGGGGTCTGGAGCTGCGCTGGGGGGATGCGGCCCCGTGCTTCCCGCTGCTCGAGCAGATAGCACGCAAGGAGGGCTTCGGAGAGCTTCTGGCACAAGGGAGCAAGGCGCTGGCCGATCACTACGGCGTCGGGGACCTGGCTGTCCACGTGAACAATCTGGAAGTACCGATGCATGATCCTCGGGCGATGACGGGCATGGCGATCGTCTATGCCAGTTCCCCGCGCGGGGCATGCCACAACCAGAGCGAGTACTTCATGGTGGAGGTCGGGGGATCGATCGATGAACTGGGCATCCCCATGACCGAGCGCCTGGTCGACAGCGGCAAGGCACACCACGTGGCTCGCCATCAAGATTGGCAAACGACGCTCAACTGCCTGGTGAGCTGCTTGTTCGGCGCGATCAAGCCGTCGGGTATGGCGGCGCTCCTCAGTGCGGCGACAGGCATGGACTACAGCCTGGAGGACATGCTCAAGACCGGGGAACGGGTCTGGAACCTGAAGCGTGCCTACAACAACCGGCTGGGCGTCACCCGCGCCAATGACAAGCTTCCCAAGCTCCTGCTCGAGCCGCTTCCGGCCGGAGGCCAGGAGGGCCACGTCCCGGACATGGATGTGCTGATGGGCGAGTACTATGCCGCTCGCCGGTGGGACCCCGAGACCGGGCGCCCTACGGTCGGGCGACTTAAGGAGTTGGGCTTGGAATTCGCCATCACACCTCTTTGGGGCGAGGCCGCCGCGTAGCGCTGGCTGCGTGCCCGTGGCTGATTGTCCCGCAAGCAGTTCCATTCACCAAGGTTCCTTCGGCCGGCGTGGGCTTGGCAGGCCGAAGCTTCGCATGGGATGGTATGAGCCGTAGGCACGGAATAGGATGGGAAGTGTGACGAAGATACTGAGCGTAGATGAGATGCGCGCCGTTGAGAAGGCTGCGGACGCCTCGGGGCTGACCTACGCGGCGATGATGGAGAACGCAGGTCGCGCCGTGGCGGCTGCGATCGTGGAGCGGTTGAACGACGTCAACGGCAAGCGCGTGGCCATCCTGGTCGGCGTGGGTAACAACGGCGGCGACGGCCTGGTCGCCGGTCACTACCTGGCCGAAGCCGGGGCGCAAGTGGGTGTCTACCTCGCAGGGGCGCGCGCCGAAGACGACGCCAACCTGGCGCGCCTGCGCGCCCGGGGCGGCCTGGTGGCGGAGGCCGAGGCAGACCAGCGGGCGCGCGTGCTCCGCAACCTGATGGCGACCGCGGACGTCGTCGTCGACGCGCTGCTCGGCACCGGATTCAAGCTGCCGCTGCGCGGCGCCGTCAAGCAGGTCCTGACGACCGCCGCGAAAGCGCTGGAAGGGCGGGGGAGCCCGCCGTTTGTCGTAGCGGTGGACTGCCCATCCGGGATGGATTGCGATTCTGGGCAGATCGCTGACGAGGCGCTGGCGGCGGACCTGACCGTCACGCTGGGGGCGGGCAAGGCCGGGCTGTTCCATTTCCCCGGGGCGGGTCGGGTGGGGGATCTCATTGTGGCGGATATCGGCGTGCCCGAGGCGCAGCCCGAACTCGCCGGAGCGGCCGTCGAACTCGCCTCGGCGGTTGCACTAAGCGGCTGGCTGCCGAGCCGGCCGCGCGATGCCCATAAGGGCACGTTCGGGCGCGCAGTCGTGGTGGCCGGGTCGGTCAACTTCCCTGGGGCAGCAGTCCTGGCCGGCGCGGCCGCGTACAGGGTTGGGGCAGGATTGGTCACTCTGGGTGTGCCGTCAGTCATCCACAGCATGGCGGCAGCGCAGCTGCCGGAAGCGACCTG
>DAIRVC010000224.1:0-3114 GCA_036803025.1 Anaerolineales bacterium
ACAGAGAGGAGCAGAAGGACACGGACGGCGGGTGTGTTGTCAGGCATGGATCCGTCCCCACCCAGACGCTAGTTGTCGCGCGCGAAGCGGGTCGAGATTCCTCGCATGCATTCGGTCCCGCTTATCCAGTTGTGATGCTGAGCGGCTCAAGCCCCTGGTTGCGA
Source organism: Anaerolineales bacterium (assembly GCA_036803025.1). Lineage (GTDB taxonomy): Bacteria > Chloroflexota > Anaerolineae > Anaerolineales > E44-bin32 > DAIRVC01. Next base: position 165 of record DAIRVC010000224.1, read on the forward strand.
AGAAGCGCGGTGAGCCCCCCGGCCCAACCCCGGATCGCCTCCCAATCGCGGTGGTCGCCTTCGCTCCAGACGCCCATGGCGATGCTTATCCGGAACTTGAGCCGGTCGGCCAGGGAGGGGACTTTGGCCAGATCCAGCACCCCCGCGAACAGGCCTTCGCTGACGGGTTTGACCAACTCGCGCACCGGCTGAATCCAGGTGCGCACGGCATCCTGGTACTCGGGCTTTCTCATGGCGAGAGTCATGCAGACTGTGAACGTGGCGCAGGGGATCCGCGTAAGTTCGGCCTGGTGTGCCCAGACGAAGTCCAGCGCTTCCGGCAACCACCGCGCCGCCTGAATCGGGCTGCCGATGACGGCGGCGCCGTACGGACTCAGGTCGTCGACATCCTGTACGCGGTGGACATCGACGTGCGCGCCATCCTCGACCAGCCGCTTGCCGATCGCCTCGGCCACGCCCGCTGTCGCTCCGGCGCGGCTGGCATAGGCGACCAGGACCTTCTTCGACATGGCGTTCTCCGCAGACGCTGGTGAGTTTACCCAGATACGGCGGGGGGATTGCCGCACCAGCCGCCAGTCGACTTCCCTGGCACCCGTGATTCTAGGGCATTTCTGGATCCCAGGGCTTCAACCGGGGAATCCAGCGCGGTACGTTCCGCTTGTAGCGGCGGTAGGCCTCGCCGAAGCGGGCCTCCAGACCGCGTTCCTCGACCAGAGGAATGTACGCGAAATGCACTACCAGGAATGCGGCCCCGAACACCAGAATTGATGGAGCGCGTGCCAGCAGACCCTCTCCGACGAGCGCCAGGAACACGCCGATGTGCATCGGGTTGCGAACATGACGGTAGATGCCCCGCACAACCAGGCGGCGCGTCGCGTCCCAGGGCATGATCGTACCCTGGCCGTGGCGGAAGAAGAGCAGCGACGTGGCTGCCAGCAGCCCCAGACCGAGGACGATCACACCGGCTGCGAGGATGGAGAGGGCTGCGCCAGTGACGGCCGACTCACTCCAACCGCCAGCCGGCGGCGGATTCAGCCGCAGGATCGCCGCCGGTATGACGACCAGCACAACGAAGGGGACCAGCAAGCTGGCGAGCTGTCGGCCGCTGGGGAGAGACTTCATGTCTGGATCGCCTGCTACGTTCGCGAACAGTGGCGCCGGAACCGACGCTCAACCGCTCGGGCGCGACCGGGCCCTAGCCGGGCGCCGCGCTCAGACGCACCACGACCTCGCACAGCAGCCTGTAGAACTCGACCACCGAGCGTATGTTGACCCGCTCGCCCGGCACGTGCGCGTGCTGGATCTCCGGCCCGAGCGAGACGATGTCCAGCCGCGGAAGGCGTTCGGCCAGGATGGCGGACTCAGCCGCCCCGTGCACGGTCACCAGCCTCGGTTCGTGTCCGAACAGGTCCCGGTAGGCGCGTTGCAGAACGCGGAGCGCGATCGAATCGGGCGCAACCCGCCACGGAGGCGTGACAGGGTGATGAAGGTGGAACTGGGCCCCCGCCAGCCGGGCAGCCGAGCGGACGGAGGCGACAACCTCGTCCATCGCCGAGGCGATCGACGAGCGCGCCAGGGAGTGCACTTCAAGCACGCCATCGACCTCGGTGACGATGCCGACGTTGCTGGAAGTCTCGACCTGACCGGGCAGGTCCGGGTCGACTGCCAGGACGCCCGACGGCAGCACCTGCAGCAGGTCGAGCAGCCGCAGCCCGTCCTGGTCGGCCCAGCAGGTGCGCTTGGAGCCTGGTGCCGCAGCCTGCTCGACCGACAGGTCCGGTTCGGTCCCGGCGACACGCCTGGCCAGGTGGGCGGCATACCCGGCGATCTCGTCCAGGCAGGATGACAGTCTGTCGTCCGGACAGGCGACCGTCGCCTGGGCGCGGATCGGGATGGCGTTGAACGCGCTCCCGCCCTCCACACGGCACAATCGAATCGGCGTGTCGTCGGCCAGGCGGTGAAGCAGCCCGACCAAACCCTTGATCGCGTTCAACCGGCCCTTGGCGATGTCGATGCCGGAGTGCCCGCCGCGCAGGCCGGAAAGCCGGATGTCGATCGCCTGCCACCCGTCCGGGACCGGCTCACGCGCCGCGGACCAGCGCAGGATGGTCCAGGCGCTCCCGGCGCAGCCGATCTCCAGCACCCCGCTCGACTCGGCATCCAGGTTCAGCATCACGTCCGCCCGGATCAGATCGGGATCCAGCCCGTCGGCGCCCTTGGAGGTCGTCTCTTCCTCAACGGTGAACAGCAGCTCGAGCGGGCCGTGGCGAAGACCTTCCATCTCGGCCAATGACATCGCCGCGACGATGCCGATTCCGTTGTCCGCGCCCAAAGTAGAATGAGGCGCGGTGACCCACTCGCCGTCGCGGGCGATCTCGATGCTCCCGGAGACCGGATCGGAGGAGACGCCCTCGGAACTCGCACAGACCATGTCCAGGTGCGCTTGGAGGGCAACCGCGCGGGATCCCGGCACGCCGTCAGCGGCCGGGACCGAGACACACAAATTCCCGACCGCGTCGCGGCGGGCGGCGAAGCCGTGCGAGTCGGCCCAGTGGGTGATCCACTCGGCGACGGCAGCTTCTTGCCCGGACGGCCGGGGGATGCGGACGAGGGCCGAGAAGAGCCGCCACAAGCCGGCCGGTTCCAGGCCCGAGAATGCTTCTTCGGTGCTCATGGTCTGACCCTCCGGCAGCCAAACGGAGTCGGACGACGGCCCAGGAGACTCAACCCGCCCGGCCTCGCAGCTGTCCGATCATGGCGCGTGCGAACCGGTAATTCCAATCTGCAGTGAGCCATTCGAGCCCGTGTCGCCCGCCGGCTATGCGGCACGGCCCCTGCCCGAATCGGCGTGATCAGAAGCGGTCCGGTCGGCCACGCTGGCGCGTGGTCCGTCCGCCTCCTCGCCCGGCAAGAGCTTGAGCTTGCCCGCCAGTGTGAGGAGGTCCTGGTG
>DAIRVC010000225.1:0-3019 GCA_036803025.1 Anaerolineales bacterium
TCATAGGCGTCGTTCAGGTTGTCGACGCCGACGACCTGGTCGCCGCGCGCCAGCAACGCCGCCGCCACCTGGGATCCAATGAAGCCGGCGGCGCCGGTCAGCAGGTAGCGCGCCATTAGAGCCTCGTCACCTTGGGGTCGTGCACGCCGGCGGACGCCAGCGCGTTGCGGCTGTCGAAGATCAGTGAGGCCTCACGCGCAACGGCGGCGTAGTCGATCGCCGAATGGTCGGTGACGACGACGACGCAATCCGCGGCGCGTGCCGCCCCGAGCAAGTCCGGCACCGACGTCAGTTCCCAGCCTTCATGCTCGAGGTTTGGGACATGCGGATCGTAGTAGCTCACCCGGGCGCCCTTGCCGAGCAGCAGGCCGATGACGTCAAGCGCCGGTGACTCGCGCAGGTCGGAGACGTCCGGTTTGTAGGCCACGCCCAGCACGAGCACCGACGCTCCGTGCAGCGCCTTGGCGTGCGCATTGAGCAGATCCTGGACGCGCTGCACGACGTAGCGCGGCATGTTGGTGTTGATCTCGCTCGCCAGGTCGATCATCCGGGCGTTGTACTTGAGGCTCTTCAACTTCCAGGAAAGGTAGAGCGGGTCGATTGGGATGCAGTGCCCGCCCAGGCCCGGCCCCGGCGTGAACTTCATGAAACCGAACGGCTTGGTCGACGCCGCCTGGATCACCTCCCAGACATCGACGCCCAGCCGCTCGCACATCAGTGCCATCTCGTTGACCAGGGCGATGTTCACCGCCCGGAAGGTGTTCTCCAACAGCTTGGTCATCTCGGCGACTTCGGCCGTCGAGACCGGCACGATGTTCTTCATCGCCGGCGCGTACATCGCCGCCGCCGCCGCGGTGCAGGCGGGGGTGATGCCGCCGATCACTTTGGGCGTGTTTTCCGTTGTCCAGTCCTTGCGGCCGGGATCGACTCGCTCCGGCGAGAAAGCCAGGAAGACATCCGTCCCGACCTTGAGCCCGCCGGATTCCATCTCGGGCAGCAGCATCTCGCGCGTCGTCCCCGGGTAAGTGGTCGACTCCAGGATGACCAGCATGCCGGCGTGCAGCAGCGGTCGCAGCGCCTGCATGGCCGAGAGGATGAACGACAGGTCGGGGTCACCGGTCTTCCGAAGGGGCGTGGGCACACAGATGCTGACCCCATCGACCGACGCCAGCGCCTCGAACGACGTGCTGGCCGTCAGCTTCCCGGCCCGGACCAGTGGTGCGACGTCCGCCGCCGGGACATCGCCGATGTAGCTTTCCCCGCGCCCCAGCGCGTGCACCTTGGAGGCATCCAGGTCGACGCCGATGACGTCCAGACCCGCCTTGGCCAGGGCAACCGCCAGCGGCAGGCCGACATACCCCAGCCCGATCACGCCTACACGCGCCTGCCGCGTCTCGAAGCGCCGGATCAATTCCCGGGCAGCAGGCGGCAGCGAAGCCGTGTCCGACATCATCGCACGTTCCTCTCTCGACCTTCGGGCCTAGAACAGGTTGAGCTGTTGAGGCGGCTTGTCCGCCTCCGTCTGGTCCGGCGCGGCGGGCGCGGCGCGCTGGATCAGCGCCGGCAGTTGCGCGAAGTCGGCTTCGATCTCACGGCGCAGCGACGGCTGATGAAGCGCCGCCGCCGGATGATACATGGCGACGACCAGCCTGCCGTTGACCATCCGCGCCTGACCGTGGATATCGCTGATGCGGGCATTGGGAAAGAAACGCGCCATCGAGAAGCGCGCCAGCGTGACGATGACCCGCGGTCGGATCGCCTGAATCTGCCGTTCAAGATACCCGGCGCAGGCCTGGATCTCTTCCGGGAGCGGATCGCGATTCCCCGGAGGCCGGCACTTGACGACGTTGCCGATGAATACCTGTTCGCGGCGCAGCCCGATTCCCCCCACCAGCTCTTCCAAATACTTGCCGGCCGCGCCGACGAACGGCCGTCCCTGCTCGTTCTCGTGGAAGCCGGGCCCCTCGCCGATGAACATCAGCTCGGAGGTCGACGGACCTTCCCCAGGGACAGCGTTCTTGCGCGACTGGTGGAGCTTGCAGGCCTTACAGACCCGCACCTCCGCCGCTACGGCGCCCAGCTCGTCTTCCGGGTTCACTCCGCACCTCCCCTCGACCGCGTCCTGCCGGCGGACAACCCGGTGAGGGTCATCAGCAGCGCGTCTTCCTGGTTGTCCCGGTAGTACGCCCGGCGCCTGCCGGCCAGTTCGTATCCGTGCTTGCGATACAGCGCCAGGGCCGCGCTGTTGGATGGCCGGACCTCGAGTGTCGACATCTCGGCGCCCTGCCGGCGGGCGTGCTCGAGGCCCGCCAGCAGCAGGCGTTCGCCGATTCCCTGGCCGCGCACGTCGGGATGGACAGCCAGCGTGGAGATATGCATCTCGTCCACCAACAACCAGTATCCTAGATAGCCTATCGCGCGCGCCCTGCCCTCCCACGCCGTCTCTGCCACGATCATGTGGGCGGCGTCATTCTCGGTCAGCTCGAAGCGGAAGCTCCGCTCCGGCCAGGGCAGGGCGAAAGACAGTCGGTCGATCTCCAGCACAGCCGGAAGATCGTCCAACGTCATCGGTCGGACAGCGATCTGAAGGGCGACGGCACTCACGGGGTGGGCTCGCTAGGAGTCCGCAGATAGACCGGAACTACTTCGGCAGGCTGGGTCTCCCAGCCGGACCGAAGCTTGTGCCATGCGATCTCGGCCAGCACGCCGGGCCGACGGACACACAGCGCCGGTGGCGCCAGCCGCGCCTGAGGATGATTGACGAGCACCTCACGGCCATCCTCATCCAGCTCACCACACACATAGGTGGGTGACGTGAGGCGGTCGCGCAATTCCGGCCAGGACATCGCTTCGGGTTCGGTGGTCGCCTGCCAGCCGGAGGCCTTCCATTTGTACCACACCCCGGCGACGCGCCCGCGCCCGGCGCGCAGGAGCGCGAGCATCGGCTCATCCCGGCGGGGCTGTCCCCACGCCAGCACATCGAGGGTGGGCACTCCAATCAGCGGGATGTGATGCGCCA
>DAIRVC010000226.1:0-2879 GCA_036803025.1 Anaerolineales bacterium
AAGCTCCGCCAGTTCTTGAGCCAGTCGAGGCGGCCGACCCATGCTACGGCTGGCGGCCCCGCACTCGGGGCAAGGTCGCCCAAAGGTGTCTCGAACCCCTCGCCGATCGGGTTGGGCACGACGACGACCTCCGGCGGCTGATTCGTCTCGCGCAGCACGATCCGCTTCTGGTGCTCGGAGGGCACGAAGACCGCATCAACCACGCCGCTCAGCGAGGAGCGCAAGTAGGCCCGGTTCTCCGGGTACGGCGTGTGGACCTCAAGGACGACCTTCGGGCGGTGAGTCTCACCCCCGACGGCCTCAAAGGCCTCCGGGGTGTCGATCACGGATAGGACATCGACATCGCCGGCGCGCAGATGCTCGCCCAGGTCCTTCAGGCCACCGATTCGCACGCTGTGTCCATCCTGGGCAAACAGGCTGCGACCCGGGCCATCGGACAAGAACCACACCGTCGGCTGTATGCCGCATGCCGGCAGCTTCCGGAGCCTCGAGCGCAAGACGACTTCGACGCCGCCGAGGGTCAGATAGCGGTAGACGAAGGTGACGTTCACGCCGCCGCCTCGAAGAGGCGGCGTTTGAAGGCGGCGCGCGGCTCGCCCGATTCCAGCAGGCGCTCGATCTGGTCGACCCGGCGCTCCCAGGTGTTGGCGGCCGCGAAGGCCCGGCGATCGGAAGCATGCTCCGCACGCGACGCCGCCGCCGACTCGACGGCGCGCACGAAGCCGTCCACATCGCCGGCGATTTGCACCAGGGACTCCGCCCCGAAGGGGGCGTGAATGCCCGCGCCAACCACGGGCAGGTCGAGGGCAAGGTACTCGTAGCTCTTGATCGGGTCTGCCGCCGCAGCGACCTCCCCGGAGCGGAACGGGATGATGCCCACGTCCCATTCGGCGGCGTACGCGGCCAGTGCCGCCCGCGGGAGCTTCCCGATGTAGCTCACATTCGGCGGGAGGTGCGTAGTCCGCCAACCGCCGCCATAGCCGATGAGCTGGAAACGCCACTCAGACCGCCGCCGCGCGCATTCGATCAGCAGATCCCAATCGAACCACGCCTCGGTCAGGTGCCCGAAGTAGCCCAGAGTGATCGATCCACGTTCGATCGTCAACGGTGCGCCTGCATGCAGCAAGTCGGGCGACCAGGCGTTAGGGGCAAGGTGCACTTTCCGACGGCAGCGATCGCCGACGACATCCGCCAGCGTACGCGAGACTGCCAGGACGACATCGCACGCAGTGCCGAGGCTGCGCTCGAAATCAGTGTCGTACCAGGGCGCCTGCCCGGCAGCTTGAAACGCACGCCAATCGTCCACGGCATCGTAGACCGTCAGGTAACCTCGAGCATTGGCCGTGGCCAGGAAGCGGAAGGATGCCGGGACGGGGAATTCGAGGAATACTAGGCCTGCATCCAAGACGACGGGCCGCAGGACGCGCTCGGGCTCCACCAGGAGCACATCGAGCGGCAACTCGAAGATGCCGGACACATGGGAAGTCCTCGGGCGTTCATCGCCGATGTGCCAGCGCCAGTATCCGAAGACGACTTTCCACCCGCGTCGAGCGAACTCGAGTGCCAGATGGTACGAGCGTTGTCCTTCACTGGCTTCGATCCGGGTGGGTGCGATGAACACGACCGTCCCTCGGGATGGCCGGCTAAGCTTCTCGTCCAGGAATCTCTCGAGCGCCCTGAGCCAGCCCTCATCGCCAGGCGCATGCTCGCGTCGGCCGGCGGGCCACCGGGGGCCGGAGGTGAGTCGTCCGAGCCCCCCCTTGCGCGAGATCGCCCAGCGCGCCGATGGGTGGACGCCGCCAAGCGCGCTTCTGGCCTGGACAAGGAACTTGCGTGCGGGGCTCCCCTCAGGCGCCAAACGGCGCATCACGCGCCAGTAGCGATCGAGCAGCCGGACACCGGCGGTCGCCCGCAGAGCGGCATACTGAGCCGAGCCCTCCGCGGCGCGGGAGCGCTCGACTTCCAAGTCCATCCTCAGGGCAGCCAGATCACGATTCGCATCTCGCAGGAGGTTCTCGGCCGCTTGCTTCCCGGCCAGGGTTTCGCTGAGCTGTGCCCGGACCCCGATCGCCTCCTGGCGGGCGCGCTCCAGCTCCCCGCGCGTCCGCTCCAACTCGCGAACAGCCGAGCCCATCCGACCTGCGGCATCGTCGACGGCCGCCAGGCCGCCTTCGGCCCGCGATCCGTGGGAGGCGGGCAGGTCGAACCGCCGGCGGAGTGCAGCCTCCAGCACGGCAAGGTGGGTCGATTGGCCCAGGACGAACTCGCCGAGCAGCGGCGGGAGAGCCGGTTGCGCGGGCTTGCGCGCCAGCTCCAACGCGCGGTCGAGACCGGCCTGCGCACGCGCCCGAAGCGCCTCGATGCGCTCCCGGCCGGCCGGACGTTCCGTCGCCCCGATCAGCAGCGCCGACAGGCTTCCGGCGTCCAGCTCCTCCAGCTTCAGCACCGCACCGCCACTGCCGGCCTCGTCCATCAGGTGTTGGACCTTCGGGTCGTAAGCCAGCCCGACGCACGGCACACCGGCCGCCAGCGCCGCCAGCAGGGCGTGATAGCGCATCCCGAGCACGACGTCAGCCGAACCTAGGATCGCCAATCGTTCGGAGGTCGATGCCCCAATCGGGACCTGGCGCACGCGATCAGGCAGCCCGACCTGTGCGGCGACGCGCTCGCCGACTTGCCGGTCGTCTTCCAACGGCTGCGAGCTGTCGTGCAGGGGGACGAAGACGAGATGCCCGCCGTGCGCCGCACACCATTGTCCGAGCGCGGCGGCGATGGCGGCTTCCCAACGCGCCGGGTCGCCGGCGAATGTCCACGGCCTCAGGGCTACGGCAAGAACCGGCCTCGGCGCGCCGAGGGCTGCAACTCCTTGTGCCGATGGG
>DAIRVC010000227.1:0-1065 GCA_036803025.1 Anaerolineales bacterium
ATGATCCGCACGATCAGGTCTTCCTTCTTCATGCGGCTCGCCGCCACGACGTTCAGATCCTTCGACATGACGCGCAGGTCGGACAAGGTCATGGCTTCTAGTTCGCTGATGTTCATGAAGCAACTCCCTGCGGGGGACTGGGCTTATCTCGCCGGGGCCCGGATCGGCCGGGTCACTCCAGCGGAATCAGGTCATCCTGGGTGGGTCTACGCTACGTTGAAAAGGCAGACTGGGGAAATGGTGCCCAGCGGGCTCGGTGTGCTGGAACGAGAGTATACCACCGCACATGCCGGGGGGCAAGCCGCCGGCGATGTCAAGCGCCGCCGAGCAGGATGGCGGCAAAGTAGCCCAGGACCCCTGCCCAGAGCCACGAGTCCAGCCGGTCGAGCGCCCCGCCGTGCCCGGGGAGCAGCGTGCCCGAGTCCTTGACCTGCAGCTGGCGCTTGATCATGCTGATGCCCACATCTCCCAGAGGCGAGAGCACGGCGATCAGTCCGCCGCACGCCAGCCCGGTCCACGGCCCGAGCGCCGATCCGGGGCCGGCCCCCAGGCTCCATAGGGCGCCCAGGGCCATGCCTGAGACCGCCCCGCCGACCACGCCCGCCAGGTATCCTTCCCAGCTCTTCTTGGGGCTCAGGCGGGGCGCCATCTTGTGCCGGCCGAATCGCCTCCCGATCGAATAGGCAGCCGAGTCGGCCAGCCAGACACTCGGCAGCGCGGTCAGCGCCCACCACTCGCCGTCCGGCAGATTGCGGAGAGAGATCAGATACGAACCGATCCACCCCAGGTAGAGCGCACCCCCCAGGGTGAGGGCGAAGTCGGTGCCGGAGGCGGGCGCCCCGCGCTCGTAATCCACCAAGTGCCAGGTCATGCCGAGCAGGCACAGACCGGTGAGCACCAGCGGCGCATCGGCGAATCCGTCGATTGCTCGCGTCGCCGCCAGCGCCACGACGGCCCCGACCACCAGGGGCATCGAGGGCCGCAGCCCGGCGCGCCGGAAGAGCAACACAAACTCCGCGGCGCACAGGCCGAGTACCAGGCTGACGGCCAGCGGGTAGACCCAGC
>DAIRVC010000227.1:1075-2800 GCA_036803025.1 Anaerolineales bacterium
CCACAGGACGATGGGGAGGAGCAGCAGGGCGATTGCGATGCGGTCGCGGAGCATCTCAGCCCGGCGGCAGCGCGTCGGGCACGCCGCCGAATCGCCGCTCCCGATGACCAAATTCGATCAGGGCGGCCCGCAGTTCGTCCTTGCCGAAATCGGGCCACAACGTCGGCGTCACAAACCACTCGGCATACGCCGCCTGCCAGATCAGGAAGTTGCTGGTGCGCATCTCGCCCGAGGTGCGGATCACCAGGTCGGGGTCGGGGCTGCCCGCCGTGTACAGGTGCCGTCCGATCAGCTCCTCGTCGACCGCCTCGGCCGGGATCCCCTGGCGCACAATCGTTTGCAGCGCGTGTACGATCTCGTCGCGGCCGCCGTAGTTCCAGGCGATGTTCAACACCAGCTTGGTGTTGTCGCGGGTCAGGTCGATGGCCTTCTGCACCTTCAGCTGCAGGCCCGGGTCGAGACGCTCGAGCCGGCCGACGTGCCGGAGGCAAACCCCGTTGCGGTTCATCTCGTCCAGTTCGCGATCGATGACGTCTTCAAGGATATTCAACAGCCCGCGCACCTCGTCCGGCGGGCGGGCCCAGTTCTCGGTCGAGAAGGCGTAGATGGTGAGGGTGCGGATGCCGAATTCGACGGCAGCCTCGATCACCCGCCGCAGGTTCTCGACCCCGGCGCGGTGTCCCGCCAGCCGCGGCAGCCCGCGCGCGCGCGCCCAGCGGCCGTTGCCGTCCATAATGATGGCCACGTGGGCGGGAATCTTTTCGGGCAGAGAGGCTTTCTTCTTGCCGGCCATCAGCACTCGCCGTTTCAGACCTCGAGGACTTCGGCTTCCTTGCGCTTGCTGGCCTCGGCGATCGATTCAATGTACCGGTCGGTCAGCTTCTGCAGGCTATCCTCGCCCCGTTCCAGGTCGTCCTCGGAGATGATCTTCTCTCGCTCGAACTCGCGCAGGTCGTTGTGCACGTCGCGCCGCACGTTGCGCACGGCGACGCGGGCCTCCTCCGACCGGTTGTGGACGATGCGGACCAGCTCGTGCCGCCGTTCTTCGGTCAGGGCGGGAATGTTCAGGCGGATCATCTTGCCGTCACTGTTGGGGGTCAGCCCGAGATCGGATGCCAGGATGGCGCGTTCGATGTCCTTCAGGCTGGCCGGGTCGAAGGGGCGGATGGTCAGCAGCCGTGGTTCGGGTACGCCGATGGTCGCCAATTGCACCAGCGGGGTGGGCGTCCCGTAGTACTCGACCGCCAGGCGTTCGATCAGCACCGGCGAGGCGCGCCCGGTGCGGATCCCGGCCAGGTCATCCTCCAGCGCGCGCACGGCTCCCTTCATGCGGGTCTCGGCCTCGACCAGGGCGTCGTTGACCATCCGCGGCCCTCCTTGGGGGATTCGGTTCGGAGCGCATGCCGGCAGTAGGATAGCGCAGATTGGGAGAATCTGCGAAGCCCGGCCCGCGGCGCCGCCGCTAGGCCTGGCTGCTGATGATCGTGCCGATCTCCTGCCCGGTGACGGCGTGCATCAGGGCATCCGGCTGCCACATGTCGAGGACCAGGATCGGCAGCGCGTTGTCCATGCACAACGAGATGGCGGTGCTGTCCATGAACTGCAGCCGGCGGTTGAGCGCCTCGATGTAGGTCAGGCGGCTGAAGCGCTTGGCATGAGGGTCTTTCTGTGGGTCGCTGTCATACACGCCGTCGACCTTGGTGGCCTTGATGACGATGTTGGCGC
>DAIRVC010000228.1:0-2666 GCA_036803025.1 Anaerolineales bacterium
AGAGAGGGCGCCGATCGTCCTCTCGCGCGAGATCATCTCGCGCATGAAGCGCAGGGCGATCGTCATCGATATGGCAATCGATTCCGGCGGCTGCTTCGAGACCTCGCGGCCCACCTCCCACGGAAGTCCGACGTACATCGACGAGGGCGTCATCCACTGCTGCGTGCCCAACCTGCCGGGTGTCCTCGGCCGCACCGGCACTCACCTGCTGTTCACGGCTGCCTATCCGTACCTCGAAGCCATCGCCAAGATGGGCGTCGAGAAGGCCCTGCAGGAGATCCCCGCCCTGGAGCGCGGCGTCAATACCTACCAGGGGCAGATCAAACACCTGAACCGCCTGGTAGATGTCGGGAGCTCCTACACATGACATGGCAGAGCGATTCCAAAGCTCGGCTTTCCACGGCCGAAGAAGCCGTTGCCGTCCTGAAGAGCGGGCAACGCGTCTTCCTCTCCGGCAACGCTTCCGTGCCGCAGAAGTTGCTTGCCGCCCTGGTGCAACGCGCCGATCAGCTGACCGACGTCGAAATGACCCAGGTCCTGACCATCGGCCCCGCCCCGCACGCCGACCCCGAGATGGAAGGGCATCTGCGCATCAACACCCTGTTCATCAGCGACAACGTGCGCAAGGCGGTGCATGAAGGCCGCGCCGACTTCACGCCCTGCTTCCTGTCCCAGGTCCCACTGCTGATGCGCGAAGGCCAACTGACGCCCGATGTGGCGCTGATTCAAGTCGCCCCGCCCGACGAGCACGGTTTCTGCAGCCTGGGCATCGAAGCCGGGCTGGTCAAAGCGCCGGCGCAGATGGCCAAAATCGTCATCGCCGAGATCAACGAACGCATGCCTCGCACCCTGGGTGATTCGTTCATCCATTTCTCCAAGATCAAGTATGCCATCCCGGTCGACTACCCGCTGGCCGAATTGGCGATGGGCGAGCCGACCGAACTCAGCCGAGCGATCGGGCGCCATGTGGCCGAGTTGATCGAAGACGGCTCGACGCTTCAGCTGGGCATCGGCGCGATCCCCGACGGCGTGCTCAACTTCTTGCAGGACAAGCGCGACCTGGGGATCCATACTGAGCTCTTCTCCGACGGCGTGATGGACCTGGTGCAGCGCGGCGTGATCAACAACGAGAAGAAGACCCTCCATCCGGGCAAGATCGTGTCCGGCTTCCTTCTGGGGACCCAGCGCCTGTACCAGTTCGTCGACGACAACCCGATCATCGAGCTCCACCCGACCGAGTACGTCAACGATCCGTTCGTGATCGCGCAGAATGACAAGATGATCTCGATCAACTCCGCTATCGAGGTGGACCTCACCGGGCAGGTCTGCGCCGACAGCATCGGCCCGAAGTTCTACTCCGGCGTGGGCGGCCAGGTGGATTTCGTCTACGGGGCAGCCCGCAGCAAGGGCGGCAAACCGATCATCGCCCTGCCCTCGACCGCCACGCTGCGGGACGGCTCGCGCGTGAGCAAGATCGTGGCTATGCTCAAGCCAGGGGCCAGCGTCACGACCTCCCGCAATCACGTTCACTATGTGGCCACCGAGTTCGGCGTCGCATTCCTGTACGGCAAGACGATCCGTCATCGGGCGCGGGCGCTGATCGACATCGCACACCCGGAATTCCGCGAGGAGCTCGAGAAACAAGCCCACGAGCTGAACTACTTGTAGAGCGGCGGCATGCCGGTAGGCCTCTATTGAACCCGCAGACAAAGTAGGGCGCCCTGCAACCTGGGCGCCCTTCCCATCTGGCAAGCTGGATCAAGCTAGCTTGCGGCTGTGCGCTAGCCGAAAAGCCCGCTAGGGCTTCCGCCCCCACCCGGCGGGCGAGGGCCCCGCTTCGCCGTTTGCGGCGCCGCCGCGGACCCCGCCGGCGGTGCGCCTGCCGGACTCGTCACCCCGGGTTCCGCGAAACGCCGGCCGAGCAGCGTCCCGCCGATCAGCACGACCGCACCTCCCGCAGCCACTATTGCGCCGTGGAGCAGGATGCGGCCCAGGGCCTGGTCGAGGACGCCGCTCACAATGACCGGCAATACTGAGGCGAGCAGGTTGGCCCCGGCCGAATCCGCTGCCGTTTGCAGAGCGCTGACCGCCAGGCCGCCGCCAATCAGCCCGGCCGCCAGGCACACGGCCCCGGCAGCGAGCGTGGGGATGCCCCACCAGCGCCCCAGCCCCCTCCACGAGCGCACCACGCAGGCCATGATCAAGCCCAGCAGCGCCACCGCGACCATCCAGCCGCCCTTGGCCACCACCCGCAGCATTCGCAGCTGTTCCTTGAATGCCATCACGTCACCGCCGCCCAGGTCCTGTACGAAGTCCTGCCCCAGCGGGACGACGGTCTGCATCTGGCGAGCCTGGTCCGTGATCATCGCGCCGGCGAACCCCACCAAGAGCCCGCGAAAGGGCTCGGAAGGCTCACAGTACAGGATAGGAGTCTCGCCTATGGCGAGCGCGGCCTGGGACATCTCCTCCAGCTGCTCCAGCGTACAGGCCGGCCAGGAGTCCACCACCAGTTCGACCAGGTCCGAAGCCGCCCCGGTCAACAGGTTCTCGCGCAGCGGGCGCAGGTCGAGGGACAGGTCCGGCGCCGGGCGAGAGTTGTCGATCCACGCATACAGGCCGGAGACGATGCGCGTCACCTGGTCGCGGGCCCAGCCCTCGGGGACGAG
>DAIRVC010000229.1:0-2367 GCA_036803025.1 Anaerolineales bacterium
GTAGTAGAACAGCCAGGTGTCGCCTTCGAAGAAGATGCGATGGAAACCGACGAAGACCGTCGAGAAGGCGGACAGCAGTCCGAGGCCCAGCAGCACCATCCCGCCCAGGGTCAGCAATCCCCCGGCCGATAGACCACGCAGTGCCTCCCGGCGATGCCCTCGCCACCACAAGGCGCCCACCAGCAGCACGACCGTCGCCAGGCCGGCCGCCCAGACGCGCAGAGCCGCCTGGACCAAGAGCTTGACGTCGTCCATGTGCCGCAGCTCGCGCTCGTTGTAGACCGGCCGACCATCCGCGAAACGCAGATCGCCCAGGAAGTCCGTCCCCGAGTCGTTCAGAAGATAGTCAAGCGCGATCGGCGCCCAGTGCAGGCGATCTTCCGTCGAGAATCCGTAGCGGTCGGCCGGGAACCCGGGCATCGAGTACTCGAAGCGTACGAATGCCTCGGTCAGCAGCATCCGGACAAGTGTGAGGACGAGGACGATCGGAACGAGGGCCTGGACCAACCTCCAAGCGAATGTCGGCCAAAGGCCTGCGGGGGAGCGTCGGGCCGGAGTCATGGGTTGATCATCGCAGGCTGTCAAGGTCACCGCCCAGGATGAAGCGGATGGCCATGGCATTCGTCAGCTGCTCGATCGGCGACCAATCGTCGGTGAATACGACGCCCGGCGCGGGCGTAGGCTGCAGGTTGGCCAGCGTGCGCGTCAGCGTATCCAGCAGAAGAGGATGCGCGCCGGCCCGGCTCAGCGCCTCCAGGTTGGCAAGCAGGTTGGCCGCCGAGGTCGGCCGGACCGTGCCGTAGACGATCGTATTGAAGGTCGCCGGCACATCGACGACGTGAACCGAGGCGAAGACCGATCCGATCGTGCTGGCCATGGCCTCCACCAGGCGCCGGTCGTCGGGGGTGCGGCCGACGTTGATGACCAGTACGCCTTCATCCGTCAGATGGTCGCGCACTTCGCCGAAGAACTCGCGCGTCGTCAAGTGCGCCGGGATGTAGGGTAGCCGGTAGGCATCGACTCCGACGACGCTGTAGCGCTCCGGGCTGTGCACCAATCCCCAGCGGCCGTCGGCCACGATCACATTCAGGTTGGGCTCGCGCATATCGAAGTACTCACGGCCGACCTCGACGATGCCGGGGTCGATCTCCCAGCCGTCGATCGGAATGGCCCCGAAGACCTCGGTGTACTGCTGCGCGATCGTCCCGGCTGCCAGGCCGACCAGGCCGAGGCGTTGGATCGACTCGGGCGCGTACGGGGCCGCGTTCCAGAAGGCCGCCGAGAGGAAGTAGTCCCAGGTGCCGTAAGTGGCGACCTCGGCTCCCGGCGTGTACATCGAGTGGATCCCCTGCCCCTCATTGAGCAGCAGGTAGCGCGTGCCGTTGCGCTCGACGACCTGGATGTAGTTGTAGGCCGACTCGCCTTCGAAGATCTGCCCGGCGGTGGTCTTGATCGGACCGCCGAGCGCGCCCCAGGCCAGGACGAGCAGGACGATCGGCATCCACAGGTGTTTGAGAGCCAGCCTCCTGTCGGTCCAGGCCATCCCTGCCAGCGCCGTAGCCATGAGGACCAGGCTGAGCGACAGGAACGTGCGCGCGGTTCCCAGGCTGGGGATCAGCCACAACACCGGCAGGAATGTCCCCAGGATCGATCCGAAGGTCGACACGGCGTAGATTCGACCGGAAATCCTCCCGGCCTGACCCGTATCGGTCATTGCCAGGCGGATGGCGAATGGTGAGATGCAGCCGAGGAGTGTGACCGGGACGCTGAACAGCACCAGCACCGATAGAAACGAACCCAGCATCACGGCCGTATCCAATGTCTCCACCGCCGAAGCCGCGGCGCGCAGGACCGGGGCGGCCACCATCGGCACCAGGCCGGCGGTGAAGGAAGCCCAGGCCAGGATGCGATAGAACGTTGCCTTGTACGGGGAACGGTCCGCCCAGCGCCCGCCCAGGAAGTAGCCCAGGCTCAGGTAGACCAGAATCAGCCCGATGATGTTCGCCCATACCAGATTGCTGGTGCCGAAGATATTGCCGAGGAGCCGCGAAGCGGTCATTTCCAGCCCGAGGCTGACGAAACCGGCGATGAAGACGGAAAGGATGATGTCGGTTCTCTTCAAGGAGTCCTGTCCTTTGGAACGTCAGGCCGCCGTGGCCGTGGGGCGTCCGGTCAGCCGCGCGGCGGAGAGCGCTACGGCCAGGTCGTCGCCGCAGGCCAGCACGCGCACCAGCAATCCGCCCTTCTCGGCCGCGGCGGCCAGGCTGCGCGTCCCCTGCGGGCCGCCGAAACTGGCCGCCTCAACCAGGACCAGGGCCGGGACCAGGCCGCGCCGGGCCAGTTGCCGGGCGCACACCAGCACTCCCA
>DAIRVC010000230.1:0-1680 GCA_036803025.1 Anaerolineales bacterium
AACGATTTGCAGTTTGCCACTTGCCATCGGCTAGATGCCATCCGCCAATCGCCACATGCTACTTGCGATGGGAACAGATACCGGTCCTGCCCAGCCTCCGACTGCTGATCGCTGAAAGCTGATAGCTGATAGCTGGCCGCTGCCCTATTCCGGCGAAGGCGGCGGAGTGACGACGAGCTCGCGTTCGGAGCGGGTGTGCCCGGGGCCCGTGCCCTTAGCCAGATACTGGGCCTCGTCGGCGCGGGACAGGATGTCGTCGATCGTGGAATCGTCCGCATGGAGCTGGCTGACGCCGGCGCAGAAAGACAACATCGGGACGGCCGGGCCGAGTTGCTGGCCGTAGGCGGTGAGCGACTTGCGCAGTTTGGCGGTGACGTTGTGGGCGCCTTCGATGCCGGTCTCGGGCAGCAGAACGACGAACTCGTCTCCGCCGATGCGGGCCAACAGGTCGGTCGAGCGCAGCACGGACTTCATCGCCCGCCCGGCCCCGGTGAGGACCTCGTCGCCGAACATGTGGCCGAAGCGATCGTTGATCGCCTTGAAGCCGTCGAGGTCGAGGAACAACAGGCTGAGCGGCCGCCGGTAGCGCCGGGCGCGCGAGAACTCGCGCCCGAGCTGCTCCATCAGCCAGCGCCGGTTGGCCAGGCCGGTCATCGGGTCGGTATGCGCCAGTTCGGTCATCTGCTCGGCCTGCACGTTCAGCGCCGAGATGCTGCGCCGCATGTAGCTGGAGTAGAAGTTCAACACGGCCGCCAGTGCGACGGCGACGATCGTATTGCTCAAGAGGAAGATCGCCCCGGTTGTCGCGTCGAAGGGATGGACCAGGGCGTCGGGATTGCCGCTGGCGTACAGCCAGGTCCCGAGGTTGGCCAGCGTTGTCAGGCCGGCGAACAGGTAGGCGGGCCCGCCGCCGACCATCGCTCCGGCGGCCACGATCGAGATCAAGAAGGCGACGTTAACCAGGTAGACGTCCTGCGGGACGAGGAAGGCATTCACCAGCGGATAGAGGAAGTAGCTGATCGCCAGGATGTATCCGACGACCGTCGTGCGCCCCTTGCGGACAAACGCCTCCGCCACTCCCAGGATCGCCGCCAGAACGAGCATCGCCAGCAGGTCGTAGCGCCAGGCATGGTCGGAGACGGGCCGGAGCAGCTGCACGATCAGGATTTCGGTCAGCAGCCAGCAGCCGAGGAGCACCAGGGAGACCCGCACGGCCGCCCGCGCCAACTGTACGCGGTAGGGCTTCTCGTCGGGGTCGACGCGAGGAGCCAGGGAAGCGAGCAGGGGGCGGGAGAATCGGCGCATGCGTCCTCGACCTCGCGGCTACTCCGCGGGTGGTGGTGTAGTCAAACCGAGAATATTGTAGCCGGAATCAACGTAGACCACCTCGCCGGTCACCGTGCGCGAGAGATCCGACGCCAGCCAGACGGCCGCTCCGCCGACATCCTCGATGGTGATCGGGCGCCGCAGGGGGGCGATCTCGGTGAAGGCGCGGTACAGGTCCTTGAACCCGCTGACCCCCGCGGCCGATAAGGTCCGCACCGGGCCGGCCGAGATGGCGTTGACCCGGATGCCCTGCGGGCCCAGCTCGGCGGCCAGGTAGCGCACCGAGGATTCCAGCGCCGCCTTGGCGACGCCCATCACGTTGTAGTTGGGCATCACCTTCTGGCTCCCGTAGTA